>NZ_BSEF01000008.1:0-291727 GCF_027925545.1 Sphingobium sp. BS19
CGCCAACACGATCTCAGCCTCACGCAGCTTGCCGATAATCTCTTCCGGCTTGTGCCTCTTGCCCATTTCCAAACTCCTTCATAATCCAAAATAACAGAGATTCTGGACCACTCAGAAGGGGGCAGATCAGTCGCCGACCAGGCCTGTCAACGGGTAGGATTTTATGCTACCCAGATATGCGGAGGCTTGAGTCCATGCAGCACGCCGAAAAGATCAGTATCACGATGACCGCGGAGCAGCTCGAAGCAATTCGGGCGAGCGTTCAGGCGGGTGAATATGCGTCGACCAGCGAGGCCTTGCGCGACGCGGTCCGCCTGTGGCAGCGCCAGCGCACCGCAGACGCCGAACGCCTGGCGTCGATCAAGGCCCGCATCCGCCGATCCATCGACGATCCGCGTCCCAGCCTGTCCGAAGCAGAGGTCGATGCACGCCTCGAACGCCTGTTCGCCGATGAATGAGGCCGAGGTTGTCTATCGTCCCGAGGCCATCGACGATCTCGAACATATCTTCCGTTCCATCCTGAAACTCAGCCTCGATCGAGCGACGGCACGCGCCTATGTCGCCAGAATAAGAGAACGGTGCAGGCGGATTGGCAATGTGCCGAAAGGCGGATCCATCCGTGACGACCTCGAACCAGGGCTACGGACTGTTCCTTTCGAACGACGAGCGGTCATCGCCTATCGCCTGAACGACGAGCGCGTCGAGATCACGAACATCTTCTACGGCGGACAAGACTTCGAGGCCATCTACCGCGCACGGCGCACAAGTGAGGATGAGTTCCCCACCGAAACGCACTGACCGCAAGGGGACCGGCGCGTTGGTTCATCATCATCCGCATGTAACCGCCCGATAGCAGCGGGACACACCACAAGGAAATCATCGGCTATGCACCTTCCGGGCATAGGACCCTCATAGCCTGCTGAACGATTTGTGGGAGGGAAGGAGGGAAGGGGTGGCGCTCTCGCCAGGGGAGCGGCTCCCGGAGACTTCCCTCATGCAAATCGAACTGCGCCGCATCACCTACAGCGCTGCGCACTCGCAAGAGACCAGCGCATATACCGCTGACGTCTATATCGATGGCGAACTCGCCTTCCATGCCCGCAACCAGGGCCATGGCGGGTGCGATTTCTACCACAAGGCCGGCCGATGGACCGAGGCCGAGGTCGATGCGTGGCTCAAGGTCAACCGGCCTGCCCGTTCGCATCAAGGCATCACCCTTGAGCACGATCTCGAAACGGAAATCGGCGACCTGCTCGCCCGAGAGCTTGAATATCGTCGCCTCAAGCGCCTGTTTCGCACCAATCTCGTCACGATCGAGCGCGGCGAGATATTCCAGTATCCGCTACGCAAACGCCCCCTGGCAGTCGTCACCCGCGCCGTCCTCGCCACCAATCCTGACGCGGTCGTCGTCAACGGCGCGGACGATGCGCGCCTTCGCGAGGCGGTCGATATTCTCATCGCCGCCGCCGGCTGACCAGGCTCCGCCTGCAAAATCCACTTTCACCGCATCGCCATCAAGGAGACCAGAGATGGCCAACAACTATCTGGAAACGGCGTTCAACATCGCCGTGACGCCGGAGGAAGCGGCGTTGCTCGAAGAATGTTTCGCGACCGCAGGAGAAATATCCAGCGGTTTCGCCAGCGTTCCGCAGGACGAGATGAATGCCGCCAAGGCCTGCTATGCCGCGCGCAGCGAGACCTTCAGGACGGTCTTCCCGCTGATGGTGGGCGAGGAGGATCCCTTTGCCAGTTTCCTCGCGCTCTGGTCCGATCCGGACTTCCCTGACTTCGACGCCGGTCTCAGCATCAACGACAATCCCGACAGCAAGGAAAAGATCGCCTTCATCAGCGGGCAGCAGGCCGATGTCTCGGCGCTCGCATCGCTGATCCAGAAGGTCTGCAAGTCGGCGCTGCCTTACGGCTTCGAATGGGCTGCGGTCTGCGACAAACTCCGGCCGGGCGAGTTGGGTGGCGGCTATTTCGTAATCACCGATACCGAAATCCTCGGAGGCTCGACGCATTGGCTCATGCAGGAAACGCTGCAGGGCCTGCGCGCGGGAGCATGACCATGGCAGGCGGCACCAACGCCAGCATCACGCTCCTTGTCGAGATATTCGATCCCCAAGCCATGTGGGACCACGCCCTGGGGATATTTGCAGGAGCGAGCCTTCCTTACAAAATCCACGATCAGGCGGACCCGACCCGCGTCGGCGACGAGCTTCACGACGGATTCGTCGCGATGTGCGGCAGCCGCGATGACCCCGACATCTGCGAATGCCTCCGCCAGATCTTCGATCCAGTCGAATGCCCGCCAGGCGTCCAGATCGACGACAGCACGGCCGAGCTCGCCCCGCCCACATGCGATGAAAAATATCCGCACTTCATCGGAGACCGCGGTGAACTGGGCGTCGATGGCTTTGGAGCCGGGCATGAATAAGGCTGTCCTCACCCAGCCCTGCAGCGAATGTCCGTGGCGCCGCAAACACCCACCCCGACTATGGCGAGGCGCTCAACACGATCGAGCAGGACACGCTGACCGTGTTCCAATGGGCGCATGAGTTCCTCGAACACCACAACAATCCCGGCGCCTGGGCCGAGAAGATCAGGGCCACTCTGATGGAGACGCACGATGGGAAAAGCGAACAAGACACTTGACGAGGCCGAGCTGGATTTCCGGCATGCGCCGGGTCCAGAGGGCGCCGCCGACCTGCTGACTGTCGCCACCGTCTATTGGAACGACGCCATGATCGGCGATGAAACCTATGCCGAGAAGGTTCGCCTGGTTCGTGACTGGCTGACCAGGCCAACGAACTCCATCGACCAAGCGCATGAAGGTCCGATCGCAAACGCCGCGCGCCGTATCGCGAGCTATACCGACGGTGCCGCTCGCATCAACATCTACAAGGCCGCGAAACAGGAACTGGCCCGGCACGGTGACGCACTTCGCTCGCTGCTGAAGGAACTTGCCGGCATCTTCGACGCCATCGATGACCTGCCGCTCAATGATGACGGTGCGCGGGAATTGCGTCCCGGAATGCTCGACCGCGCTCGTGAAATCTCGGCCATCGCTCAGGGTCAGGGAGGTGCGGCATGACCGAAGACGAATTCGACGCGCTGGTCGACGACGCGACGCATGCCGTCAACAATCTCATTCCCGATCGATATCTCACGCCGATGGGCGACAACGCACGCAGCGGACTGCTGGTGTCGATCAATGACGCCCTGACCGCGATCCTGCGCGACGTCGTCGAACCGGACAACGAGGCCTGACGCCATAGCCGCCTTGCTCGCTACTCGGCCGTCCCGTTCGGTTTAGCCCGGCGCGCGATCGGCCTCAGACGCCCGCATCACACCAACAACATCGAGATCCCCATGTCAGCATCGACAGCGGGTGTGTTCGAGCACGCCCTCCCGCCGCTCGCCATCGACGAGCCGATCCGCAAAGCCCTTTCCGACGGCGCATGGGTGGCCTTCAGCCTCTCGGGCGGCAAGGACAGCGGCGCCTCGGCCTATGCCGTCAGTCAACTGCTCGACCGCATGGGCCACCCCCGTAACCGCCGCATCGCCGTCCATGCCGACCTTGGTCGCGCCGAATGGAACTCGACGCCGGCCCTGGTCGAGGCGATCGCCGTGCGCATCGATGTCCCGCTGACCGTCGTTCGCCGCCCGGCCGGCGACATGGTCGCACGTTGGGAACAGCGGTTCGAGAGCGGCAAGCGCCGCTACGAGGCCCTGGAAACCTATAATCTGATCGGCCCCTGGTCATCCTCCTCGCTGCGCTTCTGTACGTCCGAACTCAAGGTTCAGGTAATCGGGCCGGACCTCGCTCGACGGTTTCGTGGACAGACGATCGTCTCCGTCATCGGACTCCGGCGCTCGGAAAGCCTGGGACGCCGCAATACACCGATCTCTCGCATCGATGACCGCTTCGCCAAATCCGGCAACGCCGCCGGCACGCGCATGATCAACTGGCATCCTCTGGTCGACTGGTCTGACGAACAGGTATTCGCCGCCCATGCCCGTCATGGCCTGCCGCTCCATGAGGCTTATCACCTTCATGGCGCAAGCCGTTTGTCCTGTGCCTTTTGCGTGCTCGCCTCGCTGCGCGATCTCTCTGCCGCGACGGGCGCGCCTGACAATCTCAACCTCTATCGGCATTTGGTCGGCATGGAGACGCGCTCGACCTTTTCCTTCCAGCCGCAGCGCTGGCTCGCCGACGTCGCACCGGCGTTGCTCCCTGCATCGCTCCTGCGAGACGTGCAGCGCGCCAAACGGGACGCCGGACAACGCCGCCAGATCGAGGCCGCGATGCCGTCCGGCCTGCGATTCGTGAAAGGCTGGCCGCCCCGGCTGCCCACACCGGCAGAAGCAACGCGGATAGCCATAGCACGCTATCCGATCCTTGAGCGGCACGGCCTCGAAAACCGCTTCCCCAACGGCCCGGCCGTGTTCGCCCGCTTCGCAGAACTGCTCGACTCCAAGGCGAGCCGCGCCACAGCCCTCTGAGGCAGATCACCGGAAGGAGAGGGGGTGAGCGGGAGGCGCGCGCGAATGCGCATGACCTCTCGGAGATCGCCCAATGTCCTATGACATCGCTGCGCGCTTTCAGCAGGCGCTCGATCCTTCGGCCCTCAACACGATCCCGGCCTGTCTGCACGCGCTCATCGCCGCGATCGAAGACTGCCGCAACGCCGGCAAACCGCAGGATGTCGACCCGGCCGTCCTGTTGCTCGCCCGCCACCTCGGGACGATCGCCGAAGACACCGGCGCACCCAGCATCCAGCTCCGGCACGACTGCATGGACGCCGTTGCCGATCTTCGGCGCCGTCCAGCCCTGATCGCGCTCGCCAACAAAGGCGTCGGCTATGATGCGCCCGCCAAGAAGCTCTTCCACGCCGATGGCCGCAAGGCGCTCAAGCGGCTCGCTGACGCGCTTGGACTGCCTTGCGAAAGCTACACCATTCGAAGCAGCCCGGGAGGCATCGCAGTCAGCGGTGAGATCCTGCTGCACGGCGCGGAAGTCTATGTCCAGCTGAGCCTCGGCTGCCTCGGACCAGGCCATGAAGTCCTGTTTCGCCGCGTTGCGGGCCGCGCCGATCATATCGGCGAACGCAACCATTGGGCCTCGGTGAACGAACTTGTCCAGCCCGACCGATTTGCCGCGCACATTCGGCGCGAACTTCATCTCACCGCACCGGCCGCAGATCGCGACCGGCTGTTCGCCTGACGGAGGCATGCCATGCAGATCATCGTTTCACGCACCCGCCTGTCGGGAACGCCTCCCGATTACGAATATCGAGCGCTCGCACTCGCCGAAGGGCTGACGGCCGAGCGCCTGGCGCGCGCGCCCACGGTTCCCGGCCCGAAATCCACCGCTCAAATTCCGTGCGTACGGATCGCGCAACTGATCGCACCGGAGCGCTATTTCACGATCGAGCGAGACCATGACAGGGCGGAACTCGCCACGCGCATTCTCATTGTCGCGAGGCGCATTGAGACGCTGATCGTGCGCAGCATCTTCCCCGAGATGACAGCCGACTGGCTGCCGATCACCTTCCGTGTCGAGCACGATCCTGCCGACGCCGCGACATGGACCTCCATCGACGATCTCGACGGGGCATTCGACAGGTTCAAACCGGATCGGGACATCCTCACCGCTTTCGACTTGGGACTGCGTCAGGACAGCGACCGCCGTGCCGCCTGAATTCCGCGTTCCCGAGCCAGTGCGGGCACCGCACACAAAGGAGATTTCCATGGGCGATATGTATCTGGCCGCCAGCCTCGAAACGGCCGCCTGTCTCTGGGAAGCCGTCCTGGAGATGCGCGACACCAGGCATGCCGCGGATCCGGCGACGGCCGCTCGATCGGCGGCTATACGCGCGGCGTTCGGTCGGATCGGCACCAGCGTCATCCGGCTGACCGTGCTTGGTTGGACCGAACCCGTCGACCTGTCCTGGGCGCAGGTGCGCGACAGCTACGACGCGCCGTTCGACTGGGAGTTCGTCCCCGGCTGGATTGCCGCCAACGTCGACTGGTCGACCGAATATCCCTCACTTCGGGCGCCATCGCCTGGGTTCGAACCATCCGCTGATCCACCCGGTTACGATCTGGAAATTCCACTCATGCTGACGGCGGTCGTGCGTACCCATCACGGGGAAGCCGCCGTCAACGCCGCGGCGAGGGCGCTCCTGTCCCGCATAGAAGCTGCAAACGACTGCCTGACCGGCGATGACTATGGCGTCGTGGCGGTCACAGAATTCGGCATCGGCAGGACCGGCGATGCTTTCATCATTACTCCCATCAGCGAGGACGTAATCCCATGAAGATCTTCATCGCCATCGGCGCGCACTATGCCCATCCCAACGAGCTTCGGCGTTACTGCGGCACCTTGCCGGGTGCGCGCGAAGCTGCCGTCACGATGGTCAATCTGCTCCGCAGCGATATCCACAGCGATATCCTCCCGCCAGTTCCCGCCGCCCAATGGGAGGAAGGGCTTCTGCAGGCGCAGCGCCAGCG
Source organism: Sphingobium sp. BS19 (assembly GCF_027925545.1). NCBI lineage: Bacteria > Pseudomonadati > Pseudomonadota > Alphaproteobacteria > Sphingomonadales > Sphingobiaceae > Sphingobium > Sphingobium sp. BS19. Next base: position 6,517 of record NZ_BSEF01000008.1, read on the forward strand.
CCTCGCCCAGCACGACCTGGACACCAGCGACCTCGATACCGAGGCTCTCGCCACCGCGGCCGAATGCGGCGTCTGGATTGTCGAGGCCGAACTTGAAGGCCATCAACTCCTTCCGGCGCTGGATGACCACGAACTGGCCACGATCCTCGCGGCCCTGCGTCTCTTGCAGGAACAGGGGTGCCCCGAGCACCTGACAGACATCGCAACGGAAGGCTTTTCCCTCGATCCGATGGCCGCTGACGAAATCGACGATCTCTGCGAGCGACTCAACATCGGCGGTACGCCCCATGAACTGCCGCATGTCGTCGTCGCGCTCGAAGGCGGGCTGGTTTCCGGCGTGGTGGCCGACCGTCCAATCATCTTGCGCACGGTCGATTACGATACCGAAGGCGCCGACGACGACGAAATCTCCCTGGTACCGCAGGACAACCGCGATCCCGTGGCGGCTATCGTCGCCTGCTGGTCAGACGATGCGGTGCTGGTCGACCCGACCTGGATCGTAGACCTCGAGACTTCGCTGGAATTTTGACCGTGGCCGGCTATTTCGCGAGAGCCAGCTACCGCACCAGGTCCGGCAATCCCCGATACTGGACCGGCCCCGTCGACGCCCCGGATATCGAAGCTGCCTTGAGCAAGGCAATGACGAGCATTGCCCGACGACATCGTGGCGCTAGCAAGATCGACATCCATCTCACAGCCACGCCGCTCGTTGACATCCGGGCACCGTCACGCCGGGAAAAAGGGGAGGCGGAGTGAACGGGCGTGACGGGGGAATGGTCCGCCCGTCCGTCCGGAGTGCTCTTATGTCGCTTCCACGCACCATCCAGACCGCTGTCGGTCAAACCCTGATCGGCAAGGTCGGCCGCCTGTTCAACGGCAGCGTCTCTGACGTTCTCCATGAACTCCTCCAGAACGCCAGGCGCGCGGGCGCGACCCGCGTCGACATCGACAGCCTGGACCTGGCTGGCCATCCAACCCTCATCATCCGTGACGACGGCGCCGGGATCGACGATCCGGCCAAACTCGTGACTCTCGGCGAGTCCGGCTGGAACAGCGACATCGCCGATCGCGAGGATCCCGCCGGAATGGGCGTCTTCAGCCTTGCCGGCCACCGCGTCGAGATTCGCTCCTTTTCTCCTGCGGCCAGCCAGGGCTGGCGCGTCATCATCACGCCCGACGCATGGGAAACGGGCATGCCGCTGGAAATCGCACCTCATTCCATCGATCGCGGAACCGAAATTCTCATCGACATGCCCGAAACCTGGGGCGACCAACTCGCGCCCGCAGCCTCCAGGGCGACTAAATATTATCCTCTTCCGGTCCGCTTGGGCAGCGACCCGCTCGAACGCCTGGACTTCCTCGCCGGCGCGAGGCGTGTCGAGGAGTGGAACGGCTGCCGAATCGGTGTCTTCCACGACCGTGAACTGTACACTTCGCAGGATCCCCGCATCAATTTCCACGGTGTCAGCATCCCATGCGAGCTGCCGCAAGTGCATGAGATCGAGGGTCAATATGCATGGAGGGTCCGCATCGATATCGTCGACGCCCCGGCGCTGCAGCTCGTCCTGCCGGCGCGCAAGGAGATGGTCCAGAACGCCGCGCTCGGGGCGCTCCGTGAAGCTGCCGAGCAGGCCATCTATCGAACCATAGCGACCAACGACAGCCATCGCCTGCCTCACGCGCAATGGCTGCGGGCCGTGACGCTCGGCATAATCTTGCCCGAGGCCGAACCGTGGCTGTCCGCATGGGAGCCGCGCATCGCCGACGGTCACGGGATCGCCGAAGGCAACCGCATCGCGGGCGAAGCGATGATCCTTCTGCCCACTGAAGAGCCCCATATCGAACAATGCGCCAACCGTGTGCTGCGTACCGGCAAACCGCTCGGCGGCACCCTCGTCCGGGAGATCCATGCCCTTGAGGGCTATTCCTGGTACGACGCTCTGCCGCGCGTCACGGGCCTTTCATTCCATGTCGACAGCGAAGCCGCCATCTACGACTATAATGCCGATTCCATCGTGCCGGAGGGCGTTGAGTCGGGCCGCGTCTCCGCCATCACCCTCGAGATAGCGATCAGCGCCTCGCGCGACCCGTCCGAAGACAGCGACGTCTACGCCTTTCCGACTGACGTCCTCATCGCGCCCGATGACGCCTGGTACGCAGACATCGACCAGACGGCGATCCTTCTCGCCAGCGACGCCATCATCTCTCCGATATCGCTGGCGGTTCTAATCGACGCAGCCTGTTTCTCGCCCGGCGACGATTGCGGTTACGATAGCTGGGAAACCCAGCACGCCTATTTCCAGAAACGGGCCCGCCATATCGCTAACGAACTCCTGCTCGGCGAGGAGACGGCGATCATCGAACGCATCCGCGGCGCACTGTGGGATGAAGTCAGCTGGCTCGTCCCCGACGGCCGCAAGATCAGCATAGTCGCTGGCCGAAACGAGATGACGGTCGCCTACATGCCGACGCCGGACGGCCCGGCGGCTCCCTCGGCCGCTTAGCCCAGCCGCGCCAACAACAGACCGCCGCCGCGCCCCAAGTTACGGCGGTCTGCCACCCGGTTCCCCTCATTTCCATCCAATGGGCCACCCGCCAGCGGCCAGGCGCTGTCATATATTGCCCGATTGCCAAGCTGCCGCGTGGCGTTCCCGCGCCGCCGACATCTACGCGACGAGCAACGACCTCATGACGAAGGGAAGGGGGAGGGCGCCTCGTGTCGCGTGAGCAAGACGCTCGCCCGACTCCCAGTGCGTTGCCGTCAGCTAACCTGGTCCGACATCCAACCGGCTCGATGCCACGCACGCGCACCATGCAGGAACGCCGCCATGCATATCGACTATTTGATCGAAGGAACTTTCCCCGTGCCGGACGGCACTACACCGGTTGAGGGGATCGCGAACCAGTTCAGGCTGCCGTCGGGCGAGATCATCTCCGTCCATCCGATTATCGAGATGGCGAGCGGTCTCCACACGGATGACCATCGTGACCTGAGCTATTCGCAAGCCGCCGAATATGGAATCGCGCTTGCGTCGCCGACCGCAAAGCAACAGTGATCTGCTGCGAACGCCACGCCGGAATGGAAAGCGTCGCGCCATCCAGCGTCAGGTCGGAAGGCGCGCGAAAGCAATAGCGAGCGCGCATGAACCCGCCAGGCGGCACGGTCAGGCTGGCCGGGACATTCGCGGCGCGTTCGAGCCATACGGTCCGGACAGATCCGGCAGCCCCGATCCGTGCCTCGATTCGGTCGGGCAAGGATACCGTTTGTGGATCTCGGTCCCCGTTGAGCAATCGCAGATCGACCAGAATGGCGCCGTCCTGGTCGCGCTGGCCGGCGTCGCCGATCAGGATCTCGACCGGCGAGGCGGCATGGGCCGTCGGCGCGAGGAGAATCGATGCGCCAGCCATGAACCAGAAGTGCGGACGGATCGTCATGCGCGCAGGTGCCAACCGCTGTCGCCTGCACCACGGACCGGATAATCGAACAGCCGCGTATGTTCGCGCGCGATCCTGGCGTTGCGCCGCGGTCGCTTGCCCGGCGGGAGGGCGAGGTGAAATGTCCGGTCGGAGAAGACCTGGAGGAGCATTGCGGGCGGAAAAGCCGAGGCGAGCCGGGTAACCGCGGCGCGAATGAATGTCTCTGCAACGTCTTCCAACGGGTCTGGTGGCGAAGTGGCGGCGGATGTGTCCATGTTCCTCATCTCCAATCGGACATGCCCTTCCATCGCCTGACAGCGAGGAACACGCACTACGCGATGACGTAGCCTGACTCAGCATCCTCCCCTGAAACCGCCTCCGATTATACCATCGTTATCAAGCGGCTACTCTCATCTTACCACCACGCATGTCTTTCCGAGAGTCGCCAATTTCACAGAACGGTACTGCAGGGGAGAGATAAGGCGCAACCCCGGCCATCAGTATATTTGCGCCTGGCCCGACACAGAATATGTCCTCCGCCATCCGATTTGTGACGATCCTGCCGCTCCAGCCGTCGTCCATTCCTCACGCTTTCCCGGATGGAAAGAGGAACGAATTAGCGTCGATACGAAACGCATAAGTATAGTTCCCGATGGCGGGGTGGTGCTCCGGCGATGCACATGAACCGCATATCCCGTGGTGATCGGGAATCCAAAACGCCAGGGAGAGGTGCCGGATCGGCTTGGCGACGCCCGTTTTGGGCGGCGGCTTTCGTGCGCTCTGGAGAACCGGATGTTCGACTTCAATGACAAGGTCGCGATCGTGACCGGAGCCGCCAGCGGGCTGGGCGAGGCCATCTCCCGTGAGTTGGCCGCCTCCGGCGCCCGGCTCGTGCTCGCCGATCTCGATATCGACCGTGTACACGCTCTCGCTGCCCAGATCGATGACGGCAGGGCCTTTCCGCTTCGGACGGACGTGGCGAATGCCGCGGATGTCGAGGCGATGGTGGCTTTCGCGGTGAAGACCTTCGGCCGGCTCGATCTTGCCGTGAACAATGCCGGCGTCGGCGGCGCCTCCGCTCCGGCCGGTGAATATGATCTTGCCGAATGGCGGCGCGTGCTCAGCGTCGACATGGACGGCGTGTTCTACGGCATGCGCTATCAGATCCCGGCGATGCTGGTTTCGGGCGGCGGTGCGATCGTCAACATGAGTTCGATCTGCGGCATGCTCGGCCTGCCCGGCACCATCGCTTACGCGGCTGCCAAGCACGCCGTGGTCGGCATGACCCGGACCGCAGCCGTCGACTATGCCCGCAAGGGCATTCGCATCAACGCGGTGGGGCCAGCGGTCATCGATACGCCGCTGATCCGGGCGCAGGGCGAACCGTCGCCCGCGCTGATCGATCAGCATCCCATTGGCCGGCTCGGCCGGCCCGAGGAGGTGGCGGCGCTTGTCGCCTTTCTGCTGTCCGATCGCGCCTCGTTCATGACCGGCGGCTACTATCCCGTCGATGGCGGCTATCTCGCGCAGTGACCGCGTCGCCCACTCCCTTTTCATCAGCACCAGCAGCAAGGAATTTCTCATGTCCCGTATAGCGCTTATCACCGGCGGCGTGAGCGGTATCGGCGCCGCGACCGCACGACTCCTCAAGGCGCATGGCTACACCGTCGTCGCCAATTATTTCGGCAACGAGGCCGAAGCCCAGGCGTTTCACGACGAGACGGGCATTCCGGTCTATGGCTGGAACGTGGGCGATTTTGCCGCGAGCCAGGCGAGCGTCGCCAAGGTCGTGGCGGAGGTCGGGCCGGTCGACATCCTCGTCAACAATGCCGGCATCACCCGCGACGGCACGCTCCACAAGATGAGCGAGGAGCAATGGCGCAGCGTGATCGACGTCGACCTCGGCGGCTGCTTCAACATGTGCCGCGCGGTGATCGAGGGCATGCGTGAGCGGCGCTTCGGCCGGATCGTCAATGTGAGTTCGGTCAACGCGCTGTCGGGGCAGTTCGGCCAGACCAACTATGCCGCCGCCAAGGCGGGCGTGATCGGCTTCACCAAGGCGCTCGCGCTCGAGGGCGCGGCGCGCAACGTCACGGTCAATGCGATAGCGCCGGGCTATACCGACACCGCCATGGTCGCCGCGGTATCGGCGGAGGCGATGAAGGCTGTTCTTGGCGCCGTTCCCGTGGGCCGTCTCGGCACGCCCGATGAGATCGCGCGCGGCGTCCTCTTCCTTGTCGAGGACGAAGCCGGCTTTGTCACCGGCGCCACGCTTTCGATCAACGGCGGCAAATACATGGCCTGAAGCGGCCGAATGGAAGGAGAAGATCATGACCAAGAATGTTGTTCTTTGCGCACCCGTGCGAACCGCGATCGGAAGCTATGGCGGCAGCCTCAAGGACATGGCCGCGCCGAGACTCGGCACTATCGCCATTGCCGAGACGCTCAAGCGCGCCGGCGTAACCGGCGACGCGATCGATACGGTCGTCATGGGCCAGGTGGTGCAGGCCGGAGCGAAGATGAACCCGGCGCGGCAGGCGGCGATCGGTGGCGGAATCCCTGACACTGTGCCGGCGATGACCGTCAACCGGGTCTGCGGCTCCGGAGCCCAGGCGATCGCCACTGCCGCGCAGGAGATCATGCTGGGCCTGACGAATGCCGCTGTCGCGGGCGGGATGGAGAATATGGACCAGGCGCCCTACCTTATCGAGAAGGGCCGCTGGGGTTATCGCATGGGCGACGGCAAGCTTTTCGACAGCATGCTCCATGACGGTCTCAACGACGCGTTCGTCGATCAGCATTCGGGCTGGGTGACCGAGGACCTCGTCACGAAATTTCAGATCTCGCGCGACGCCCAGGACAGTTGGGCAGTGCGCTCGCAACAGCGGTTCAGTACGGCCCAGGCGGCCGGCAAGTTCGACAGCGAGATCGTGGCGGTCGAAATTCCGGGACGAAAGGGGCCGACCAGCTTTTCGCGGGACGAGCAGAACCGACCGGATGCGACGCTCGAAAGCCTCGCCCACCTCAAGCCGGCCTTTCGTCCGGAAGGAACAATCACGGCAGGCAATGCGCCCGGCCTCAATACCGGCGCGGCGGCGATGATCGTGGCGAGCGAGGACTGGGCCAGCCAGCACGGCGTAGCTCCGGTCGGTCGGCTGGTCGCTTTCGGCGTGGGTGCGGTGGAGCCCGGACTGTTCGGGCTGGGGCCGGTCCCGGCCGTGCGCCAGGCGCTCACCCGTGCGGGCTGGTCGGTGTCGGATCTCGAACGGGTCGAGATCAACGAAGCCTTTGCCGCGATCGCCATCGCCGTCGTACGGGAACTCGGGCTGCCGGAGGACATCGTCAATGTCGAAGGCGGGGCGATCGCCCATGGCCATCCGATCGGCGCGACGGGCGCGGTGCTGACGACGCGGCTGCTCGAGTCGATGCGGCGCGACGGGCTCAGGCGCGGGCTTGTCACGCTTTGCATCGGGGGCGGGCAGGGCGTTGCCCTGGCTCTTGAAGCCGTCTCCTGAGCGAAGAGGCTTGGGGCGGCGATCGATCTTCCGTCGACGCCGCTCCGGTCCGAACGCAACCGATAAGGTGTCGCGTGCCCATGCTCATCGCGAGCTTTCTGGAAAACCCACTCTCGCAGGGGAACCGGAGAGCCGTGGATAGCGGCACGTCTGTTCATACGGATGGCGGTCCGGTGACCGGTCGACTAGGCGAATTGCAGAGTTCCGCCGGTGCGGCCGAAGGGCTCTCGATTGTGGGGATCGAAAAATCATTCGGTGCCCGAAAGGTCCTCCACGGCGTTTCGCTCAACGTCAAACCGGGCGAGATCGTGGGGCTGCTTGGTCCCAACGGCGCCGGAAAGACGATCTCCTTCTATGCGATCATCGGCTTGACGAGCGTCGATGCCGGCAGGATCCTGCTTGGCGGAGCGGATGTCACGGCGCTTCCGATGGACAGGCGCGCGGCACGGGGTCTGGGCTATCTTCCGCAGGAGCCATCGGTCTTTCGGGGCATGACGGTCGCGGAAAACATCACCGCGGTGCTCGAGTGCCGCACGGATGATCCCGCGGTGATCGCGGCGCGCCTCGATGAGCTGCTCGCCGAATTCAGCATCGCCCATGTCCGCGATACGCCGGCTCCGGCTTTGTCAGGCGGAGAACGCCGCCGCACCGAGATTGCTCGTGCGATGGCCGCGAAGCCGGCCATCATGTTGCTGGACGAGCCCTTTACCGGCATCGACCCCCTGTCGATCGTCGATATCAAGCTGATGGTGCGCGACCTCAAGCAGCATGACGTCGGCGTTCTCATAACCGACCATAATGTCCACGAGATGCTCGAACTGGTCGACCGGGCCTATGTCATCCATGAGGGAAGGGTGCTGTTCGAGGGGACGCCCGACGCGGTGCTTCACAATCCCGATGTGCGCAGACTCTACCTTGGTGAGGACTATGAGCAGTGACCTGTCCTTTGGTTGATCATAGCGCTCCGTTGCCGTCGGTCAGCACAGGCCATCTTTGACGGCGTCCTGCTCGTGCTCATGCATCGGGGCGACGCCATGGTGCCAGATTTGCGGTCGGAGTCCATGTCCAACAGGATCGAACATGGAGTTAACCGGAACAGTCTTCGTCCAGGAAGGGCATTCCGCGCGCGATGAGATTCATGGTGCGCTCAAGATAGTCGGATTTGGCGCGAGACGTGTTTTCCAGCTCATGCCGCAGGAGAATGCGCTGCCGCGGGCTTGTGACGAACGCGTCGAAGAGGAACGCCGCCAGGAACGACAGGTCGACCGAGCTGTCGCTGCCGTCGTTGCGATGGGCCTGCTCGAGAATTGACTGGATGATCGCAATTCCCGCCTTGGCTCCCATCGAAGGCTTGGCCTGGCCGGCTTCCGATTCATGATCGGCGATCCAGTTGATCAGGGAATCCAGGCCGATAACCTCACGCTTGAGCGATGCATCCAGGATTTTCCTGCCGACATGGAGCAGCTTGTCCCGCGTCGAGCCGGCCGGAATGGTCGATGCGATCGGCCTGAGATGATGCGCGATTCCATGCTCGACGGCAGCGACAAGCAGCGCCGTTTTGGACCCGAACCGGGAATAGAGCGTGCGCTTGGAGACGCTGGCGGCGATCGCGATCCCCTCCATGCTGGCGCCTTCCACGCCATGGGCGATGAACTGTTCGAGCGCCACATCAAGAATATGAACGCCCAGTAGCGCCGCGATTTCCTGCGTCGGCCGGCCCCCTTTGGGGTCACGCGGCGGCAGGCGCCTGGCACGTCCGGTTGATGTTGCTCTTGTCATAAAACCGTCTCTAACCCGATCATCCAGGTCTTGCATGAGTTTTGACTTGATCCGGTATCGCCAGGAGGCGATAACAAAACCGCTAAGTATACATACGCATTGTCCGGGGAGGAGCTGTGGGGGAAACCTCGCGGCGCATCTGAAACAGGAACGGACCCGGACGATCATGACGGATATCGCACTCGTAACCGGTGGCACGCGCGGGATCGGCGCGGCCATCGCCCGATCGCTGAAGGCCGAAGGCCATGAGGTGGCGGCCGTCTATCATGGCAATGACGCCGCCGCCGCCCGGTTCAAGCAGGACACCGGCATATCGGTGTTCAAATGGGACGTTGCGGACGAGGCGGCCTGCCGGGACGGCGTGGCCCAGGTCGAAGAACGGCTTGGGCCGGTGTCCATCCTCATCAACAATGCGGGCATCACCCGCGACGGGGTCTTCCACAAGATGAGCTGGGACAATTGGCGGTCCGTGCTGGCGAACAACCTCGACTCGATGTTCACCATGACCCGCGCAATCATCGAGGGCATGCGCGAGCGGCGCTTCGGCCGGATCATCAACATCTCGTCGATCAATGGGCAGAAGGGCCAGATAGGGCAGGTCAACTATTCCGCGGCGAAGGCGGGCGTGATCGGCTTCACCAAGGCGCTGGCTCAGGAAAATGCCGCGCGCGGCATAACCGTCAACGCGGTCTGTCCCGGTTATGTCGACACCGACATGGTCGCCGCCGTCAAGGAGGAGGTGCGCGCCGGGATCATCGCCGGCATCCCTGTCGGCCGTCTCGGCGACCCCGACGAGGTCGCGCAAGCGGTCTCCTATCTCGCCTCGCCAAAGGCGGCTTTCTGCACGGGCTCGGTGCTTACCATCAACGGAGGGCAATATATCGCCAATGGCTGAGCCTCGTCTGCCATCGTGCGTAAGGACAATCCCTCATATCGCAGCGCAGCATCGCAACGGAAACTGTTTTTCCTCCCGCCTCGATTCTCGAAAGGACCTGACCCATGAGCTATCCCCTCGATCAGATTACCGCCCTTGCCAAGGCCAATGGCGAGCTTGTCCTCAAATTCGCCGAGATCGCCCGGAGCGGTGGCGAGGAGTATGCACAGATCGGCAGCAAGGCGGCGACCCTCTTCGTCGATCAGTTCAAGGAACTGAAGCCGGGGACTGTCCCGAGCTTCAGAAGCGACGCGGTCACGAGCCTGCTCGGCGAGGTCGAAAAGAGCCGGGAGGCCTCGGTGAGCAAGATCAAGGCGGCCGTCGACGAATGGCAGGGTAGCTGGAAAGATCTGCTCTCGCAGACGACCAACCAGCAGGAACTGTCCGATACGTTCCGGACGTGGTTCCAGCCCCTGGCCAAGCAGATATCTGTGGCCGAGCCCGAGAAGGCGAAGGCGCCTGCAAAAGTTTCCGCGACAGCCTGAGGGTCGCAACTCACGGCGAACAACGGCTCCCGCCCGGTCCCCCGGGCGGGAGCTGCCTATTTGAAGACCGAACCAGGGGGCAGTGCGCGACGATATGGCCGTTCCAGAGATCACAGGGGCCAGATACCGACGGCCAGCGATAAGCGCAGCCTGTCTCGCTGCGTCCATGCTTCTGGCCGGCTGCTCGTTCGCGCCGGCGCATGTCCGTCCGCCGCAGCCCGTTCCGCAAACCTATGCCGCATCGGCCTCCGGCTCGCCGTCCATCGCCCGGATCGGCTGGTATGATTTCTTCCGCGAGGCGCAGCTTCGCACGCTGATCGCTGCTGCGCTGGAGAACAACCGCGATATCCGGATCGCTTCAGGGCGCGTCGCGGAGGCGCGGGCGGCGTGGCGGATCCAGGGATCGGCGCTCTACCCCCAACTCGATGCCGTGGCGACCGGAACGCGGGGACGAACCCCCGCCGATCTGTCGGTGACGGGCCAGGCGGTCACCGGCAACCAGATCTACGCCCAGCTGAGCGCCGGCTGGGAGATCGAATTCTGGGGCCGGCTGCGCAACCTCAACGAGGCGGCGCGGGCGCAATATCTGGCGACGGAGGAAGCGCGGCGCGCGATCGCGACCGACCTCATCGCCCAGGTCGCCAACGGCTATCTGCTCGAGCGCGAATATGAAGAGCGCGCGGAATTAGCGAGCCGGACGATCACGACGCGCGAGGAGTCGTTGCGCATCCTACGCCGGCGGTATGAGGTGGGATCGGGCTCGAAGCTCGAGATGACGCAGGCACAGACCCTGCTTGCGCAGGCGCAGACGGCGCTGCAGGCGCTCGACCAGGATCGCGACGTCAATCGCAACGCCCTGGCGCTGCTGGTCGGGCGTCCGGTCGACATCCCGCCCGGGCCGCTCGGTCTTGCCGAATCGGCCCCGGAGATGGCGCTTCCCGCTGGCCTGCCGTCGGAGCTTCTGGCCAACCGGCCCGATATCGTGGCGGCGGAATATTCCCTGCGCGCCGCCAATGCGAATATCGGCGCCGCGCGCGCCGCCTTCTTTCCCAATATCAGCCTGACCGGCGCCTTCGGCACGGCGAGCAGCGAGCTGGACGGTCTGTTCAGGGATGGAAGCCTCTCCTGGAACTTCACGCCGACCATCAGCCTGCCGCTGTTCAACGCCGGACGCCTCAAGGGCAATCTCGACGTCGCGAAGGCCCGGCAGGTGATTGCCGTCGCGGACTATGAAGGGACGGTGCAGGCCGCGTTCCGCGATGTTTCGGATGCCCTGGTCCGGCGCCGGCAACTCGGCCTCCAGATCGAAATGACGCGCACGATGCTCGCGGCGCTTCAGGAACGCGCGCGCCTTGCCCAATTGCGTTTCGACAACGGGCGCTCGGCCTATCTCGAAGTCCTCGACGCGCAGCGCGACCTGTTCGACACCGAGCAGACGCTTGTCCAGCTTCGCCGCGCCCATCTCGGGAGCGCCGTCGCCCTCTATGCGGCTCTGGGCGGGGGCTTCATCCAGAATCCAGCCTTCGACATCAACACGGCTGAAACCAGGAATCCAGTGCAATGACGATGCCCCAGAAGACGTGGATCATCAGGGGCGGCATCGCCATGGCCATTGTTGCCGTGGCCATCATCCTCTGGCTGCTGCTCAAGCCCGCTGACCTTCCAGACGGCATCATTGGCGGCAACGGCCGGATCGAGGCGATCGAGATCGACATCTCCGCCAAAACCCCTGGGCGGATACGCGACATCGTCGCCGACGAGGGCGACTTCGTGAAGGCGGGACAGGTTGTCGCGCATATGGACATCGATGTCCTCAACGCCCAGCGCTCCGAGGCACAGGCGCAGCTCGCCCAGGCGCTCAACGCCATCCTGATCGCGCAAAGCCAGGTGTCGCAGCGCCAGAGCGAGCGCGCGGCCGCCTTTGCCGCCGTCCGGCAGCGTGAGGCGGAGCTGAACGCCGCGCGCAAGCGGCTGGCGCGTTCGGAGACGCTGGCGCGCGAGGGCGCCACTGCCGTGCAGGAGCGCGACGACGATCAGGCGCAGGTCGAAGGCGCGACGGCCGCCGTCGAGGCGGCGCGCGCGCAGATGGCGGCGGTCGATTCGGCCATCGGCACCGCGCGCAGCCAGGTGATCGGCGCGCGCTCGAACGTCGATGCGGCCCGCGCTACGATCGAGCGGATCGAGGCCGATATCCGCGACAGCGACCTGCGCGCTCCGGTGGCCGGAAGGGTCCAGTATCGCGTGGCCCAGCCGGGCGAGGTCGTCGCCGGCGGCGGGCGGGTACTCAACCTCGTCAATCTCGGCGACGTCTACATGACCTTCTTCCTGCCCGAGACCGGGGCGGGACGCGTGGCCCTGGGGAGCGACGTGCGGATCGTGCTCGATGCCGCGCCCGACTATGTGATCCCGGCCAAGGTGTCGTTCGTCGCCGATGTCGCGCAGTTCACGCCCAAGACCGTCGAGACGGCAAGCGAACGGCAGAAGCTGATGTTCCGGGTGAAGGCGCGGATCGATCCCGCCCTGCTCGATCGCCACATCACCCAGGTCAAGACCGGGCTGCCCGGCATGGCCTATGTGCGGACCAGCCGCGATGCCGAATGGCCGGCGAAGCTGACCGTCAACGTGTCGCGATGACCGCGCCCGGCATGTCGGAGGGCGCCTCGCCGGAATTGGCGGCACGCCTTTCGGGCGTCAGCCTGCACTATGGCAGGACGCGGGCGCTCGACAGCATCGATCTGGAAATTCCGGCCGGACGCATGGTCGCGCTGATCGGCCCCGACGGCGTCGGCAAGTCCACCCTGTTCTCGCTGCTCGCCGGCGCGCGCGTGATCCAGGAGGGCAGTGTCGAGGTTCTTAGCGGCGATATGGCGGACCGGCGCCACCGCGAAGCGGTCTGTCCGCGCATCGCCTATATGCCGCAGGGCCTGGGCAAGAATCTCTATCCGACCTTGTCCATCGACGAGAATCTGGAATTTTTCGCGCGCCTGTTCGGGCAGGATGCACAGGAACGCGAGCGGCGGATCGCCCAGCTCACCGAGAGCACCGGCCTTGCGCCGTTCCGCAAACGTCCGGCCGGCAAGCTCTCCGGTGGCATGAAGCAGAAGCTCGGGCTGTGCTGCGCCCTCATCCACGACCCCGATTTCCTGCTGCTCGACGAGCCGACCACGGGCGTCGACCCGCTGTCGCGCGCGCAGTTCTGGGACCTGATCGACCGCATCCGCGCCGACCGGCCTGGGATGAGCGTGCTGGTCGCCACCGCCTATATGGAGGAGGCTGCGCGGTTCGATTGGTTGGTGGCGATGGATGCGGGGCAGATCCTCGCAACCGGCACTCCGGTGGATTTCTATGAACGCACCGGCACCGACGGCCTGGAGCAGGCGTTCATCGCCCTGCTGCCCGAAGAGCGCCGGCGTGGTCACAAGCCCGTGACCATCCCTCCGCGCAGCGACGGGAGCGATGCCGAGGTCGCCATCGAGGCCAAGGGGCTGACGATGCGGTTCGGCGACTTCACGGCGGTCGATCATGTCGACTTCCGGATCGAGCGCGGCGAGATCTTCGGCTTCCTGGGTTCGAACGGCTGCGGCAAGTCGACGACGATGAAGATGCTGACCGGCCTGCTCAAGGCGAGCGAGGGCCAAGCGTGGCTGTTCGGGCGCGAAGTCGAGAATGACGACGTGGCGACGCGTCGGCGCGTGGGCTACATGTCCCAGGCCTTCTCGCTCTATTCCGAGCTGACGGTCCGGCAGAATCTCGAGCTGCATGCACAGCTCTTCCATGTGCCGGCGGAAGAGATTCCCGCCCGGGTCGAGGAGATGGCCGGACGCTTCGACCTGACCGACATCATGGACGCGCTGCCCGACGCGCTGCCGCTCGGCCAGCGCCAGCGGCTCAGCCTGGCGGTGGCGATGATCCACAAGCCCGAGATGCTGATCCTCGACGAGCCGACATCCGGCGTCGATCCGATCGCGCGCGATCAGTTCTGGCAGATGATGATCGACCTGTCGCGGGGCGACAAGGTGACGATCTTCATATCTACCCATTTCATGAACGAGGCCGAGCGTTGCGACCGCATCTCGCTGATGCATGCCGGCAAAGTGCTCGTCAGCGATACGCCGGCGAAAATCGTCGAGAAGCGTGGCAGCAAGACCCTCGAGCAAGCATTCATCAGCTATCTGGAAGAGGCGGCGGGCGGAGACGAAAGGGCGGAGCCGGGAGGGCGCGCAGCGGCGTCAGCCACCGAGACAAAGGCCGAGTCCGGTTCGTCCTTTTCCCGCACCTTCAGCCGCCGACGCATGATGAGCTATTCCCGGCGCGAGGCGCTGGAGCTGCGTCGCGATCCGATCCGCGCGACGCTCGCCCTTTTGGGCAGCGTGCTGCTCATGTTCATCATGGGGTATGGGATCAGCATGGATGTGGAGGATCTGCCCTTTGCGATCCTCGATCGCGACGGCACCACCACCAGCCAGAACTATGCGCTCAATCTCGCCGGCTCGCGCTACTTTGTCGAGCGCCCCCAGATCACCGACTATGCGCAGCTCGACCGTCGGATGCGCGACGGCGAGCTTAGCGTCGCGATCGAGATTCCGCCGGGCTTCGCCCGCGATCTGAGGCGTGGCACGCCGGTGCAGATCGGCGTCTGGATCGACGGCGCGATGCCGCAGCGCGCCGAGACCGTGCAGGGCTATATCCAGGCGATGCACGCGCAATGGCTGGGCGACATGGCGGTGCAGGAACTCGGCGCGCGGCCCGCGGCCGGCCTCGTCACCATCGAGACCCGCTATCGCTATAATCCCGACGTCAAGAGCCTGGTGGCGATCGCGCCAGCGGTCATTCCCGTCCTGCTGCTGCTGTTTCCCGCGATGCTGACCGCCTTGAGCGTCGTGCGTGAGAAGGAGCTGGGCTCGATCATCAACTTCTACGTTACACCTATCACGCGAATCGAGTTCCTGCTGGGCAAGCAGTTGCCCTATGTCGCGCTCGCCATGCTGAACTATGTGCTGCTGGTCTTGCTGGCACTATTTGTCTTCCGCGTGCCGATTACCGGCAACGTGCTGGCGATGACCGTCGGGGCGCTGCTCTACGCTTTGTCGGCGACGGCAATCGGGCTGCTCTTCTCCATCTTCATGCGCAGCCAGATCGCTGCCTTGTTCGCCACCGCGATCGGCACGATCCTGCCGGCGGTGCAGTTTTCCGGACTGATCAACCCGGTATCGTCGCTGGAGGGCGTCGGCGCGTTCGTCGGGCGCATCTTCCCCACCACCCATTTTGTGACGATCTGCCGAGGTGTCTTCTCGAAGGGGCTGGGCTTCGGCGATCTGGCTCAGCCGCTTCTGGCGTTGGCGGCGGCCGTGCCGGTCCTGCTCGCGCTGTCCGTCGCGCTTCTCAAGAAGCAGGAGTACTGAGATGCAGCACGCCGGCAATATCCTGCGTTTGGGCGTCAAGGAGCTGCGCAGCCTGTGGCGCGATCCGATGATGCTGGTGCTGATTGTCTACGCCTTCTCGCTTGGTATCTATGTGGCGGCCTCCGCCATGCCCGAGACGCTGAACAAGGCGCCGATCGCGATCGTCGACGAGGATCAGTCCCCGCTCTCCAGCCGGATCACCGGGGCATTTTATCCACCCCATTTCAAACAGCCGGCGCTGCTCGCTTTGGGTGAGGTCGATCCGGCGATGGATGCCGGCCGCTACACCTTCGCGCTGGACCTGCCGCCCGATTTCCAGCGCGACGTGCTCGCCGGCCGGCAACCGACCGTCCAGCTCAACATTGACGCCACGCGCATGAGCCAGGCTTTCACCGGCGGCGGATATATCCAGCAGATCGTCCAGGGGGAGGTGTCGGAGTTCATGAGGGGCACGCGGGCGACATCCGCCCCGCCCGTCGACCTTGCCCTGCGCGCCCGCTTCAACCCGACCCTTGCGCAGAGCTGGTTCGGGTCGGTGATGGAGATCATCAACAACGTCACCATGCTCTCGATCGTGCTGACCGGTGCCGCGCTGATCCGCGAGCGCGAGCATGGCACGATCGAGCATCTGCTGGTGATGCCGGTCACGCCCTTCGAGATCATGGCGAGCAAGGTCTGGGCGATGGGGCTCGTCGTGCTGGCCGCCTGCGCCTTCGCGCTGCTGGTGGTGGTCGAAGGGATATTGAAGGTGCCGATCGAGGGATCGATCCCGCTGTTCCTGGCAGGGGCGGCGCTCCACCTGTTCGCGACCACGTCGATCGGCATCTTCATGGGGACGATCGCACGATCGATGCCGCAGTTCGGGCTGCTGTTGATGCTCGTGCTGCTGCCGCTCCAACTCCTGTCCGGCGGAATGACCCCGCGCGAGAGCATGCCGGAGTTCGTGCAGACGGTGATGCTCGCCGCGCCCACCACCCATTTTGTGAGAATGGCGCAGGCAATCCTCTATCGGGGAGCGGGCTTCGACGTGGTGTGGCCCCAGTTCCTTGCCATCGCCGTGATCGGTGCAGTGTTTTTCCTGGTCGCGCTCGCGCGGTTCCGCCGGACGATCGGAACGATGGCATAAGCAGGCACATGGTGATGGCCGCCTCAGTAACACTACCGATATGCCCGCCGGCCCGGCTGCACGAAACTTTTCTCACCACAAAGGGGAGAATCTCCATGCACGCCCTGGACAGAATTCGTCAGTCGATCGACGTCATTTTCCTGTATGGATTGACAGCAGGTCTGGTGATGGCGATCGCCGCCATCATCATGGCGAAGCTTCCCGAATGAAAAGGAAGACGCGTCTCCGGCGTCTTGCGCCGCTCGTTCTGAGTGTTCTTCTTGGGCTTTCTATTCACACCGCCGCCCAGTCGGCGCCCGCTGCCGCCGAAGCGACCGCCCCGGCGGGCTTCCGCCTCGATTCCGACGGGACCTTGGTGCATGTGGGAAGCGGTGCGCGCTTTCCCCATGTGCTCGCCGGATTCACCCGCGTAGCCGAGCAGGGATATGATCCCAGCGGCCAGTATGTTTCCGTCGAATATCGTTCGCCGGTGCACGGTTCGACGATCGTTGCCCGCATCTCGCTGGTTCATATCGAGCAAATGTCGGCGAAGGAGCATTATACGATCATGAAGTGGCTTGCGCGCAGCTATTTCGATGAAAGCACGCCGCTGTCCGAGGGGCCGGTCGTTCTTCCCGACATGCCAAAGGATGCCGTCTGGCGCGGACGGTTCCGCGGCAGCCGCGAAGGCGTTCCCTTTGAATTCAGCCTCACGACGGTCGATTTAGGCTATTGGGGCGCTCGCGTCGCGACGGCCTATCCCGAGGCTGATCAAGGCGAAGCCGAACAGCGGCTCGACACGCTGATCAGTGGGTTGCGGGCGTTGGCGCCGTCCGCACAGCGCAAGTAGAGTCGATCTCATCGGAGGCGTTGCCGCCCAGCTCCCAGGGCTGGGGCAGGAAACGCCGTCGCGCGATCAGAGATTAGGCTTGGATCGATTCGATCGCATATTATGTATGCCGACGATCCACTCGCTGACATTGCCCGAGCCCAACGACTCGATGGACGCCAAAGGCGAGACGATCGGAACGCCCTCCAAGCAAAGAAGAGGAAGAACCATGCTCGCAATCACCGGAGCGACAGGACAACTCGGACGGCTCGTCATCGCAGCACTGCTCAGGACGGTGCCGGCTGGCGAGATCGCGGCCCTGGTGCGTGACGTCGACAAGGCGTCCGACCTCGCTGCGAAGGGGGTCGTCGTGCGCGAAGCCGATTATAACCGGCCGGAGACCCTCGGCCCGGCTCTCGCGGGCGTAGACAAGCTGCTGCTCATTTCGGGAAACGAGGTCGGGCACCGCGTACCGCAACATAAGGCGGTGATCGATGCCGCGAAGACGGCCGGCGTGAAGCTCATCGCCTATACCAGCGCGCTGCACGCGGATACGTCACCGCTCGGCCTTGCCGAGGAGCATCGCCAGACCGAGGCGCTCCTCCGCGAAAGCGCACTGCCGACCGTGTTGCTGCGAAATAGCTGGTACACCGAGAACTACACCGCCTCGATACCCGCCGCTCTCCAGCATGGCGTCATAATAGGCTCCGCCGGAGTCGCCCGCATCGCCTCGGCGACCCGCGCTGACTTCGCCAACGCAACCGCGGCCGTGCTCGTCGCGCCGGAGGATCAGGCTGGACGCGTCTACGAACTGGCGGGCGATGAGGCCTATACGCTCGCCGAATTCGCGGACGAACTCTCTCGTCAGACAGGCAAGACGATCACCTTCCAGAACCTGAGCGAAGCTGACTACAAGGCGGCGCTGGTCGGAGCCGGACTGCCGGAGGCGGTCGCTGCGATGCTCGCCCAATCGGACGCGGCGGCGGGCCAGGGCGCCCTGTTCGACGACAGCCATGACCTTGGCAGGCTGATCGGCCGGCCGACCACGCCCCTGAAGGACGCGATCGCCGCAGCGCTGAAGGGTTGAGCGCCGACACCGGGTTCAACCGGCGCGTAGAGTTTTGCTGACCAGCACCAGGGTCGAGTCTCCAGGATATTCCTCGACCGAGAAGCCCATGTCGCGTTCGAGTTCGATCGCGGCGACATTGGCGCGGCTCTCGATCGACTCGATTTTCGAAAGACCCCGGGCTTCGGCCCGATCGGCCACGAAGGAGAGGAGAGTCCATCCGACGCCTCGGTGCCGATAGTCGGCGTCAACGGAGATCGCCACCTCGCCCCGCTCGCCCGCTGCATCGGAGACGAGCATCGCGCTTGCGACGGCGACACCGCTCTCGGCATCGAATGCGAGGAAGCTTACCGCGTTGCCGTCATCTATCGGGGTCAGCGCGCGCAGTTGCTCTGGACCGATTTCGTTCAATCCCGACAGGAACCGGAAGCGCAGATCCTCATGGCTCACATGGTGGAACAAGTGCGTCAGGATCGGCCCGTCCGTCGAGCCCGCCTGCCGCACGCAAAGGCGAAGCCCGCTCCGCGTCACGAGTTCCACGGTCTTGTCATTCATCTTTCTGGCCTTTTCCGGATGGTGGATTGGAGGACGCGCTGCGGCTGGTTTGCGCCGTCCAGTCGACGAGTTGTGCCGCATAACGGGTCACCGCCCGGTCGAAAGCCGGCACGATCCCGCTCGTGCTGTTCGCAAGCGCTGGTTCCTCGACCGAGAAACGGCGCGACGCGACCGGCTGTCTGTCATCGGCACCAAACAGGGTCACCTCCCCGGCGATGACGACGGTGGGCGGGGTCTTGCCATCGGCTTCCGGCGTGTAGCGCGCCTCAAACCTGTCGATGGTGACCTGCAGGGCCTGCGAGGCTCCCGTCGCGCTTCGGGGCGAAGCGAGGCGGAGGTCGGGCGCGCGCGCACCAAACTGCCGCGTCAGCGCCTGCGTGAAAAGATCGGGGACCGATGCGACCCAGCGGGCGTCCTTGATATAGAGCGCCTGCGCGCCGCGCGTGGTGAGGATGCGATCGCCCTCGATTTCCGGTGCGAAGCGAAGCCGCAACAGCGAAAGCGGCCGGCGGGCGACCGCCGCCTGCGGGGCGGTGTCGTTCGTCCGCTCGATCACGCCGAAACGGAAGAGATCATCACGCTTGCCACCCCCCAACAGGCTCCCGCAGCCGGCCAGCAACAGCGCTCCCATCAGGGTCGCGGATGTCCGATATCCAGGGGAATGCCTCATCGCGGTAGCTCCAGTTCCTTGCCACTGTCCTTGCCCAATGCCTGACGGGGATTTTGCCGGATCTGACGGATGAGCCCGTCCAGGGATTCGGCCGTCTCCTGCAGGCTGCGCATCGTGGCGTTGATGTTGGGGAGAGTGGTCGTGCCGATGTCGCCGCTCTGGGTATCGAGCTTCGCGATGACGCCGCGGGCCTCGTGAACCGCGACCTTGAGTTCGCCAGCCGCCCCGGAGATGTCTGCAAAAGCGCGTTTGCCGTCGCCATCGGCGATGTGACGGACGGATGCCGCCGCTCCCTGAATATCGGTGGCGGCGCGGTCGAGCTTGGTCAGCGCCGAGGCGGCGTTGGCGATCATGGTCCGGTTCGCCGCAAGCTCCCCAGTCGTCGTCCTGATGTCGTGGATGGCCGCGCCGACATCGGCAATGTTGCGATCGGAGAGCAGCTTGTTCACGCGGGTCAGGGCTTCGGTCGCGCTCGCGACCATCTGCCCTCCTCCCTGCAGCAGCGACGAGAGCGCATTGGGCTTGCTCGGAATGACCGGGCGCTTGCTATGATCGACCTTCCGTAGAAGCGGCTTGATCGCGGTCCCGGCGCTGATCTGGACGATGCTGACCCCCGAAATGCCCTGCGTTTCGGTCGACGCCATCGAATCCACGCGCACGGGCGTCCCGCGGTTGACCTCGATATCGGTGACCACACGGTTGGGATCGCGCTCGTCGAGCCTGATCCGCTGGATCTGACCGACCTTGATGCCGTTGAACTGGACCTCCGCCCCCACGCTCAGCCCCCGCACGGGACCATGAAAGACGATCTGATAGGGATCGTGCTCCCGTCTGAACTGCGAGCCGCCCAGCCACACCACGAACACGAGCGTCGCGATGAGCAGCACGATCGAGACGGCGCCCACCAGGGCATAATTGGCGTGGCGTTCCATCAGCCTTCTTTCTGCTTCTTGGCGGCACGGCCGCGCGGCCCCAGGAAATAGCTTTTGATCCAGGGATGGTCCGATTGCTCGAGCTCGGCGACCGGCGCGACCGCGACGATCTTCCTGTCGGCGACGACGGCGACCCGGTCGCAGATGGCATAGAGCGTGTCGAGATCGTGGGTGATCATAAAGACTGTGAGACCGAGCGCATCGCGCAGTGTCTTGACGAGGTCGTCGAACTCTCCCGCCGCGATCGGATCGAGACCGGCTGTCGGCTCGTCGAGGAACAATATGTCGGGGTCGAGCGCGATCGCACGCGCGACGCCCGCGCGTTTGCGCATGCCTCCTGAAAGTTCAGACGGTTTCAGGATGCCGGCATTATCGGGCAGGCCGGCAAGCTTGATCTTCAATCGCGCGAGATCACGCACGAAGCCCTTGGAAAGATGCGCATGCTCGAGGAGCGGCGTCTCGACATTTTCCTGCACGGTCAGGAAGGAGAACAAAGCGCCCTGCTGGAACATCACGCCGATCCGCCGTTCGATATCGGCCTGCGCGTCCGCATCGTCGATGTTCCGTCCGAAGATTTCGACGGTCCCGCCATCGGGCCGTTTCAATCCGAGTATGGTGTTGAGCAGGACTGACTTGCCGGAGCCCGATCCCCCTACGACGCCGAGTATTTCGCCGTGCCGGACCTCGAGATCGAGATCGTCGTGAATGACCTTTTCGCCAAATGCGGTCCTGAGGCCGCGGACACGGATCGGAGCATCGACGGCGTCGGTGGTCGATGGAGCGCTCACAGGTCCAACACCATGAAGAGCACCGCGAAGATCGCATCGAACATGATGACCATGAAGACCGACTGGACCACCGCCGAGGTGACGTTGCGCCCGAGGCTCTGGACATCGCCGCCGACCATCAGGCCATGCCGACAACCCGCCGAGGCGATCACCAGCGCCAGGAACGGCGCCTTGCTCATCCCGATCCAGAAATGCGTTATGCTCACCGTCTCGAGCGTGCGCTGGATGAAGAAGACCGGGCTGATGTCGATCGTGGCCCAGCTGACCAGCAGGCCGCCGGCGATGCCACCGATATCCGCGCAAAAGGTCATCAGCGGCATCATCAGCAGCGCTGCCAGAACCCGTGGAATGACAAGGGCGTCGAAGCGGTCGACGCCCATCACCTGCATCGCATCGGTTTCCTGGTTCATCCGCATCGAGCCGATCTGCGCGGCGAAAGATGATGCGGAGCGGCCCGACAGCAGGATCGCGGCGATGACCACGCCGAACTCGCGCAGGATTGCCACGCCGACAAGCTGAACCGTGAACACCTCGACACCAAGCGTCGTCAGCAGGTTGGTGCCGACGAGCGCGATCACCGCCCCGATGAAAAAGGTCATCACGAACACGATCGGGAGCGCGTTGACCCCCGCGTCCTGCATCATCGCAACCAGCGGCGTCAGACGCAGACGGCGCGGGTGCACGACCGTCCGGCCGAGCGCCACAACCAGCCGGCCGGCGAATTCGAGCATGTCGTAGGCGTCGCCGCCGAACTGGACGACCTGGCGGCCGAACCGGTCGAAAAAGCCTGTCCACCCCTTGAGGCCCTGTTTCGTCGGGGCTTCCTTCTCGAGGGCAGGTCGCACGAGGTCGATCAACCGCCGCAGATCCTCTCTCGGGCCGCAGTCGACATCGCCGCCGTTTGTCATGGACCGGAGCAGCGCCAGCGCACCGGCGGTATCCACTCGCCCCAGTTCGGAGACGTCGAGGCGCTGCGCGCTCCCGAATTTCGTGGCCAGGCGATCGGCAGCGTCGCCCAGATCAAGCGCCGTCCAGTCACCGCTGGGGTGAAGCGTCGGGACATCGGTGTCGTCGAGGCGCCAGTCGGCCTCGGTCACCGGACGAGCGCCACACCGATGCGCAGGCGCGTCGTTCGCCGGTTATGGTCGAGCAGGTTCTCGCCATAGCCGGCGAAGCTCTGGCCGAAGGGATAGACTTCCGGTCCGTCGCCGAGCATGCAATTCAAGCAGACGGCCGCCGCGTCGGCAAGGGAATCCGCGTGCTGCCGGTTGAAACCCGTCATGCGAGCAGGTGCAGGCCGCTATCGACCGGGATGACCGTGCCGGTGATCCGCTCGGCAGCATCGCTGACCAGGAACGCCGCCAGCGCGCCGACATCGTCGACATCGACGAGCCGGCCTTCCGGGACGGCCGCCGCGGCGCGCTCGATCAGTTCATCGAAGCGTTCGATGCCGCTCGCCGCCCGCGTCGCGATCGGACCCGGGGAAATCGCATGGGCGCGGATGCCCTTGGACCCCAGTTCGGCGGCGACATAACGGGTCGCGCTTTCCAGAGCCGCTTTTACCGGCCCCATCAGATTATAGTGCTCGACCACCCGGTCCGATCCGTAGAAGGTTACGCACAGCAGGCAGCCTCCGTCGGGCATCAGCGGTTCGGCCAGTCGCGCCATGCGTAGGAAGCTGTGGCAGGAAACATCCATGGCGATTGCGAAGCCTTCCGCAGAGGAATCGACGACGCGGCCATGAAGATCCTCCCGCGGCGCGAAGGCGATCGAATGGAGCAGGAAATCGAGGCCGCCCCATTTCGTGTTCACCTCGTTGAACAGCGCCTCCAGCTCGCCGGGAACGCGGACATCGCAAGGCGCGGTCCATTCGACCCCCAGCCGTTCCGCGACCGGCGCCACATACTGTTCCGTCTTGGCGTTGAGATAGGTGGCGGCGAGCCGTGCCCCGCAACGCGCGAACGCCTCGGCACAGCCGGCCGCGATGCTGTGTTCATTCGCAATGCCAACGACGAGCCCGCGCTTGCCGGCAAGATCGACCAGCGGTTTCATGATTGTCCTCCTGCCGGGGTCAGCGCGGCGAGTGTGTGAATGGCGATCATACGCTCCTCGTCCGTGGGAATGACACGAACGGCAACTCGGCTGTCCTCCGCGCTGATGATGGGGGCGTTGCGCGCATTGGCGAATGGGTCGATGACGATGCCCAGCCAGGCCAGTCGCGCGCAGATCGCTGCGCGGATGACGGGATCATTTTCGCCGATACCCGCGGTGAAAATCAGCGCATCGACGCCGCCGAGCGACGATATGAGGGCCGACGCCTCGCGCGCTGCCCGCCAGATGAAGAGATCGATCGCCTCGGCAGCGCGCGGATCGTCGCTGTCATGGAGTGCGCGCATATCGCTGGAGATGCCGGATACGCCGAGCAGTCCGGCCTGCTTGTAGAGCAGCGTCTCTACCTCAGCCGCGCTCATGCCCTCCTGGGTCTGTAGATGAATCACAACTCCGGGGTCGATCGCGCCGCACCGTGTGCCCATGATCAGCCCATCCAGCGCGGTGAAGCCCATCGTGGTATCGACACTGCGGCCGTTCTGCATCGCGCAGAGACTGGCACCATTGCCGAGATGGGCGGCGATCACGCGACCCGAGGCGAGCCCCGGATCGGCCTCCCCGAGCGCGCGGGCGATATATTCATAGGAC
The DNA here is from genome assembly GCF_027925545.1 of Sphingobium sp. BS19. Classification (NCBI taxonomy): domain Bacteria; kingdom Pseudomonadati; phylum Pseudomonadota; class Alphaproteobacteria; order Sphingomonadales; family Sphingobiaceae; genus Sphingobium; species Sphingobium sp. BS19. The sequence goes on from NZ_BSEF01000008.1 coordinate 30,691, forward strand.
AGGCCATGAAACCCGTAGCGCCGGATACCCTTGTCGTGCAGCGCGCGCGGCAGCCCGAAGCGGGTGGCGACCTCGGGCAGCTCATGATGGAAGGCGGTGTCGAAGCAGGCGACCTGCGGCAGATCGGGCGCGAGCGAGCGAATGGCCCGGATCGCGGCGAGATTGTGGGGCTGATGGAGCGGCGCGAGCGGACATAGCGCTTCCAGCCCGGCAAGCAGGGCGTCGTCGACGACCAGAGGGTGGAAGAACTTTGTCCCGCCATGGACAACGCGATGCCCGACAGCAACGATGTCGTGATCTGGCAGATGATCCCCCGCCCACGCGAACAGGTCATGCAGCAGGGTCTCGTGGCCGAGCCCGCTGCCATCGTCCCAGTTCCGGTCGATCAGGATAGTTCCGTCCTTATCGCGCGCGACGAGGTGCGGCGCGGTGCCGATCCCCTCCAACTTGCCGGCGGCGGCATGCTGAGGGCCGTCCGGCCCCAGCGTGAACAGCGCGAACTTGATGCTCGACGAGCCGGAATTGAGGCTGACGACGGCGCGGCTCATGTCAGAGCCTTGCCTTCGGGCAGGCCCGGCGAAGCCTTGGTGGCGGCGCGCGCCAGCAGCACGGCCACGGCGCAGGAAGCCAGGCGTGTTCGCGCGGAGTCGGCGCGGCTGGTGAGCACGATCGGTACCCGGGCGCCCAGGACGACGCCCGCCGCGTCCGCACCGCCCAGAAAGGTGAGCTGCTTGGCGAGCATGTTTCCGGCCTCCAGATTCGGGACGACCAGGATCTCGGCCTTGCCCGCCACGGGCGAGACGATCCCCTTTTCCTTGGCCGCCGCCTCGCTGATCGCATTGTCGAACGCCAGCGGGCCATCGAGCACGCCGCCTGAAATCTGACCGCGATCGGCCATCTTGCAGAGCGCGGCGGCGTCGAGCGTCGATCGCATCGACGGATTGACCGTCTCCACCGCCGACAGGATCGCGACCTTGGGACTTTCGATCCCGATCACATGGGCGAGGTCGATCGCATTGCGGATGATGTCCGCCTTTTCCTCAAGGCTCGGCTCGATGTTGATCGCGGCGTCGGTGATGATGAGCGGCGTCGGGTGGTCGGGCACGTCCATCAAATAGGCGTGGCTGATGCGCCGCTCCGTCCGCAGGCCAGTCGAGGAGGAGACCACCGCGCTCATCAGTTCGTCGGTGTGAAGCGATCCCTTCATGAGCAGCTTCGCTTCGCCCGAACGGACAAGCGCCACCGCGGCTGTCGCCGCGGCATGGCTGTGCGCGGCGGGGACGATGCGATAAGCGGAGATATCCTTCCCCGCTTCTTCCGCCGCCGCGCGGATTCGCGCTTCCGGCCCGACCAGAATCGGCAGGATCAGACCGGCTTCGGCGGCGTCGACCGCCGCGGTGATCGCCGCGGCGCTGCAGGGGTGGGCGACAGCGGTCGGCGGCGCTGCGTCCGCCCTCGTCCGTTCGATCAGCTTGCGATAGCCGTCATGGTCGGAGATGCGAACGTCGGGAAGCGCTATCCGTGGAAGGCGGATCTTCTCGGTCGGCGCCCTGACCTCGGCCTGGCCCGTAATGACCTCGTCGCCATTCTGGTTGACGCAGCGACAATCGAGCAAAAGCACATGATGCTCGGATCGTTTTTCGGTCACGGTCACCGAGGTTGTGATGGCGTCGCCCAGGCCCACCGGCCGGGTGAAGCGCAAAGACTGGCTGAGGTAGATTGCGCCCGGTCCCGGCAGCTCGGTGCCGAGCACGGCCGAAATCAGGCCGCCGCCCCACATGCCGTGGGCGATCACGCGGTGGAACAGGTCGGTCGCCGCATAATCGGCGTCGAGATGGGCCGGGTTCACGTCGCCCGAGACGAGCGCGAAGAGCTGGATATCCTCTTCCCGCAGCGTGCGCGTGACGCTCGCCGTATCGCCGACGGCGATCTCGTCGAAGGTGCGGTTTTCGATCATTTCCGGGACGGCCATCCCTCAATGCTCCAGCACATAGCGGCCGGGGGCGTTCTCGATCACCGGGTAGTCCTTGTCCGGCGCGCCCAGCGGCGGCGGGGCGGCCGGCTCGCCCGAACGCGCGCGCAGCCACTCTTCCCAGGCGACCCACCAGGACCCGTCGCGCACGGGCGCATGCGCCATCCAGTCGTCCGGATCGAGCGCGGCGCCGTCCGTCTCGCGGGTCAGGATATGATAGCGCCGCCCCTTGTGCCCGGGCTCGGAAACGATCCCCGCATTGTGCCCGCCGCTGGTCAGAACGAAGCAGATTTCGGCATTGCTGAGCATGTGGATTTTGTGGACCGACCGCCAGGGCGCGACATGGTCGCGCTCGGTGCCCACTACGAACATCGGCTTGCGCAGCGCGCCCAAGCTGATCGTGCGGCCATCGACCTTGTAGCGCCCCTCGGCAAGATCATCGTCCAGGAACAGGCGGCGCAGATACTGGCTGTGCATGGCATAGGGCATCCGCGTCCCGTCGGCGTTCCAAGCCATCAGGTCCGACATGGGTTCGCGCTCGCCCATCAGGTAGGTGTTAAGGATCCGCGACCAGACGAGGTCGTTGGAGCGCAGGATCTGGAAGGCGCCGCCCATCTGAGCCCCGTCAAGATAGCCGCGGCTCCACATCATGTTCTCTAGCACGTTGAGCTGCGCCTCGTCGATGAACAGGCCGAGCTCGCCCGGCTCGCTAAATTCGGTCTGCGCGGCGAACAGGGTGATGGTGGCGAGCCGTTCATCCCCGTCGCGCGCCATCGCCGCCGCCGCGATGGACAGCAGCGTGCCGCCGATGCAATAGCCGACGGCGTGAACGGCCGGCGCCCCGGTGATCGCTGTCACCGCGTCGAGCGCCGCCATCGGGCCCAGGCGCCGATAGGCCTCCATGTCGAGGTCGCGGTCCGCGCTGACGGGATTGTGCCAGGAGATGATGAAGACCGTATAGCCCTGCCCGGTCAGCCAGCGGACCAGCGAGTTCTCCGGCGACAGGTCGAGAATATAATATTTCATGATCCAGGCCGGCACGATCAGAATGGGTTCCGGCCGCACGGTGTCCGTGGTCGGCGCATATTGGATCAGCTCGATCAGCTCGTTTCGGTAGACGACCTTGCCGGGCGTGGCGGCGACGTCCTTCCCGACCTCGAACGCTTCGGTCCCCGCCGGCGGCTCGCCGCGCATCGTGCGCTGCATGTCCTCCAGCAGCAGCCTGGCACCCTCGACAAGGCATTGCCCGCCGGTCTCGAATATCCGCTTCTGGAGGACGGGATTGGTCGCGACGAAATTGGTCGGCGCCATCGTGTCGAGGATCTGCCGCGTCCCGAAGGCGACCATGTCTTCATGATGCCTCGTGACGCCCACCACGCCGGTCGTGGCCGCGTGCCACCATTGCTGGTTGAGAAGGAAAGCCTGCGCGATCAGACTGAAAGGCGCTTCCTTCCAGGCCGGATCGACGAAGCGACGATCCTGCGGCAGCGGCTCGATTGCGGGAGCGGCGTCGTGGTCACCGATGCTGCGCACCGCATATTCGCCGAGCCGCATGAATTTGCGTGTCGTCTTGGCCGCCAGCTGCAACTGCTTGCCCGGCGAGCCGGCAAGATGCATGCCCCAGTCCGAAAAGGCTTGGAAGATCGTTGCGGGCGACAGGCCGTGGGTGATCTGTGCGATGCCCGCGATCGCGGCCCGGTCCAGGGTTTCGGCAATGCCGTCGAGCGGATCGGACGCGTCCTGACGTGAATGCGCTGCTGCCATCTTGGAGCTCCTGAAAAAATCCTGTCTCTACTGCGGCTGAACACGCGCAAGCGCATTACGTAAATGCCCCATGCCGCATGTCCCACGGCATTCCATTGCTATCACTTTCGCCTGTATTCTCAGGTATTTTGGGCCAAGGCTTGATCCGTGCCTTGGAAAAGAATCGCACCTTCGCAACGGCAATAAACGGTACTGCAAAGGTTAGATACAGCGCAAGTCCGTCGGTTGCTCCCGAACATTTTCGTCAGCGATCCATCGCCGCGCGCGTCCCCTGAAAAGCAGCTTGCCTTCATGGATGACATAGGTGCGACACGGCGGAATTGATCTTGGTAAACCCAATGATCGAGCAGAAGCAGACGGTCTTGCCCAGCCGTCCTTACATTGTGACCCTATAGTGCGGCACCAGATCGCGACCGGACAAATGCTCTCCGTACGGTCATCCAGAGCGCGCTTCTTGCCGCTGTCGCCAGGGGGTTCGCAGGATCGGTCGCGGATGGATTGAGATCGCTCCCCTCGGAGGGGAAATCAGCAGTGGCGCTATCCGTCACTTGGGAAATCTACGTAGTTCAGAGCGGCGACGTTGCCGTTAGACCGAATCGACCGGACGATTCCGGCAGTCCTTGGTTTGTTTGGCACGAGTGACACATAGGCCCACCGACCCGCAGATTCCTCACGCTGTGATCCTCCTTGTCGAGAGCGACACCGGATTGAGGCGCGCGTTGCACCTGTTGTTTATGGCTCGCGGCTATAGCGTGAAAGCCTATGCAGAGGAGACCCGCCTCCTGGCAGATCCGATGAGAGAGGAGGCAGCTTGCCTGATCGCCGAGCATCGGCCCGTTCATGTGGATGGAATCGACCTTCTGCGTCAGCTCCGGGCGGCGGGCTGGCAGCGCCCGGCCATTCTAACCACAGCCGATCATTCCGCGGAGACCGAACTCTGCGCACGCGGTGCGGGCTACGCGCATATTCTCCACAAGCCGTTCGCGCACCATGTGCTGCTTGGCCTTGTCGATGGAGTCCTCTGGGTCTCGGTTAGACGCAGCAATAGGCAGGGGTACGCGCTCCCATGCACGCGCTGCAGCGGCCAACGCCGCTTCGCCGCTCACGAAGATGGGGCAGGGGAGGCGCGGGGCGGGGCCGTCAATCGCGCGACAGCGTCAGCGAGCGCATGCTCGCGCAACGGTTTCTCGATGACGATGCTGAAGCCCTCCTTCATCGCCCGCTCGACAAGATCTGGCGAGCCATAGGCGGTGACGAGGATGGCCGGTCCCCGCCATCCGCGCGCACGAAGCGATTGCAAGACCTCCAGACCGTCCATTTCGGGCATGCGATAGTCGGTCACCAGGCAGATCGCGTCGTTCACAAGCGGATCGGCAAACATGGCCGTGCTCGATGCGTAAGAGCGGATGTCATAGCCTCGGGCGTGAAGGAGAAGCTGGAGAGAGCGGCGGACGGCCGGCTCGTCCTCCACCAGTAAAATCTTAGGGCGCTCCACCGGGAGAGGTGCAACAGTGCCATTCATGATCGTCTCGCATTGATCCGGTTCCTAACGTCGACCGGATGCAAGGAATCGCAGGAAAATCGCGGCAAGTCGCTACGTAGAGGTCCTATGAGCGGTCGCCGCCGAGATTGGCGGCGAATGCGATACGCAGCGCATCGGACAGGCTACGGACCCCCAGTTTCGTCATCAGATTGGCGCGATGCACCTCGACGGTCCGGGGCGATATGCCGAGATCATAGGCGATTGTCTTGTTGGGTAAACCTTCGGCCAGTCCCTTGAGCACGTCCTGTTCGCGTCCGGTCAGCGCGGAGATCATCACGGCCGCGTCGGCCGCCCTTGTCGCCCGTTTGTCGCTGTCGTCGAGCCGTTCGAAGGCGGCGGCGATAGCATCCAGTAGCACGGCCTTTTCGAAAGGCTTCTCGATGAACTCGACTGCGCCTGCCTTCATGGCCCGCACCGCAATCGAGATATCGCCGTGCCCGGTCAAGATGATGACGGGCATGGCGACGCCGCGCTCGAGAAGCGCCTGCTGCACCTCCAGTCCGTCCATCTCGGGCATGCGGACATCGAGAAGGATGCAGCCGGGCTCGGCGTGCCGCACCTCGCGCAGGAAGGCGACTCCGGACGCGTAGCTCGCCACCGTGAAACCCGATGTTTTCAACATGAATCCGACTGATCGCCGGATCGCCTCCTCATCATCGACGATATGGATCATACGTCTTTCGGTCATTCGATAGTCTCCGGCTCGGCTTCGACGAGCGTGAAATGAAACTGAGCCCCGCCGCCGGGACGTGGCTCCAGCCATATCCGACCGCCGTTCGCCTCGACGATGGTGCGGCAGATCGAGAGCCCCAGACCCATGCCCTCGCTCTTCGTGCTGACGAAGGCGGTGAAGAGCTGTTCCGCGACTTCAGGCGAAACGCCCGGGCCAGAATCAGCAATAGTTAGCCGAATGAAGCCAGCTTTTTCACGGCGGGATGCAATCCACAGATGCCGTTCGGACGATTCCGCCATGGCCTCCACCGCATTGCGAAGGAGATTGATTAGCACCTGCTGGATCTGCACCTTGTCGAGAAGCACTTTCGAAGCGTCGGGAGCGAGATCGAACTGGGCGTCGATACCCTTCTCCCTAGCGCCCATCAGCCCGAGCGCCGCCGCCTCGCCAATGAGGGTGGGAAGATTCTCGACGGTCTTCTCAACCTCCCCGCGCGCAACGAAGTCGCGCAGCCGCCGTACGATCTGTCCGGCGCGCAGAGCCTCTCGAACCGAATCATCCAGGGCTTCGCGGATCATCGGCAGATCCTCGGGATTGGCTTCGGCGAGCAGGTCGCGCACCGCCTCCACATAGTTGGCGACGGCGGTGATCGGCTGGTTGAGCTCGTGGGCGAGCGTCGAGGCCATCGTGCCCATCGCGCTCACCCGGGCGACATGAATCAGCTTGGACTGCAGTTCATCGAGGCGCTCCTGGGTCTCCTGGCGTTCGGTCAGGTCCCGGATGAAGCCGGTGAAGACGCGCTGGGTCTCGCCAATGGCTTCGCCCACAGATAGTTCCATCGGGAAGGTCGAACCATCACGCCGCGCGCCGATGACGACGCGCCCGATCCCGATGATCCTTCGCTCGCCGGTTGCAAGATAGCGTTCGAGATAGCTGTCATGGCGTTCACGATCGGGCGACGGCATGAGCAGGCTCAGGTTCGATCCGCGAATCTCAGCCTCTGAAAAGCCGAACAGCCGTTCGGCCGCGGCGCTGAACGAGAGGATGATGCCGTGTTCGTCGATCACGATCATCGCATCGGGGACCGTCGAGAGGATCGAGCGGAGATGGCTGGCGCTGGCTTTGTGCGCACTCTCGGCGGCGCGCTCCCCCGTTGCATCGCGGACCACCTTGCCGAAGCCGCGCAAGGCTCCGCTTTCATCACGCAGCGCAGTGATCGAAACATGCGCGAGGAACTCGGAACCATCCTTCCTGAGCCGCCAGTCTTCCTCCTCGAATTTGCCCTCGTCGCGCGCGCGTTTGAGGTCGGCTTCGGGCTTGCCGGCCTGGACGGCGTCCGCCGGGTAGAAGATCGAGCAATATTGGCCGACGACCTCTTGCTCTCTCCAGCCCTTCAGCCGCTCGGCGCCGTCGTTCCAGATCGTGACGCGGCCTTCGGGATCGAGCATGTAGATTGCATAACCCTGTGCTCCGTCGATCAGCAGGTTAAGTTCGTCGGCGATCTCCGAGAGCTGGTTCTGGCGTCTCCTGTCCCAGGCTGCACGCCGCCGTCGCAAGGACGCGTTGCGAGCGTCGAGCAGGGCGATGCCTGCGGCCACCAGCAGCGAAAGCAGCAGATCGAAGGGTTCAAGACCAGGCAATGGGCGCAATAGGGCAAACAAGGCCCCGACCAGAATAGCGAGAATAGCCGCGCCCGTTGCGGCGCCCGTTCCACCCAGCGCGGCTGCAACGATGATCGAAAGGATGAGCAGCAGATAGGGGCTGTGGTTGACGCCCCCCGCGCGGAGAGCAAGATCGGCGGGTACGGCGAGGAGAACGGCCACGATGCCAATCGCATAGCCCCAGCGGGCCTGCCGTGTTGAGCTATCCTGCGCGTCACTTTCCATATGGAATCCCGTCTGGCTTTGATCCATCCTCTCTGGTTGCACCTTGATTATATTCCGAGCGTCGGAACTCGTCAGTTGACTACATCAGAAAATGCTACTCGATAGAACAGAAGGACTTTTTGGAATGAGATCGTAGCCCGTCTTCGCAACTCCACTGCCGTCCTTCTAAAAGCCTCGAATCGGCCCAAGACCCTCGCAGGTTCCGTCTCACTTTGAGACCTTTATCTGGCAACCTTGCCTTGGAAAAGCATCAAAACATCCGCGATGCCAGGCATCGTTCGGGTTCGCAGCCGAGTGCAATCCTGCCAACAGTGGGCGCCAACGCATCGGTCGATGCGTGAGCAAGCCAAGAGGCATCGCGGGTCATGAGGCATACGTCATTGGCCGTCCCGTGCCTGCCGCGCGTCCCGCCAGTCGGGACGGTTGATCGCGCGCAAACATAGGAAAACGCGCCCGGCGTATTTCCCGAAGGTTTTGTATTCCGCAGGCCGCCCGACCGAAGCCGAGAACCCATGTTTGCCGCGCGATGCGGACCCCTCTTCACGATCAAGATCGATCGGTCCATTGGATGTCTCATTGGTCTAGCTGTCGGTGATGCTTTGGGCACGACCCTCGAGTTCAAGCCGCGGGACACCTATCCCCACATCACAGATATGGTCGGGGGAGGGCCGTTCGGCTTGGACGCGGGGACTTGGACCGATGATACGTCCATGGCCCTTGCGCTTGGAGAGGCTCTTCTGGCCAGCGCAGCAAAAGGCTCGGCCTTCGAACCGGAAGAAGCACAGCGGCGGTTCATCGATTGGTGGCGGAACGGCGCCTTCAGCCCCACGGGAAGTTGTTTCGATATTGGCATTGCAACTCGCCAAGCCCTTGCACGCTTCGAGGAAACTGGCGACCCGATTGCCGGCTCGACCGATCTGCATTCAGCAGGCAACGGCTCACTAATGAGGCTTGCGCCTGTTGCGATTTGGGGGATCCGGCCGGATCCCGCTGTCGTAACGCGAGTAGCCCGCCGACAGAGCATGACCACGCACGCTGCAGACGCGTGCCTCGACGCCTGTGAAGCGTATGCACTAGTCTTGCGGGCGGTTATCCTAGGTGCGGACGTTGAGGAGGCCCTGGCGGTTCCAGCGGACGGATTTGGGCCTGTGATCGGCCCAATCATGGCCGGTAGCTGGCGTGGGAAAACGCGGGATCAGATTTCTAGCAGCGGCTTCGTGGCGCACAGTCTCGAAGCAGCGATCTGGTCCGTTGCAAACACCAGGAGCTTCGATGAAGCCGTGCTGTTGGCAGCTAACCTCGGTGATGATGCCGATACCACTGCTGCCATTGCCGGCCAGTTGGCTGGTGCGATCTATGGCGCTTCTTCAATTCGGCAGTCGTGGCTCGATAAGCTGGCCTGGCGCGACGAGATTGAGTCTCTCGCTCGCCGCTTGGCTTTCCCGACGGCTTCGCGGCTAGGCTAGCGAAGGCATTCCCATCGCCGGCTCATGATTGATGGTCACCAGTACGATTTTGGGTAAAACCCGCGATCATCGTCAGCTCCAAAGATATGTTGCTCCTGAAACAGTTCGTCCAGGCCAGCCGCACTTAACCTCTGATCGGCTGCAGACAGCTTCGTCCGGGCCCAGGCCACGAATTCGGCGACACGAGTGGCCTGTTCGTCCGCAAGTTCCTCCTCCAATCTTGTAACAAAAGCCGCCAGGCGATCTCTGCGTTCGAGACGGGCAAACACATCCTCAATGACCTTGTCCCTGCGCTCGGCAATGTAGGCCAGCCGTTGGGCTTCGATTCGGCGTCGTTTCGCCTCCTCCTCTCGTAGCCGCGCCTCTTCCGCTTTCTGGTCGTCTTCTGCCTTTGCGGCAGCCAGAACGGCGAGCCCAACAGCAATGTCTGGCGCCAAATTCTCAAGTCGTTGGAGCTTGGCGTCTTTGAATGCTCTGCGAACCTGCGACGCGTACCGTAGGTGGATATCAAACTCGAAGGCTAGCTGACCGGTGGGTATGTAGTCCCATTCCGGTCGTCCAAAACTGAAGCTGTGAGGCGTCCAATCGCTGCGGCTCCAATCCCGCGATCGCCGTCGCTGACGACGCTCGTCTTCGGCGATCTCCTCAGGTGTCAGAACATGCTTGATGCGTTTGTAGGCTTCCTTGATGGCGAACGGGATAGCCACAGAGCCGTTGGAGAAAGTCGCCTTGCTTGCCTTTGCGGAAAGCTCAAATCCTTGGGCCTTGGCGGCAGCTACGATCTGGAGGAGACACAACTCTGCCCGGTCGATTGAAGCCGGAGCCATTTCGAGATGGACATATCCTTCCGACGAAAGGGTGACGATGCCGGTGTTTCCGGGCTTTGCCTTTCGCAGCTTGTCGAAGCTCTTTTGCACCAAGGGATGCGAGAGCACCTCTCCCGACAGATCCAGTTCTGACGCCTTTATACGTGCTTGTTCTCGTGCCGACGCTAAGTTGCCAGGTTCTTGCCGGACCTCACCACTTGCTATGACTACTGTGAGGGCTACCCCAGCTTTGGCCTTCGGAAGCGGAATTCGCTTCACTTTGTGGCCGGCGGCATGCTTGGCCCACCAGCCGAGAGGTGGGTTGGGGATGTCGTGCTTTCTGCATATCTTGTGAAGTGCAACGTCCGACAGTCTGAAATCCTTGGCTAGGTGCGTCATCGGCTTTGACCAGACTAGCTCATAGAATTCTTCGCGGGTGAACCTTTGGCTCATCTCGGCGGATCTCCAGCCTTGCAAACAGGTATGTGCGGCACGAAGCAGAGCGTCAGACTATGCGACAAGCGGCTCTCGCACGGGCATCTGTCGAAACTCTGCGAACTAAAAACTACCTTCGTAGCTCCAGCGCTATCGCAGCCGTCCTTGCGATTCCGAATGCGTCCACATCCAGGACGCGACAAACTGCCAAAGCGATCAAGCCAATCGCATATCTACGCTGCTACCTAGAGAGCTACCTAGTAGAGCAAAGGGAGGCGAGCGCAAGGCTTCGGACGCCCGCTAAACCATTCAACTTATTGAAGAAAGTGGTGGACGCACTTGGGCTCGAACCAAGGGCCCGCTGATTAAGAGCAATCTTTCCGTCCGGATGTGTTCGCGTGCGACCGCATCGATGTGCAGGTGTCCAGAGGATCTGGTCAACTGACCGCGATCCCGTCGAGGATCGGACAATCGGGTCTGCTGTCGCCGCTGCACCCTTCGGCCAGTTCCAGCAAGGCGCGACGCATGGCTTCAAGTGTTGCGGCCTTGCGACCAAGATCATCGGCATGTGCCAGGGCAACGGCCTTCACTTCACTGCTCGTCCGCTCGCGGTTGTCCCATAGGCCGAGGAGAGTGGCGATCTCCTCAAGCGAGAAGCCAAGGCCGCGGGCGTTGGCAATGATGCGCAGGCGCTCGATCGATTGCGGCGAATAATCCCTGTAACCATTGTCGCGTCGGTCAGTGGGCGGCATCAACCCTACGCGCTCATAGTGCCGGATCATCCGCTCCGACACGCCAGTGGTCTTCGATGCCTGTCCGATGTTCATGGCCGCTGTTCGCCGAACTTCGGGTAGCGTCCTTGGTGGTGGCCGCCATGGAAGAAGTGCAGCAGCAGGCAGGCGAGCAGGAATGCGTAAGGGATCAGCCCGAAGAAGTGCTGCCGGTGTTCCGGATAGAGCAGGAAAGCGGCGATCAGCGCGCCCGATGCCGCGGCCAGCAGCCACGCGCGCTTGCTGGCAAGGTTCATAGCGCAATCCTCCTGAGACGCAGCGAATTACCGATGACGCTGACCGAGGAAAGCGCCATCGCCGCCGCCGCGATGATCGGTGAAAGCATGATGCCGAACAGCGGGTAGAGCGCGCCCGCAGCCACCGGGATACCAGCGACGTTGTAGGCAAAGGCAAAGAACAGGTTCTGCCGGATGTTGGTCATGGTTGCGTGGCTGAGGTGCCGGGCACGCGCTATCCCCGTCAAATCGCCCTTGAGCAGTGTGATGCCTGCGCTTTCAATCGCAACGTCTGTGCCGGTGCCCATGGCGATGCCGACATCGGCAGCGGCAAGCGCAGGGGCGTCGTTCACACCGTCGCCTGCCATCGCCACGATCCTGCCTTCGTCCCTCAAGCGCTTGACGATCGCGCTCTTTTGGTCTGGCAACACATCGGCTTCGATGTCGTCGATGCCGAGCCGCCGCGCGATGGCCTCAGCCGTGACGCGATTGTCCCCGGTCAACATGATGACATGGATACCCGCTCCGGCCAGCGCCTTGAGCGCGGCAGGCGTAGTCTGCTTTACCGGATCGGCAATGCCGATGGCACCCGCAACCTTGCCATCTATGCCAAGAAAAATTGCGGTCGCCCCGTCAGCGCGCAGGGCGTCAGCACGTTGCGCCAGGGGGGCAGTCGAGACCCCTTGTTCCTGAAGAAAGCGGGCATTTCCAGCAACAAGCCGATGTCCATCGACGATGCCGGTTATGCCCTTGCCGACTGGCTGATCGACGTCGCCCGGTTCGCTGATTGCGATCCTCTTGGCTTCTGCATCTCTGACAATTGCCAGGGCTAGCGGATGCTCGCTGCTGCGTTCGAGGCTCGCGGCAAGGCGCAGAACCTCTTGACTGTCGAACCCTTCGGCCGTCTCGATCGCAACCACCGCAGGCTTGCCTTCGGTGAGCGTGCCGGTCTTGTCGACGACAAGCGTATCGACCTTCTCCATGCGTTCGAGTGCCTCGGCGTTCTTGATGAGTATACCGGCCTGGGCACCGCGTCCGACCCCCACCATGATCGACATCGGGGTCGCGAGGCCAAGCGCACAGGGGCAGGCGATGATCAGCACGGCCACCGCTGCGATCAGGCCATAGCCCATTGCCGGCGATGGGCCGACTAGGGACCAGATGACGAACGCGATCGCTGCGACGGCGATCACCGCCGGCACGAACCAGCCCGACACGGTGTCGGCAAGCCGCTGGATGGGCGCACGACTGCGCTGGGCTTCTGCTACCATCTGGACGATGCGCGCCAGCATGGTGTCGCGCCCGATCTTCTCGGCGCGCATCACAATGCCGCCGGTCTGGTTTATCGTGCCACCGATCAGCTTCGACGCAGCCTCCTTGGTCACCGGCATGGACTCGCCAGTCACCATCGATTCATCGACCGTGCCGCGGCCCTCCAGTACCACGCCATCAACCGGAACCTTCTCGCCAGGGCGAACGCGTAGCGTGTCGCCGACCAGAACCTGGTCGAGTGTGATCTCCTCGTCACTACCATCGGGACGAACCCGGCGGGCGAGCTTGGGCGAAAGGTCGAGCAATGCGCGGATCGCACCGCTGGTTGTTTCCCGGGCACGCAGTTCAAGCAGTTGGCCAAGCAAGACCAGCACGGTAATGACCGCCGCCGCCTCGAAATAGACCGCGACTGAGCCGTCCATTGCGCGAAACGCGGGCGGGAAGATACCGGGCGCGAGCGCCGCCGCCATGCTGTAGATCCAGGCAACGCCCGTTCCCATCGCAATCAGGGTGAACATGTTGAGGTGGCCGCTCTTCACCGAGGCCCAGCCGCGTTCGAAAAATGGCCAGCCCGCCCACAGGACCACCGGCGTCGCCAGAACCATCTGGATCAGGTTGGCGATGTTTCCATCCAGATAATGGCGCAGTCCGGTCAAATGCCCGCCCATTTCGAGCGCAACCACCGGCAAAGCGAGGATGAGGCCGATTACAAAGCGCCGCTTCATGTCGGCATATTCGGGCGACGGTCCATCGTTGAGCGTCGGCGTCATCGGTTCCAAGGCCATGCCGCAGATCGGGCAGCTTCCCGGCCCCGACTGCTGGACCTCCGGATGCATCGGGCAGGTCCAGGTCGCGCCGTCTGGCACCGGCTCTGCCGGTCGCGGCGCATCGCTCATATAACGTGATGGATCGGCCTTGAACTTGGTTAGACAGGCAGCGCTGCAAAAGTAGTGATGGACGCCGTCATGGGTCGCGACATGCGTGGTCGTCGCAGAATCGACGCTCATTCCGCAGACGGGGTCAATCACCGTCCCTGGAGCCTTCGATCCGGAATGCGCGCATTTCGCATGGTCATGATGCGACTCGGTCATACTTCGTACTCCTCTGGTCGCAACACTCATCAACCTTGACATTATGTCAGGGTCAAGGGGTAATTCAACCGTTCGCCATGATCGGCTCCAGCGTACCCAGCCAGGCCACCACGGCGAGGATCGTAAGCACTGTGGACGTTTCCAGAACCAGGCTTTGCCGAAGACCACGTAACGCGGGGACCGGATTGCCGTTGGCTGCACCAAGAGCGGGTGTCAGCCGCCAGCGGTTGACACCCGCCAGCATCAGCATTGCAGCAAACAGGGCGAGCTTGATAAGCAGGAGTTGGCCGTAGCGCGAAGCGAACAAGGCGTATGGATGCGGCAAGCCCATTAGGCTCAGGCTGTTGATGATGCCCGTGAGAACGATCAACGCGACCGCAAGCGTCCCAACCCGCGAGAATTGTTCAAGCGCCCGATGCGCGATCCTGATCTGCGCATCGGATTGGTGCGCCAATGGCTGAAAAAGCAGCCAAGAGAACGCGGCAATTCCGCCGATCCATATAGCCGCCGCCAGCATGTGGACGATGTCGCTCAGCCGGTGGAGCGATCCAGTCCACCCTTCGGTTGCACCGGCATGGCCAGTCCAGACCAGCGTGGCGATGGCAAGCACAGCCGAGGCAAGCAGACAGTATCTTGCAAGGCGTGGGCTTCGGCCAAGCGCCAACGCGGCAAGCAGGGCAATTGCGACTGCCACCATGCGCACGACCCAGGCGCTGCCGATGGCGCTCTGTGTAACGATTTCCCTGAAGGCCGAGCCATCGACTTCCCAGAGGCTTGTCCCGGTCATGGCTGCGACAAGTGCGATCATGCCGGAGCCGGACAGCAGCAGTCCAAGCAGCGAAAGGAGGAGGGCAGGTTTGGCCAGCGGCAGCAAGGCAGTGCCTCGCTCCTCGGGTTTCAGCGCGTAAAGCGAGAAGGCTGTCACACCTGCCAGCACCATCAGGTCGACGTAAAGCGCGAACCGGATGGCGATGACAGGCAGGTTGTCCATGTCTTCAGCGTACGGTGAAGCTGAAGTTGCCGCCCATGCGATGCGTGTCGGCTCCGGCCGCGCTCCAGGTCACGCGGTAAGTCCCGCTGGCAAGCGGCCGACGGAGCAGCAAAGTCATCGATTTCCTGTCATTGCCAAGCCGGGCGGTGAAACCCGTGATCGGCATCGGCGCATGGTTTGCCATACCCGGCATTCCGGTCATTGTGATCTCGGCCCTTGCCGTTGCGCCGATCACGGCCTCATTGAAGCGCAGTTCGACCTTTGTCGGCGCTGCGACCGTGGCATTGGCTGTCGGGGTCGAAGACACGAGCTGCGTATGCGCGCTGGCTACCTGCGGCACGATGAGCCCCAAAGTCGCAACGGCAAAGGCAAGGCTGGGCAAACGCATCAGTTATCTCCTTGGAAATGTCTATCAGGTTGAGATACGCGGCCAGGAACAGCATCCCTTAAATTGGGCGGGCTCAGTTTTCCTGAGGGATTGGGAATATGGCCGCGTATAGGATCACAAGACCTCGGGAGACCCACCATGTCCGACCTTGATCAGGCGCTCCGCCGCCTGGGCACACTTCCGGCTCCTTCGGGGCTGGCGACTATCGACGATGCTGTGCTTGCCGGACTGGCTGCGAGCTGCCGTGAGGCTGCGGCCGGGTCGCGGCTGATGGGTTTTGCTGCAGCCTTGGCGCTTGTGGTCGGCGTGGCCGGTGGCGGACTGGCGGGCGGCGAACCCGCCACGGCTCAGCCAATCTCACCCTTTGCTCCCGACAATCCCCTCGCACCTTCGACCTTGCTGGATGTCCACCCGTGAATTGGACCACGCGGCTGATCCTGATCGCGCTTGTCGCATTTGCGGCGGCGCTGGGCGGCACTTATGCCGGCCGCGTCCTGTTTGCACCGGAAAGGCAGAGCGAGACCGAACTCCACGCCTTGCTGCACAGCGAGCTCGAACTAGATGCCGCACAGGAAGCAAAGATCGAGGCAATCGAGCAGCGTTTTGCCACACGACGCAAGGCGCTCGAACTCGAGATGCGGGCCGCCAATGCCCATCTGGCCGACGCGATGGAAGTGGAACACGGCTATGGTCCGCAAGTCACGGCCGCCATCGACCACACCCACAAGGTCATGGGTGAAATGCAGAAGGAAACGCTTGAGCATCTCTTTGCCATGCGCGCCGTCCTGAGGGCTGATCAGGCGGCCAAATTCGACAGGTCGGTTACCAGAGCCCTGACCCCAGAAGTGCGGTGAGCCTTCCGCTGTCCGAGGGGAGCGACGGCGAGCTCGCGGCACTGGCGCTCGCGGGCCGGCAGGACGCTTATCGCGAATTGCTGGCGCGCCACCGTGACGCTGTGTTTCGCTTGGTGCGAGCGTCAGTCGGCGATCCGCACGAGGCCCTCGACGTCACCCAGGAAACCTTCATTGCCGCATTCTCGGCCCTTGGGCGTTACGACCATGGGCGACCGTTTTTGGCATGGCTCAAGCACATCGCGCTCAACAAGTGCAGGGACTGGGGACGAAGGCGCAAGGTGCGCTCCTTCTTCACGCGCGCAGTGCCGCTCGAGATGGCTTTCGATGTTTCAGACGATGCCATTCCCGCCGATTTGCAAGCGGCGGACCGGGCCGAGCTGGCGCGCGTGACCGCTGCCATATCCCGCTTGCCATCCCGTCTGCGCGAGGTCCTGGTCCTCCGCACGATCGATGGCCTCGGCCAGGCCGAAGCTGCCGACGTGCTCGGTGTCAGCGAGAAGACGGTCGAGACCCGCCTCTACCGGGCCAGGGGGAAATTAAAGGCGATGCTTGGCGACCAGATCTGAGGGCTAGGGAAAGCGGCTGCGTAGAGGACAATGAAGCCGTCAATCTTACCGGATACCACTCATGCATTCTTTTGCGCTCGATCGCCGTACCCTCATTCGTTCGGCTGCTTTGGGGGGCGGGGGCCTCGCGCTTTCGGCAGCGCTCCCCGCGTGGGCGCGCAGTGGAACTCCTGGCCTCGCAGGCCCGATGTCCGTGGTTTCCGGGGAGCAAATCGCACTATCCATCGGTCATGCCTCGCTCCGGGTCGGCGGACGTGAGGGGCATGCCATCGGCATCAACGGTGCGACACCTGGCCCGGTCATCCGGTTAAAGGAGGGCCAGAACGTTCGCTTCGCGGTGAACAACACGCTGAACGAGGAAACCTCGATTCATTGGCATGGGCTGCTCGTGCCCTTCCAGATGGACGGCGTGCCGGGGGTGAGCTTTCCGGGGATCAAGGTCGGCCAGACCTTCTTGTACGAGTTCCCCGTCAAGCAGTCTGGCACCTATTGGTATCACAGCCACTCCGGCATGCAGGAAGCGATGGGAATGTATGGCGCGATCATCATCGATCCCGCCGCGCCCGATCCGGTCGCCTATGACCGTGAACATGTAATCATGCTCGCCGACTGGAGCTTCATGCATCCGCATACCCAACTGCGCAAGTTGAAGGCGCAGCCTGGCTACTTCAACATGCAGAAGCAGACCCTCTCCGGCCTGCTCGCGGGCAAGGACCAGTCGGCCTCCGAACGCCGCATGTGGGCCGGGATGCGGATGGACCCGACCGACATTTCGGACGTCACCGGCGCAACCTATCATTTCATGGTCAACGGTCATGACAGTACCGCGAACTGGACCGGACTGTTCGCGCCCGGCGAGCGGGTGCGCCTGCGCATCATCAATGCAGCCGCCATGACGAATTTCAATCTCCGGATTCCGGGTCTGGCGATGACGGTGGTCGCCGCGGATGGGCAAAACGTGCAGCCAGTCGAGACCGACGAATTCCAGATCGGCATCGCGGAGACCTATGACGTGATCGTCGAACCCAGGGCCGACGAGGCCTATGGCTTCATTGCCGAGGCCATCGATCGCTCCGGTCAGGTACGCGCGACGCTTGCTCCGCGCCTCGGCATGGTCGCGCCGATTCCGGCAATCCGCGAACGTCCTCTGCTCACCATGAAGGACATGGGCATGGGCGATATGGCTGCGTCCGGCGGCGATACAAGCGGAGCAGACCACGCAGCCATGGGCCACGACATGCCCGGGGCGGATCATGGTTCGATGAAGATGCGCGATCCCTCGGTCGCGCCGCAGGTCAAGCTGGGGCCTGGCGTCGCAACGTTCTCGCCGATGCCCATGGACCGCACGGGAGAACGTCCGACCGGTCTTGAGAAGGTCGAGCACCGGGTGCTGACCTACCGCGACCTCAAATCGCTCGCGCCCAATCCAGACAAGCGCACGCCGTCGCGCGAGATCGATCTGCACCTGACCGCCAACATGGAGCGCTACATGTGGTCCTTCGACGGCGAGAAGTTCAGCGAAAATACTGAGCCAATCCCGTTCCGCCACATGGAGCGGGTGCGCATCAATCTCATTAACGACACCATGATGCCCCATCCGATTCACTTGCACGGACACTTCTTCGAACTGGTTACGGGCAGTCCCGGCCATCATCCGCTGAAACACACGGTCAACGTCCTGCCCGGCGGCAAGGTCTCGTTCGATCTGACTGCCGATGAGCTCGGCGACTGGGCATTCCACTGTCACATGCTGCTGCATATGATGTCGGGGATGTTCCGTGTCGTGACCGTGCGCCATGAGGAGGACGCGGCATGAAGACGACCCTTCTCATCAGTGCTGCGGTCCTGCTGGCAGCGCCTGGCATCGCGGCGGCCCAGTCCTCCATGTCAGACGTGGCAATGAAGGATGCGCCGGCGCCAATTCCCCAAGGCGCAGCCACGCAGCCTGCTGCAGATCATTCCGGCCATGGTCAGCCAAAGTCCGCAGTTTCCGCGCCCGCCGCGGCCGATCCCCATGCCGGACACGCTGCCGACCCAAAGACGGCCAGTGCGCCAGAGGTCGAAGCCGTGGATCATTCCGGCCACGACATGAATGCTATGGCGGGCATGTCTGAGGACGGTCCGGTGATCGGGACTTCGCCCGCCCCGGCGCCGCCAAGTGATCATGCCGCCGATGCTGTGTTCGATCCTGCCGAAATGGCGCGGGCGAGAGAGGCGCTGCGGCGAGAGAACGGGGCGTTCTACGGATCGATGGTGCTCTTCGACCTTGCCGAATTCCAGGCCCGAAAGGGCAGGGACGGCTATCGCTGGGCAGGCGAAGCATGGTTTGGCGGCGACATCGATCGCCTCCTGATCAAGACGGAAGGCGAGGGCACTTTCGGCGAACCAGTCGAGGACCTGGAGATTCAGGCGCTCTATTCGCGCGCGATCTCGCCATTCTGGAACGCCCATGTCGGCGTTCGGCACGATATAGTCCCCAATCCCTCGCGAACCTATGCCGTACTCGGGATAGAGGGGATCGCACCCTACTGGTTCCACCTGACCGGACAGATGTTTTTTTCGGACAAGGGTGATCTGCGGGCTCGCCTTGAGGGAAGTTACGATGAGCGCATTACCCAGCGCCTGATCCTCCAGCCTCGGGCGGAGTTCAACATCTCCGCTCAGGACATGCCGGCGATCGGGGTAGGATCAGGTCTCACGGACTTCGAACTGGGCGCGCGCCTGCGCTACGAGATACGGCGGGAATTCGCGCCCTACGTTGGCGTGGAATGGAGCAAAAAGACTGGCGAGACTGCGCGATTGGCGCGGCTTGCCGGGGAAGATCCCGAAGCAGTCAGTTTCGTGGCCGGGCTCAGGGTTTGGTTCTGATGGCAACGGGCAAAGACTTGGTCTGGACCTATCGGTCGCGCCGGAGCAAGACTTGATCCTATGAACTCGGCCGTCGCTCTCATTGTTGCGCTTGCATCGGTGTTCGGCTCAGGCCCGCTTTGTGCCGCGACGGCACAGGCTCCGGTTCAGACGGTTAGCATGGAATGCGGCGACATGCCGGGAAGCGGCAACCGCTCACCTCGTCATGACACACCAGACGTGGCGCGGGCCTGCCATTCGTGCATCTTTCCGGCACCCGCTATCGGCACCAATCTGAATGCCACTGGATGGCATTGGATCAGTCCTGAGGTCCGGGCTCCGCAAAGCCTGTCCGGGTTGACGCTTGAACCGCCGACACCGCCCCCGCGCCAAGTGCTTCCTCGATCCATTTCAAACTTATCTGGAGAATACACATGAAATCCAAGTATCTGCTGGGCGCCCTCGCGGTCTCGCTTTCTACCGCCGTGTTTGCAGCAGAGCCTGCACCGACGCCAGAAAAGCCGTGCTGTTGCTGTAAGAAGGACGAGCACGGCCAGATGGCCTGCTGCAAGGAACATGGCGAGCAGGCTGGTGAGCATGCTGGTCACGACATGAGCGGCATGGACCACAAGTAAGTCAAGGTACGCGGAGGGTGGTTCGCCACCCTCCGCGCGTTGCCATGTGACTACCGGCAAATGCGGACTGGACCTTAGTTTACACCGGGGCGGTTAGGCGGCCACCCGCGGATAAGGAGATCACACATGCGAAAGCTCGTTTTGGCACTGGCGTTGTTTTCGACGCCCGCGCTAGCGGCAGGCGACATCCTGATGCATCGCGATCCGGGGTGTGGGTGCTGCGAACAATGGGCTGCGCGGGTTCGGCAGGCCTTCGGCAGAAATGTGCGAATCGTCGATGACGCGAACCGTACCGCGTTCCAACGGCAGGTGGGTCTTCCCGCAAACCTGGTGTCATGCCACACCGCGATCGTGGACGGGATCGCCTTCGAGGGACACGTTCCTATTGCGGACATGAACCGCGTACTGGCGAGCCGCCCGAAAGGTGTTCGTGGGCTTGCAGTTGCGGGAATGCCCATCGGATCGCCGGGCATGGAGGTGCCGGGTGTTCGCGCGCAGCGGTATAACGTCATTGCCTTCGGGGCCGCACGCAGCAGCGTATACGCACAGCATTAGTCGTCGCATTAGATGCGAGCGACTTCGTGAACGGCAGTCGCATAGCGTCGGCACGTTGCAAGGCTGCTGCCAAAATGGCGGTATCAAGATCGACGCCCGTAACCCTTACACCCCTGCCGCAAAAACTGGCCAGGAGGGTGCCATCCTCGCAACCGACATCGAGAACATCAAGCACTTCGAGTTCGCCTGTCAGTTCGTCGATCAGTTCCGCTTCACGGTGATCTGGCCGCAGAGGCTGCAGCGCCGTAGCCATTCGGTGAAGACCTCACCCCAAGGGTAGGATGAAGCCGACGACATCCATCTGCTTTCGTGACGCGACCAGTGCGCCAGTCAGCGAGAGAACTACAATCCCGAGCCAGTCGAGGAAAGTCACGGTGCTCTCGAACATGCTATCCCCTTATCTCTCTGTGCCATTGGCCTGGCCGTGCAGTCGGTTTTGGTGTGCGTTGACGGGCAGGGCACCATCGTGTGACGGCACCCTGCCGCTCGAGATCAGCCGAACAGCTTGGCAGCAGTTCTTGCGACGCGCGCACCGAGATAGCGGGCCCCGACGAGTTCATCCTCATCGGGCTGGCGGCTGCCATCGCCGCCGGCAATGGTCGTGGCGCCGTACGGCGCGCCGCCACGGACCTTGTCATGGCCCGATTGTCCGGCGAAGCCGTAATCGAGCCCGACGATGGTCATGCCGAAATGCAGCATGTTGGTGATGAGCGAAAACAGTGTCGTTTCCTGCCCGCCATGCTGGGTGGCCGTTGATGTGAAGGCCGCGCCGACCTTGCCGTTGAGCGCGCCGCGCGCCCACAGCCCGCCGGCCTGATCGAGAAAGGCGGCCATCTGCGACGAGATCCTTCCGAAGCGCGTGCCTGTCCCGATGACGATGGCGTCATAGTTCTCAAGCTCGGCCACGGTCGCGACGGGAGCAGCCTGGTCGAGTTTGAAATGGCTGGCCCGCGCCACCTCCTCGGGAACGGTTTCGGGCACGCGCTTGATATCGACCGTGGCGCCCGCTTCGCGCGCACCTTCCGCGATGGCCTGCGCCATCGTCTCGATATGGCCATAGGTCGAATAATAGAGGACGAGAACCTTGGTCATGACTGCTTTCCTTTTTGATTGGTCGGAATAGTTGAGGCGCCGAAGGCGTAGGCATCCATGCGAAGGACGCCGTAGGTATTGCTGGCATGGAGCCGTTGCACGGGGGCGCCGGATCCCGCCGCTCCTAGTGCAACGAACAGGGGCAGGAGATGCTCCTCGGTTGGATGGTTACGCTGCGCGTGCGGGGCGAGGCGGCGATAGGCCAGCAGATCGCAGGTGCGACCCTCTTTGAGCGCCGCGTCGAACCAGTCTGCAAACTCCGTAACCCATTCGGGCTCTGCCATGCCTGCTTGGCCGCGCCAGCTCGACAGGTCGTGCGTGAAGCTGCCGCTGGCGACGATCAGCACGCCTTCCTCAGCGAGCGGCGCGATTGCTCGGCCGACTTCCAGGTGGTGGCCGGGACCGAGCTGGCTTTGCACGGACAGTTGCACCACCGGGATGTCGGCGTCCGGCCAGGCGAGCATCAGTGGCACCCAGGCTCCGTGATCGAGACCCCTTGCGGTATCCGTGGCCGATGGAAGTCCCGCCTCGGCGAGGAGATCGACGATCCGGTCGGCAAGCTGCGGGTCACCCGGCGCGGGATAGGTCAGCTGATAGAGCGCCTCCGGAAAGCCTGCGAAGTCGTGGATCGTCCGGTTGCGTTCGACCGCATTGACGGCGGGAACGCGCGTTTCCCAGTGCGCGGAAACCACCAGGATCGCGCGGGGCCGCGGCAGGGCGGCCGGGAGACCCTTGAGGAAGTCGCGGGCGGCGACATCCTCGAAGGGCAGCGTCGGCGCGCCGTGCGAGAGGAACAGCGGGCGGATCATGTGATTCAGTCCTTCTGCTTCAGGGGGTTGCCAATGGCATAGGCGCCGTCTCCGAGCATCGCCTGGACGGCCAGAGCGATGGCCCAGAACACCGGATATTCCCAACCACCGCCGGTATTGGAAAAGGTGAAGCCGTTGCCGGCATGTGGCACGATCGCCCCGATCATGATCGGCAGCGCCGCCAGTGCGGCCCAGCGCGTCATGAAGCCGAGGATCAATGCAAGACCAAGCCCGATCTCACCAGCCATGACCGGATAGGCCAGGATGCCCGGAAAGCCGATACTTTCGAAGAAGCCAGCCGTTCCGGCGGGCGTGAACACCAGGAGCTTGATCAGCCCATGGGTGAGGAGAAGGCCGCCGCTGGTCACGCGGAGCAGGGCAATTCCTTGCGAAGTCGAAGCTGTCTGGGTCATGGTCAATCGTCCTTTGTCTCGTTGACCCTCAGATACGCGCTTGCGAAGCTGCATGTCATTCGCGAAGATTGACTAGCGGCCATGCGTTTTCGTATGAAATTGCATGGACTGGGACGATCTTCGCACATTCCTCGCCATTGCCCGGCACGGGACACTGTCTGCTGCGGCACGTGCGCTCGGAGTGACGCAGCCGACGATGGGGCGCCGGCTCACTGCGATGGAGTCACGGACGGGTGCGCGGTTGCTGCAGCGCCTGCCCGGTGGCTATGCGTTGACTCCCCTTGGAGAGACTGTGCTGGGCAACGCCGAACGCGTGGAAGCAGAGGTCCTGGCCGCCGAACGCACCATCACCGGCAAGGACGTGGCGCTCGAAGGCCTAGTCAGGCTGACCACGGTCGACACGCTTGCAGCGCGGATCGTCACCCCGGCGCTCGTTGCCCTGCAAGCCAAGCATCCGGGCATCGTTGTCGAACTGGTTCCCGACACGCGTTCGCTCAGCCTGTCCAAGCGGGAGGCCGATATCGCGCTGCGCATGTCTCGCTTCGAGGGGAACGAGGTGGTAGCCCGACGCGTCGGCGCGCTCGCCATGGGACTGTACTCAGCCCCGGATATGGCCCGGCCCATTGAGGAGGGGCAAGCCCGCCTCGTAACGGTGCTCGACGATCAGGCGCATTTGCCGGAGGCCAAATGGCTGCGGGATGCCTTCCCCGATGCGCTTATCGGTTTTCGCTCCAACAGCCGCGAAGTGCAGGTTCACGCGACTCTTGCAGGGGCCGGGGTTGCGGCGCTCGCCCGCTATCGTGCCGATGGGGAGCCCGGGCTAATTCGCCTGTACCCCGACAGACCTGACCTTGTTCGAGACATCTGGATAGGTGTGCATGTGGACATGCGCCACATGCCGAGAGTGCGGGCAGTGACCGATACAGTTGTCGAAGCACTGCGGAAAAACGCCGCGATTCTCAATCCGGGTCACTGAACCCTAGGTGTTGATAGAGCAAGACAGGCTCGAGCACACGCTGGAGCCAGCTTTTCGTCGCAATACCTTGATCAACCGTCGCCGGATCCGCTGCTACCTAGAGAGCTACCTAGCGATCTGCGAGCGGAAATCCGGTTGGCCCAAGGGCCATTTAATACGTTGAAATATATGGAGAAATTGGTGGACGCACTTGGGCTCGAACCAAGGACCCGCTGATTAAGAGTCAGCTGCTCTACCAACTGAGCTATGCGTCCACATTGCCTGGAAAGTCCGCCGCAGACCGGCGGTTCCGTTGGTCAGGGCGCGGCAATTACCATCATGGGCGGGGTTTGCAAGCATCAAATCGCTATGTCCCGCACTTTTTAGGGATCGAGCCGCTCAACCCCAGTTACTGCGGGTCTGGCGGCGCGAACGGTCGATCGCCATTATCATGCCGATGCACAACATCACGGTCAGCATAGACGATCCGCCATAGGACATGAAGGGCAGGGGGATGCCCACGACCGGTGCCAATCCCATCACCATCATCAGGTTGATCGCGAGATAGAAGAATATCGTCGTCGTCAGGCCCGACGCCGCCAGCCGCGCAAACTTGTCCTCCGTGCGCAGCGCCACGCGGATGCCCCAGCGGAACACCAGCATGAACGCGGCGATCAGGCATATTCCGCCCACCAGGCCCCATTCCTCGGCCATGGTGGCAAAGACGAAGTCAGTATGGCCTTCGGGCAGGTAATCGAGATGGCTTTGGGTGCCATTGAGGAAGCCTTTGCCGAAAATACCGCCCGATCCGATGGCGATCTTCGACTGGCTGATATGATAACCCGCGCCCAGCGGATCGCTCTCGGGGTCCATGAAGATAAGGACGCGCTTTTGCTGATATTCGTGCAGAAAGCTGAACGCGACTGGAATGATCGCGGCGCCCGCGATGCCCGTTCCAATGAATAGGCGCAGCGGCAGTCCGGCAAGAAACATGACCGTTACACCACCCGCCAGAATCATCGTAGCAGTGCCTAGATCGGGCTGTACGAGCACCAACGCCCATGGCAGGCCGATGAGCACCAGCGCAGGCCATATCGCGCTCCAGCGGCGCAATTCACCCACTGGAAGCCGCGCATAGAATTGCGCCACGGCCAGCACGATCACCGGCTTCATGAATTCGGAAGGTTGCAACTGCATGAAGCCGAGATTGATCCACCGCTGGCTCCCCCCCGCGACACCGCCGATAAGCTCGACCAGCACCAGCGATACCAGGACGGCGATATAGGCCGGAAAGGCCAGCGTGCTCATAAGTTGCACGGGTATGCGAGCAATCGTCAGCGCCATTGCCATGAAGATTGCGAAGCGCACCGCCTGATTGATCGCCCAGGGCGTGATGCTGCCCCCGGCAGAGCTGTACAGAACGACGCAGCCGAAGAATGCGATGGCCGTCAGCAATCCAATGACGCGCCATGGCAAGGCGGAGATAGGGGCAGGGACTATGCTCAATCGGGTTGCTCCGCTGCGGCATTATCGGTCTGCGCCATCACATTGGCCACGGTGGCGACTGTCGTATTAGCCGCGTCCATTTCCTCGGGGGTTAATGTGGTTTCCAGCCCCTTCGACGCTCGGAAAGCGGCCATTTGCGCGGCCATGCGCTGTGTGGGGGGGCCGCCCCATTCCGCTTCGAGCGTTTCGAGCTTTTCCATCGCTTTCTTGGGATCGAACAGGAACGAGAGCGTGTCGCTGGCAATCGGCCCAGCATCCTGCGCGCGGATCAAATGCCCACCATGCTCTAGGATGCAGGCAACGGCGTAGCGGGGATTGTCATAGGGGGCAAAGCCTTGAAACAGCGAGTGGTCGCGCAATTTGAACGGCAGCGAAGCGTCCCTGCGGACACCGCCTGCACGCTCCGCCATGGTGATGCGCCTGACCTGCGCCGTGCCAGTCTTGCCGGCCAGCAGCACGTCGGGCACCTGCATCCGCGCGGCGCCCCCTGTGCCGCCGCCGTTCACCACTGCGCTCATAGCTTCGTGGATGATCGTCAGATGATCGGGACGCACTTGAATGGAAGGGGCCTCGGGACGCTTTTTATCCATGATGAAATGCGGCATCAGCATCTTGCCGGAGGCAAGACGCGCGGCCATCACCGCCATCTGGATCGGGTTGATCAGCATATAACCCTGTCCGATGGTGGCATTGACCGTGTCGTAGACTTGCCACTCTTCCTTATATTTCTTCAGCTTCCATGCCGGGTCCGGCACCGTGCCATAGCTTTGGCTGGGGAAGGGCATTTCGAATTTCTGCCCCATGCCCAGCCGCCGCGCCATATCCGCGATCACATCCATGCCGACACGCTGCGCCATTTGATAGAAATAGATGTCGCAGCTTTGGGCGATGGCGCGTTCCATGTTGACGCTGCCGTGGCCGCGCCGCTTATGGCAGTGGAACAATGTGTTGCCGACCCGGATCGCGCCGGAACAATTCACGCTGTCATTGGGGCTGATGCCCGTTTCCAGCAGGGCGAGCGCCACCATTGGCTTTACCGTCGAACCGGGCGGATACAGCCCTTTCAGCGTCTTGTTGCGGAGCGGCACATGGTCGTCCTGCGACAGCATGTCCCATTCCAACTGACTGATCCCGTCGGAAAAACTGTTGGGATCGAAACTGGGCATGGATGCCATCGCCAGCACATCGCCATTTTTGCAGTCGATCACCACTACCGATCCGGACTGGGTGGCAAGACGACGGCCCGCATATTCCTGCAACCCGGCGTCGATCGTCAGTTGCACGGTGTGGCCCGGCTCATCAGGCCGCGTAGTCAGTTCGCGCACAACCTTGCCGCGCGCCGTTACTTCGACACGCTTTGCGCCGGGCTTGCCGGTCAGTTGCCGGTCGAAGGATTTCTCCAGCCCGTCCTTGCCCAACTTATATCCGGGCGTGATCAGCAGCGGGTTCTTGTTTTCTTCATAATCCTTGGCCGAAGCGGTGCCGACATAGCCCAGCAGATGCCCAACGGTCGCACCGCCCGGATAGAAGCGGGAGAAGCCCTGCGTCGGTGCAACGCCCGGCATCTCGGGCAAACGCACGCTAATCGCTGCGAACTGATCGTAGGTCAGGCTTTCGGCAACCTGCACGGGCTGAAACCCATGCGCTTTGCCAAGGTCGCCTTCGATCCGCTCGACTTCATCGGCGGGCAGGTCGAGCAGGCGCGCCAGCGTCGCAACCGTACCCTTGGGGTCACGCAGCCGGTCGGGAATGATATCGACACGGAAATCGGTGCGATTATTGGCCAGCGGGCGCCCATGCCGGTCAATGATCCAGCCCCGGCGCGGCGGGATCAGGGTCAGGTTGACGCGATTGCTCTCTGACAGAAGCTGATACTTCTCGTTCTCCGCCACGCTGATCCACGCCATGCGCGTCGCCAACAGCAGCCCTATGCCACCCTGTATGCCACCCAGCACCATCGCGCGGCGCGTAAAGGAAAAGGACTGGCTGGCTTCGGTAACGGTCTTGCGGGTCGGCTTTTGAAACTTCATGCCATGATGCGCCAGCGGTCGAGCCACGCGCATTGTCGCGCGACGAAGGGATACAGAAGGACGGACCACAGGATTTGCGGCGCAACCAGCGCAATGGTGCCGCCACCGCCAGTCAGCCGCGCGAACCATAACCCGCCGGTAAGACAGAAAATAACCGCAATTCCAGCAATTAGCCAGTCCTGCCAGTAATCGCGCCAGATAAGTCGCCGCTCGGCAAAATCGATACCAATCATCGTCAGCGTCCACAGGCACATCGCACTGCCCAGCGGCTGCCCACTCATCATGTCATCGAAGAAACCGAGCGGGAGCGCGATCCACGCAGGCCACAGCTCGGGCCGCAGCAACCGCCATGACAGCAGCAGCAGCAAGCCGACAGGTGGCAGCACCGGCGACTGCGCAATGATCGGCAGCGCCGTCAGCATGGACCCCAGCATGACCGTGATGAGCGGCGTCGCCTTCAACCGAAAGCGTGAGGGGTTCCCGCCCAGCCGTGGTCCCTCGGGGATCATGGCGCTGCCGGGGCGGCGGGTGCGGCCTCATCCGCCGGGGCTGGGGCTGCAGGCCGCGTCACCGTCGCTTCGAAAGGACGCTGCACGATGACAGCCTCCACGCGCGCAGGATTGGCCAGCGGCGCGGCAATCGACTTGTCGCCTTCCACCCGCACGATGATCGCGACCGGAATATTGGGGCGATACAATCCACCCGTGCCGGACGTCACCATGATGTCACCTGGTTTGAACGGGTTGTTCCCGGCATTGAGCGAGCGGATCTCCAGCGATCCATCGTCCAAACCTGTGCAGATCGCCGCAATATTGTCCTTCGCCCGCCGCACCGGCACGATGCTCTGGCTGTCGGTCAGCAACAGCACCTCGGCAGTGTTCGGCCCAGCCGTCTGGATACGCCCGATCAGCCCTTCGGGCGCACGCACCGGCATCCCGGCATAGGCACCTTGCGATTTGCCGGCATTCAGCCGCGCCATCCGTCGCGAACTGCTGGACGAGGAACTGATGAGACGCGCGGCAACGACTTCGCCGTCCTCGTCCTCCACCAGCTTGAGCAACTTTTTGAGGCGCAGGTTCTCTTGCTCGATGGCCGCTGCTTCGATCAGACGCGTGCGATTGGCATCGACTTGCCGCCGCAAACCGACATTCTGCGATCCTGCCCGGAAATAGGCGACGATCTGTTCGTCCACGGTGCCCACGCCGCTGACCAACTGACGCATCGTGGCAGAAATGGGTCGGGTGATTTCGCCCGCAGTGGACCGGATCGCGGCAAACCCCGTCGGGTCGAACATGGCAACGACGATCAGCAACAGGCCGACCGCTGCCCCCGACACCGCTACGACATAGCCGGCGAACAAGCCATATTGCGCTTTCCGGTCATAGCCGGGGCGCCGGCTGGGTGGCCGCGCCATCGCTCAATTCTCCAATCAGCCGGTTTGCAGCACGCCCCGGAACATCGGATCTTCCATCGCGCGACCAGTGCCGATCGCAACGCAGGTAAGCGGATCTTCCGCGATGGTGACGGGCAGGCCGGTTTCGTCGCGCAATTCGTCGTCCAGACCTTTGAGCAGCGCGCCGCCGCCAGTCAGGACGATGCCCTGATCCACGATATCGGCGGCCAGTTCAGGCGCAGTGTTTTCCAGCGCAATACGCACACCTTCGACGATGGTGCTGATCGGCTCGGCCAGCGCATCGGCGATCTGGCCCTGATTGATCGAGATTTCCTTGGGCACGCCGTTCACCAGATCGCGACCCTTGATGTGGATCGTCTCGCCCACGCCATCGGCGGGCGACTGCGCCACGCCATATTCCTTCTTGATCCGCTCTGCGGTGGCTTCACCGATCAGCAGGTTGTGGTGACGACGCACATAGGAAACGATGGCTTCGTCCATCTTGTCCCCGCCGACACGCACCGACGTCGTATAGGCCAGACCGCGCAGCGAAAGCACCGCGACTTCGGTCGTACCGCCGCCAATATCCACAACCATCGAACCGATCGGCTCGGTCACCGGCATGTCGGCACCGATCGCGGCTGCCATCGGCTCTTCGATCAGGAACACCTGAGAGGCACCGGCATTGCTGGCCGCGTCGCGAATGGCGCGCCGCTCGACCTTGGTGGAGCCGCTGGGAACGCAGATCACGATTTCGGGGAAGCGCCATGGGCGTGCTTTGCCGCCATGCACCTTGGTAATGAAATGCTTGATCATCTGCTCGGCGACATCGATGTCGGCGATCACACCGTCGCGCAGGGGGCGAATCGCTTCGATGCTGTCGGGGGTCTTGCCCATCATCAGCTTCGCGTCGTCACCGACCGCCTTCACCCGCTTGATGCCGTTCAGCGTTTCGACCGCCACGACCGAAGGTTCATTCAGAACGATGCCGCGCCCACGGACGTAGACCACCGTATTGGCGGTGCCCAGATCGATGGCCATATCTTGGGAGGAGAATTTGAATAAACGCGAAAAGATCGACATACTTTTCCCTAGTCCTGACGACCCACCCGCAATTGGACAGGCAGCCGCGAAATATCTGTGTCCCCGCCAGCGCCCGGTCGCCTTTCAATATGGAAAAAATGTCAGGCTGCGGGTCGCGGAAGGCGTTCGCTTGGGCTACTCACTAACCAATGTCAATACGCCGCCTCCCCGAACATCTGGTCAATCGCATCGCTGCGGGCGAAGTCGTCGAAAGACCGGCGAGCGCGCTCAAGGAACTGGTGGAGAACGCCGTCGACGCCGGATCACGCCGCATTCACATACGCTTGGCGGCCGGCGGTCTGGACCGGATCGAGGTGCTGGACGACGGATGCGGCATGTCGCGCGACGATATGGCCCTCGCGCTGGAGCGTCACGCCACGTC
Source organism: Sphingobium sp. BS19 (assembly GCF_027925545.1). Classification (NCBI taxonomy): domain Bacteria; kingdom Pseudomonadati; phylum Pseudomonadota; class Alphaproteobacteria; order Sphingomonadales; family Sphingobiaceae; genus Sphingobium; species Sphingobium sp. BS19. The sequence continues at coordinate 61,104 of NZ_BSEF01000008.1, forward strand.
GAAGCTGCCGGATGACGCGATAGAGAACGTCGCAACGCTCGGTTTTCGCGGCGAAGCGTTGCCCTCTATTGCCAGCGTAGCGACCGTCACCATCGAAAGCCGCACCCGAAAAGGCGACGGCTGGCAACGGATCATCGACAATGGCGCGTTGCTGTCGGAAGGCCCGGCGGCGATTCCCCCCGGCACCCGGATTCGTGTCGAGCAGCTTTTCGGGAAGGTGCCGGCCCGCCGCAAGTTCCTGCGGTCGGCTCGGTCGGAATATGCCGCCTGCCTCGATGTCATCCGCCGCCTCGCCATGGCGCGCCCCGACATTGCCTTCACGCTGGAACATGACGGACGCCGCGCCATATCGGTGCAGGAGGACGAAAGCCGGGAGGACCGCGTCGCCGCGCTCACCGATCGCGCCCTTGCCGACAACCACGTCGTCATCGCGCTGGAGCGGGAAGGGATCAGGCTCACGGGCGTCGCCGGGTTGCCGACCTATCATCGCGGCGTCGCCGATCATCAGTTCCTGTTCGTCAACGGTCGCCCCGTGCGCGACCGCTTGCTGGTCGGCGCTGTGCGCGGCGCTTATGCCGATCTGCTTGCGCGACACAGGCATCCCGTGGTCGCCCTGTTTCTGGATCTGCCGCCGGGCGAAGTCGACGTGAACGTCCACCCCGCCAAGACCGAAGTGCGCTTTCGCGAGCCCGCGATGATCCGCGGCATGATCGTCAGCGGCCTCAAGCGCGCGCTCGATGAAGCGGGCTTCCGCTCGGTCCAGCGCGCCGACCCTTCTGCCTTCGCCGCGTGGCAGCAGGAACCGGTCTCGCCCACGCCCATCGGCGCGATGCCGATCTTCGAGGCGGCAGGCGATCTGCCGCCCACCACCTACGCACCCAGTCTGGGCGACCGCCGCGCGTCCTTCCTCACCCCGCCGCCCATGGCCCGCGCCGAACCGGCGGCGCAGGCACCGCCCCAAGTGCACAGCTTCCCGCTCGGCGTCGCGCGCGGACAAGTCGCCAAAACCTATATCGTCGCTGAAGCCGAAGACGGCCTCGTCATCGTCGATCAGCACGCAGCCCACGAACGCCTCGTGCTGGAACGGATGCGCCGCGCGCTCGACGGGGCAGGGGTCGCGTCGCAAGCACTGCTCCTGCCCGAAGTCGTCGAACTGGACGAACCTGCCTGCGACCGGCTGGAAGCGCGCATCGCGGAACTCTCCGAATTTGGCCTGGACCTCGAACGCTTCGGCCCCTCCGCCATGCTCGTCCGCTCGACACCTGCGATGCTGGGGGCAGGGGACGTGCACGGCCTCGTCACCGATCTGGCCGACGACCTCGCCGCCTATGACAGCGCCTTGTCGCTCAAAGCTCGCCTCGATCTCGTCGCCGCGACGATGGCCTGCCACGGATCGGTGCGGGCAGGGCGGGTGCTCTCCGTCGCGGAAATGAACGCGCTCCTCCGCGAAATGGAAATCACCCCCCACAGCGGCCAATGCAACCACGGCCGCCCGACCTGGGTGAAACTGGGGCATGGCGATATCGAGAAGCTGTTCGGGCGGAAGTGAGAGGGCAGAATCTTACCATTGGCCCTTCGGCATCGACACTTTAGCGAACGCGGGGGGGAGGGGGGCTCATTCGGTGGAGGAATTAGGCTTTAGCAAAGCGCCAATCTCCGCCGTCGTGCGCTTCCGTCAGAGATGCCAGCATTCGCTGGCATGAGGAGATTGCCCCGTCCTTGTAGGTCTGGAGGACATGCTCCCCTTCGCGGGCTGCCCGTTCGCGACAAATTCAAAGCCGATCCTTAAGTGATGTCCATGTTGTTGGTCGCGGAATAACGGGAAATGCGGATGATTTTGGGTTCCCCTCAATCCCGGGATCGGTGAGGTTCGATGCGGGTGAACGTCGTATCCCCGTCTATAGTTGGCAGGTAGCAATCCGGATCATTATCGCTCGCAGCGGCGAAGCTATCAGGGGGAGCCTACTGGTTACCCTTTTTATGCCCGAATTCTGGCCGAGCACCCCGTAAAACTGAACCGCCGCTGACCGATCGCACAAGGCCTCCTCCGGCCCGCAGAATTCGGAGAATCCTCAATGATGGGGCAAAGGAACATCGCGTGCAAAGTCCAGGGGAGATGCAACAGGTTTCAGTCCGGCTGCATCCTCCTCCAGCAGATAGCCTTCTGCCACCGACTGACGTTTCGCTTCTTCAAACTGGCGCGCATAATTATCGTAGCTGCCGTATAGTTGGCGCAAGCGCACGGCCGAATAAGGCCGTTTGCTGTCGTAGATGACACCGCAGCCTGTTTCATAATCGGTCCAGTATTCAGCCGCAGGAACTTGTATCCACGGCGGACGCACACCACCGTCGATGTTCCCGGTCCTCGTATCACGTCGAACGCCTTTATTCAGGCGCTGAACCCGATTGGCTTTGGGCATGGGGACGTTAAGGCGGACCGCGCGATCCATGGCATCCAGAATGGCCGAAAAGGGCAGTTCAGACGGCTCGTCATAAATGAACTGGCATCGCGGATCGTCCGGTTTGCCGGCTTCATTAGGCCACGCCTCGATCTCACCTGTACCCAGGTCGGCTTCGCGAAGGTGCGGCGTGCCCATAACCTCATAATAACGCAGGAGCGGCCTGTCGGTATCGCTTGGGAGAGTGATGCCTTCAATAGCGTCGTGCAACGTCTCGGACTGGCTGTACACCGTAACGAAAGGGGCATCGTCCGGCATATGCGCAGGAACCCTGATCGGGTCTCCCGCTACCTCGCCATAAGCTAGCTTTCCCGTCATATAGGCGTCGATCAAGGGTCTGCCATCGGGCATTCGCCACTGCTGGTGGCGCCCCTGGTCAAGATAATCGAGCCAGACCTGCGCGGTGACCGCCCAACTGTTCACATAGACGCGCTGGACCCGTAGTCCTCTGGCAGGTCCGTCGGGCAGATTGGATTTAAGCACCAGCGCCAGTTGCGCCCCAATCGCTTGCGACTGCGGCACGAACGGGTCTGGCGCGCCGCCCCGTTGAAAGCGTTTCGCGTCGTAATAGCTGCCGAGCGGCGCATAGCGCGCATAGTCGAACCGGCGCATAAAATCGAAATTTACGATTCCGCCGTATTGGCGAATACTATCCTGTTGTTGCTTGGGATTGACGGGTGTTGGCGGAAATTTGGGGTCATCGGCTAGGCCGTTGATATTAAGCGTGTAGCCCACGAAGGCGTAGCCCCGGCGCAGCAGATAGTCCCGCGTGAGAATCCATCCTGCGGCGCGCTCGCCGAACCAACTAAACGGCTCGATTATAACCGTGCCATTGAATCGTGCCGCATCCTTAGGTTTGCGAATTAAAAACCGCGTCACGTAAGGGGCATCGACCACAATAGTCCCTTCCGCATTGATCGCTGGCGCAAGCCCGGAAAGATAATATTCCTCTTCAACATAATGGGCGTCTTCAAGATTAGCGTGCTCGGTGCCCCTGCGGAGTGCGGACGACAGCGGCAACAGGCCGCTTTGCGGCACCAAAGAGATATTGGGCATCCGCGGCGTTTCGGCACATGCCGGGTAAACGATCCCCATTCCCATGACGACCATAACGAAATGGCAGCGCGTCTGCCGGCCAACCTTCCAATGGCACCTGCTCATCGGGAAAGGCCAAGGATGAAGAATGACGGTCCCACCTTATAGAAGGTCGGGAAGCACTGTTGCAATTGTCGAACTATCATTAAGATATGGTAATCTTTGTTGCCAGCAAGGCAATTTAAATGATCTCGCTTCCGCGAGGATTGTGTTGGTGAGAACACCTATCAAATGCGCGGACTGGCGAAAGTTAATGCGTCCGCGAATGCAACGCGATGAGCGTTCTTTTAGCCCTAATGCGCACCAAGTCGTCGTGTAGAGCAAGATTTCGGGTTTTCTTGCAATCTCAGAGCCCGGAATAACGATCGCCGGGTTCCGTGCCCTGAGTACTCCTAGGACGGATCATCGCCGAAACGACGATCCGTCAGCTCGGTTATTGGCGGCCAAAAGGTACCCGCAGCGTAGCGCCGTAGGTGGCCGGTGGCGCATAGATCGACGTGGTGCCCAAAATGCCGAGGTTCAGAGCATAAGCACGAAACGCCTTGTTGAAGACATTTTTGCCCCAGGCCGTTAAGGCGATCCCGGTCCGCTTGTCGGTGTAGGTCAGAGATGCGTTGGTAACGTTGTATGCTTTTTGCAGCGATGAAGGGCCGTTGGTCACTTCCAGATACTGATCATCATACCAGACGCCGTCGACCTGCGCCGCGACATTCCCGGCACCCATATCGAGATTGTAACGCAGCAGGTAATTCAGGCTGAACCGAGGTGCATTCGGGAATTTCGCATTGTCGATCGTCTTTTGCGGAAAATCGCACAGGAAGAAGCCGCCCTGATTCTTGCAATATTGGGTGTCAGGGGCACCGGGGAAGAACTCCGGTCCGATCTGTGTGCCGGTGGCCGGCACGCTCTTGACCTTGGACACTTGCCAAGTCGCACCCACGACCGCATCGAAACGGGGCGATGGTGACCAGAAGCTCTCCAACTCCGCGCCCGTGGACGTCGCGTCACTATTGTAGATATGGGGTACGCCGCCTGCCAGCGAGAAGGCCTGGTAGTCATCGTACATATAGTGGAACAACGTGCCGTTAAGCCGCAGGGTTCGGCCCATCATCGCTGTCTTGAATCCCGCTTCCAGGCTGTTGAGCGTTTCAGGACGATGTTTGAAATCGGCAGGGTTGATGTTGGACGACAAGGACCAGTTTCCGCCCTTGATACCGCGATTCCAGGAGGCGAACAGGAGCGTATCGGATGTTGCCTGGTAATTGAGCGATACGCGCGCGGCCCAATCCCTGTACACTTCCCGATTAACGCCGGGCACGACCTGGGCCAACGCCCCGTCCGTAATCAGGGTCACCGGATTGGGATTAATCGCCGGATCGAGCAATATCGCGGCATAGTTGATCGATTTGTGATCGACGGAATAGCGACCACCCACCGTCAGCGTCAGCTTGTCCGTCATCGTCACATCGCCCTGTGCAAACAGCGACCAGTTGCGCGACGGCGTTCTGTAGGGCTGATCTACGCTGGGTGAATTGAAAGCCCCATTCGCAGCGATGGCCAGATCGATAACCGGCGCGCCGGTCACCTGATGATGCCCGTTATAGAGCATGTTGAGGTAATAGCCGCCAACCTGCCATTTCAGACCGGGCAAGTCGCCGGACAGTCGAACTTCCTGAGAAAACTGATGAAAGCGGATGCCGGTATCCACATTGGCGGTCAGGAAAGGCGTACCATCGCCATCCTCGTCATAATCTTTGTTGAGCGTCAGATAGTTGGTGATGGACGTCAGCGACAGCGAGTCAGACAGTTTCCAGTTCAGTTCGCCCTGATAGCTGTTCACTACGCGATCGAGATTACCTTTGCGCTCACCGAAATGCTCCCACGGGGAAGCGCGTGTGCCGGTAATGCCATTGACGACGCCGCCAGTGCCATCGCTGAGACCAGCAGCATTAGTGTGACAATAGCCATTGGCTTCGAAATCGCAATTTTCAAAGACATAGCCCCCAGTGGCGACGTGATTGTCCTCCGCATGTTTGTACCAGAGGCTGATCGTGGCATCGGGGGATACATCATATTGGATGTTGATGCGCGCGGCCCAGCCGTTGCGGCCACCCAAATCCTGGCCGCTGCCGTTCAATATCGTCCCGTCGGCGAGGGCCGTGTCGCGCGATTTGATATAGCCATCGGCTTTTTCGATTCGGCCTGCGGCGCGCACGCGCAGACCGGGCGCTATCGCGCCACCGATACCGCCTTCCAGCGACCACGCATTGTAGCGGCCATAGTCGCCCTGAGCATAGCCATTGAATTCATTCTCGCTGGCGTCGTTGCTAAGATAATGGATGAGGCCACCCGTGGCGTTGCGACCAAACAGCGTGCCTTGCGGCCCACGCAACACTTCCACCCGCTTGATATCAAAAAGCTGCCCCGACAGCGCATTCATCGACCCCACATAGGCGTTGTCCTGATAAACTGCGACAGGCGCTTCCAGATTGTCAGTGAAGTTGTTCTGCGAAATGCCGCGCAGGCTAAAGATGGTCAGGTTGGGCGACCAGGCGTTGAAATGCAGGGCCGGGATCTGTTGAGTGATCTGCGTGGTTTCGCGGATGCCGAGACGCTGGATCTGCTCTCCCGAAAAAGCGCTGATGGAGATCGGCACCTTTTGAAGACTTTCACCACGCTTCGTCGCGGTAACGACAATCTCACCCAGCATGCTGCTGCTCTACGTCTCGGTGGTGTCCTGCGACGGTGGCGACTCGGTGGACTGCGCCCGGGCTGGTGCCGCGCTCGCCAATGCGACACTACCCAGAGCCAAAGCCAAGAGGCTCACCTTGGCATGATCAAACCCTGTCATATTTATCTCCCCATTTATTGAACGATAGCCAAAGAGGCTGCTTTGCTCCGTTCCTTCCTGCATCGCCCGATTGCCTCTTTTGAGGTCTACTAAATCAAACGATGAAGATGGTATTACTATTATTGTTGCATACGAACAACGAAAATCATTCAACACGTTGCAACCAAACAATTTCATGCTTAAACTAATTTTGGGCCTCAATATATTGCGTTATAGTATTGATTTTAAGAGATAATTTACAAGAATTGGTGATGATCGAAGGTTTATTATTGGGAACAATAAGGTGTATATTGATGTATTGTCACGATATAGTGCACGGCGTATAAGGCTGAACAATCGCTGATGAAATAGGGAGGGTTTATGCCAGAGAAGGTCGCAATGGCTGCCGTGGAGCCCGTCGGGATACCGACGCCGGACACGCTGATTAAACGCGCGCGCGCGCTTGTCCCGGTTCTCCGTGAACGCGAAGCAGCGACTTGTGATGCGGGACAAGTATCCGCTCAGACGATACAGGATTTCACCGACGCTGGCTTTTTCCGCGTCCTCCAGCCCGCTCGGTTTGGCGGCTACGAGATGGCACCGGATCTTTATTGCAGTATCAGTCGCATATTGGCTGAAGGCTGCATGAGCAGCGCATGGGTCTATGGCGTGGTCGCGGTCCATAATTGGCAACTCGCCCTGTTCGACGCGCGAGCGGCAGAGGATGTCTGGGGAACCGATAGCGATGTCCGCATCAGTTCTTCTTACATGCCATGCGGCAAGGTCGTGCGCGTTGAGGGTGGCTATCGACTGAGCGGTCGCTGGGCCTTCTCCAGTGGATCGGCGCATTGTGACTGGGTCATTCTGGGCGTCCACATCCCCTCGCCCGATGGCGGTGCACCCGATCCCTGCAATTTCCTGGTGCCCCGAAGCGATTATACCATTATCGACACCTGGGACGTCATGGGTCTGCGCGGTACCGGCAGCAACGACATCGTCGTTGAAGACGCATTCGTACCAGATCATCGCATCATCCGCGAAATGGACATGTTCGAATTGAACTGCCCGGGGCATGCGGTGCATCAAGCAAGCCTCTATAAAATTCCTTTTGCCCAACTGTTCAACCGCACGGTATCGACCACGTCATTGGGCAGTCTCAAGCGGGCCCTGGATCTATTTATCGAAGGCATGCGCACCAAGCGCGCGACCTATACCGGACTTAAACTGGCCAGCGACAGCACAATCCAGGAAGCGGTCGCCGAAGTCGTGTTGACGCTGGACGATATGGAACTACGACTGGCGCGCGATTTGGCGGAATTATCCGATCGAGCGGCGCGCGACGACTGGAGCGATGAGCGGCGCGCGGCGCTGGGCTTGTCGACTACCACCATGGTGAGCCGATGCGTGAAGGCGATCGACCTGCTGATGCAATTCAGCGGTGGCAAGGCGATCTATCGGGGCAACGTCGTCCAACGCGCGTTCCTCGACATCCACTGCGCCCGCGCCCACGTCGCGAACAATCCCTACCCCTATGCACGTAATTTTGGCGCCATGGCATTCGGCGCACCTAATGATTGCTACGATATCTAGACGGGGGACCTATAGCGGATAGGGACATGTGCATGGCCCTATCCGCATCGGCCGACCTGTAGAAAATCGCCTATAGCACTATCAACGCACCGCTCGCCGGACTGGATATTGGCGCGCGGATAATCGAGCCACACCCGGCGTTGCACTCGATGCGGCCACCCACCGTTAGGACACCTTCACCCAAAGTAACGCTCCAGCCCCTCAGATCGGGCGTGTCCGCCACATCGCGATGGGCATTAACGTCATCACCGGCTCGTCATCCTGATTTAACACCGTTATCTTCGACTTGACGATACCCATTTCCGGGCGGCGCCGCGACGGCGTCTTTTCGACCACTTCCGCTTCGCAGCGCAGGACATCGCCGGGGTAACAGGGGCGCAGCCACCGCAGTTCATCCACGCCCAATGCACCCAGGCTGGCTTCCTGCCGCTCCGGCTGTTGCTGAATATGCGCGACGAACATCGCCATGAACATGCTAGCGGTGTGCCATCCGCTGGCCGCGATACGTTGGAAATGAGTGCGCGCAGCGGCTTCGTCGGACAAGTGGAAGGGTTGCGGATCATATTTCCCCGCAAAGTCGATCACCTCGTCGCGCGCGACCGTGTAACTGCCGAAGCGCTCGACTTCGCCAATTGCGATGTCTTCGAAATAATGGGTCATATCAGTTTCAACCTGCAACGTGATGAGGCAGGTCTATGCGCGCTTTCCGTGCGCGTCAACCCGCCTCGCGCTACACGTTGAACCGGAACATCATGATGTCGCCATCTTGCGTTACATATTCCTTGCCTTCGGACCGCCACTTGCCCGCTTCCTTGGCCCCGGCTTCGCCGCCGAACTTGACGTAGTCGTCAAACGCCATGGTCTCCGCCCGGATGAAGCCCTTCTCGAAGTCACTATGGATCGCGCCTGCAGCCTGCGGTGCCTTCGATCCCCTGTCGACCGTCCACGCACGCGCTTCCTTCGGTCCAACGGTGAAGAAGGTGATGAGGCCCAGCAGCTCATATCCCGCCCGGATGATCCGCGCGAGACCGGCCTCGGCCAGCCCCAGCGCTTCCAGATACTCGCCACGTTCCTCGACCGGCATGGTGATCAGTTCCGCTTCGATGGCCGCCGACACGATGACGGCACTCGCGCCTTCGCTCTTCGCCTTCTCGAACACCCGCGCGCTGAACGCATTGCCCTCGGCGGCACTGGCTTCGTCCACGTTGCAGACATACAGAACCGGCTTGCTGGTCAGCAACTGCGCCTGCGCGAACAGGCGCTCTTCTTCTTCGTCGCGCGGCTTGGTGAGGCGCGCAGGCTTGCCTTCGCGCAGCAGGTCGAGTGCCTGTCCCAGCACGGCTGCTGCGGCCTTGGCTTCCTTGTCGCCTTGCTGCCCTTTCTTGAGCAGCGCCGGAACCCGCTTTTCCAGGCTCTCCAGATCCGACAGCATCAACTCGGTCTCGACTGTCTCCGCGTCGGCGATCGGATCGATCTTTCCTTCGACATGGGTAATGTCGTCATCCTCGAAGCAGCGCAGCACATGAACGATGGCATCGACTTCGCGAATATTGGCGAGGAACTGGTTGCCCAGACCTTCGCCCTTCGATGCGCCGCGCACGAGGCCCGCAATGTCGACGAACGCCAACTGCGTCTCGATGATCTTCCCGCTGCCGCCGATCTTGGCGATCTGGTCGAGCCGCGGGTCGGGGACTGCGACGTTGCCGACATTCGGCTCGATCGTGCAGAACGGATAATTGGCCGCCTGCGCCGCCTGCGTCTCCGTCAGCGCGTTGAACAAAGTGGACTTGCCGACATTGGGCAGCCCGACGATACCGCATTTGAAACCCATATTTCTGGTCCCGCCTTACTTGAAAAATCAATCCGCCAGCCGAACGGCGACGTCATTCATGAACCGCACATCGTCGCCTTCCGCCAGCCAGTGCGATTCTGCGCCGATGGCCCCCAGCATATCCGAAAGCGGGTCCATTTCCGCCTTCGCATAATTGCCCAGCACATAGCCATGGACCCGGTCTTTGTGCCCCGGATGTCCGATGCCGATCCGCACCCGGCGAAACTCCGGCCCGATATGCGCATCCATCGACCGAAGGCCATTATGCCCCGCCGTCCCGCCGCCGCGCTTCACCTTCACCTTGAAAGGCGCAAGGTCCAGCTCGTCGTGGAACACAGTGACGTCCTGTGGCTCCAGCTTGTAGAAGCGCATGGCCTCGCCAACCGCGCGGCCGCTTTCGTTCATGAACGTCGCGGGCTTCAACAGCAGCAGCTTTTCGCTGCCAATCCGGCCTTCGCTGGCCCAACCCTGAAACTTGCGCGATGGGGCGGTGAAGTTGTGCAACTCGGCAATGATGTCCGCCGCCATGAAGCCCACATTATGCCGGTTAAGTGCATATTGCGGACCAGGATTGCCGAGGCCGACCCAGAGCTGCATTGGTTCATTCGCTCCAAAACACAAACCCCGCCCGTTCTCCAAGGAACGAACGGGGCTGGGTTAGCGTCACAAAAGACAAGCAGCTTATGCCGCTGCTTCGCCTTCTTCGCCCTCGGCTGCTTCGCCATCGCTGCTCTTCAGCGCGGAGGGAGCAACGATCGTGGCGATCGTGAAGTCACGGTCGTCAATGGCCGACTTCGCGCCCTTGGGTAGCTTCACGGCGCTGATGTGGATCGAATCGCCCACTTCAAAGCCGGTCAGGTCGACAACGATATCGTCAGGGATGTCCGACGCATCAACGATCAGTTCCAGCTCATGACGGACGACGTTGAGAACGCCGCCACGCTTCAGGCCGGGTGCTGCTTCTTCGTTTTCGAAGCGGACAGGCACGTTCACATGCACTTCTGCGTGTTCGGAAACGCGCAGGAAATCGACATGCAGCGGGCGATCGCTGACGGGATGGAATGCGACGTCCTTGGGAAGCGTGCGGACTTTCTTGCCGTTTGCTTCGACCATGATGACGCTGTTCATGAAGTGGCCGGTGCCCAGCAGCTTGTTCAGCGCCTTTTCTTCAACATGAACCAAAACAGGTTCTTCGTTCATTCCGTATATGACGGCGGGTACGCGGCCCTCGCGGCGGAGAGCGCGGGAGGCTCCCTTGCCTGCCCGATCGCGTGCCTCGGCCGACAGCGTAAGCTGATCGCTCATTGCGTGTCTCCAAAACTGGTAAGTGGTTACAATATTCCCGTCACGCCTCCAGGGATGACCATAACGGGAGCGGGGCCATTAGCAGAAATCGCGCGAAAGGCAAGGGTGCGTGTCGACGCCGCGCGCCTACTGTATCTTCGTAACTTTGTACCCTTGCTGCTCCAACAGGGTCAGTAGATTGTCCGGCCCAGCCAGATGCGCGGCACCCACCGCTATGAAGGGACGTCCGGGCAGCAACGGGATACGCGCCGCCCATTTCCGGTTGCGATCCGTCAGCAGCGGTCCCGCCAGTTCCGGCTCCGGCGCAAGGTCGGCCACGAAATCGCGCGCAATCACCTTCATGTCGCCGGCCAGCCATGCGCGCAGCATCTGGACGTAATCGTCCTTGCCCGCATTCCCCTGTTCCACAGTGTCCCGCAAAAGCCGACGTTGCACCTCTTCGGGCAGGCGGTCGAACAGCGCGAACTGGTCCTCGACCGTTTCCAATCCCAAGATCGGTTTGTCTTCCGCCTTGAATGCCTTGGTCAGCGTCGGCTCCACGCCATCGTCACCCGAAACACCGCTGTCGCTCTGCCCCACAGTTGCGAGCCGCAGAGCCGCAGCCCAGCTTTCATAACGGGACAGATCGTCGGTTCGCATCCCCCCACGCTCAGCCAGTGCTTCCAGCGCAGGTCTGTCGGACGCCGGAACACGGGCCGCAAGCGGCGGCAAGCCAGCGCTCAAACCCATCTCGTCGAAAATCTTCTGTGTTTTCGCTACGTCGTCCAGTCCCGATGCTTCCAGAACCAGTCTGTCGGACGATGCCATTGCCTGCCGCAGCGCCTGCGTTTGCCAGTCTGTATCTCGCGGGAGAACATGGATCGTCCCAAATATAAAGCCCTTCTGTCCGTCCTTCTCGATTTTCCAAAGGGCCGGTCCGGTCTGTCGACTGGCTTCGCGCTCATCGGCTTTACATGCTCCCAGCAGGAGCAGGACTAGCCCGATGACGGTAATGAACGGCTTGCGGATCAAGAGCGGATCACTTCAATCCGAAATCGGCTTTGGTCACCCGCTGCGTCTTTATGCCCAGCGTTTCGAGCTGATCCTGCACATCCTTCGGCCCCGCCAGATGTCCCGCACCCACCGCGATAAACACGGTGCCCGGATTGTCCAGCCGTGCCTTGATCCACTTTGCCCAATTGGCATTGCGATTGAACAGCAGCACCTGCGCCAGCTCTGGCGTGGTCTCCAGCGAGGCATTCATCTCGCGCCCCAGCGCTTCGGTCTCGCCCTTCTTCCAGCTTGCGATCATCTGGTCGAATGTCTTCTGCATGTCGGGCAATTCCGCGACGGTCGCATTCAGGAACGCCACCTGCTGTTCTTCTGGCAGGCCCGCGAAATAGCCAAGCTGCTGATCGACCGTCTCCAGCCCCTCGACCGGCTTGCCTGCCTGCTTCGCAGCCGCAGTCAGTATCTTTTCCACGCCCTGATCGGCGGCGAAGCCCATTTTGCTCAGCGGCGCAACGGCCAGTGTAACGCCCGCCATCCAGGGATAAAACTGCTCCAGCGCCTGCCACGGAATGCCGTTGGCGGTCATCGCGGCGATGTAAGCGGGCCGCTTGTCCGCCGCCAGCTTTTCACTGAGCGGCGGCCCATCAGGGTCTACGCCCAGCGTTGTGACCTTCTGCATCATCGTCGCCTGATCCGGCTCGACCATTTCGAGTACGAGCGTGTCGGCTTTGTCGAAAGCTGCCTTCACTTCGTCGTCGAACCATACCATGCCCGGCTTCAACACATGCACGCTGCCGAACAGATAGATGGTGGTGTCCGCGTCCTTCACCACCCAAAGGGCCGGGTCGGCGCTTGGTTCTGGCGTCTGCGCCGCGACGGGCGCCGAGAGCGCCAGCAGCGCAGAAGAAAGCAGGGTCGACAGCGACCATTTGAAACGAAGGTGCACGCAGGGGATCTTTCCGGTTGGGAATATTGCTGCATAGATGCGGTCGCGCCTCCGCCGGAACAAGGCCTTTTACCATCTTCATGGCGCCGCATCGACTTGACCCATAAGCGCCCATGCGCCAAGGCACCGCCACGCGAATTGCAGCGCAGGTGCGCCAAGGAAATACAGAGGGAACATGGCCGCAAAGCCCGATACGCTCAGCTTTCAGGACTTGATCCTGACCCTCCATGCCTATTGGAGCAAGCAAGGCTGTGTGATCCTGCAACCATATGACATGGAAGTGGGGGCAGGGACGTTCCATCCCGCGACCACGCTCCGCGCGCTTGGCCCCAACCCGTGGAACGCCGCCTATGTGCAGCCTTCGCGCCGCCCGACCGATGGCCGCTATGGCGAAAACCCCAACCGGCTCCAGCATTATTACCAGTATCAGGTCATCATGAAGCCGTCCCCGCCAGACCTTCAGGATTTGTATCTGAACAGCCTGCGCGAAATCGGGATCGACCCGCTGCTCCACGATATCCGTTTTGTCGAGGATGACTGGGAAAGCCCGACGCTCGGCGCTTGGGGGCTGGGCTGGGAAGTGTGGTGCGACGGCATGGAAGTCACGCAGTTCACCTATTTCCAGCAGATGGGCGGTTACGACTGCAAGCCCGTCGCGGGCGAACTGACCTACGGTCTTGAACGTCTCGCCATGTATATTCAGGGTGTCGGCAGCGTCTATGACCTGCGTTTCAATGATGCGGGCGTCACCTATGGCGACGTGTTCCTTGAGAACGAGAAGCAGATGTCGAAATGGAATTTCGAGATCGCCGACACCGAAAAGCTGTTCCGCTGGTTCAAGGATGCCGAGGCCGAATGCCAGGCCAGCATCGCCGCCGACGTCCCCCTCGCGGCCTACGATCAGGCGATCAAGGCCAGCCACGTGTTCAACCTGCTGCAGGCACGCGGCGTCATCTCCGTACAGGAACGCGCCAGCTACATGGGCCGCGTCCGCGACATGGCCAAGGGAAGTTGTGAAGCGTGGATGAAGACCAACGGATGGGCCGCGTGATGACCGATTTCCTGCTCGAACTCCTGTGCGAAGAAATCCCCGCGCGGATGCAGATCAAGGCATCCGAAGACCTTGCGCGCCTATTCGCGGAAAAGCTGGCCGAAGCCGGATTGAAACCCGACAGCATCCAATCCTTCGTCACGCCCCGCCGCCTCGCCCTGATCGCGCGCGGCCTCCCGCTTCAGACTGAAGCGGGGAACGAGGAATTGAAAGGCCCGCGCGCCGATGCGCCGCCACAGGCGCTGGCAGGGTTTCTGGGCAAGACGGGCCTCACCCGCGAACAACTGGTCGAGCGTCCCGACGCCAAGGGCAACGTGATCCTGTTCGCGATCATCGAAAAGCCGGGCCGCGCCACCGCCGACGTGCTGGCCGAAGCGATCCCTGCCATCGTCCGCGCCTTTCCCTGGCCCAAATCCATGCGCTGGGGCACAGCCAGCCAGAGTACTGAAAGCCGGCGCTGGGTCCGCCCGCTGCAGGGGATTGTCGCGATCCTTGGCGAGCAACTGGTCGATATCGACGTCGAGGGCATCCGTTCCGGCTACGCCACGCGCGGCCATCGCTTTCATCATCCCGATGGCATTACCATCGGCGGCGCAAACGACTATGTCGAAAAGCTGCGCGCCTGCCACGTCATCGTCGATCATTCCGAGCGCATGGCGCTTATCGAGGCGAAGGCGCAGGACGCCGCCGCCGCGCTCGGCTTGACGCTGGTCGAGGACGAGGGACTGGTCGCGGAGAATGCCGGATTGACCGAATGGCCGGTGCCGCTGCTGGGCGATTTTGACCCCGATTTCCTTGAGGTGCCACCCGAAGTCATTCAGCTAACCCTGCGCACCAACCAGAAATATTTCGTGCTGCGCGACGCATCCGGCAAACTGGCGCCTGCCTTTATCTGCACCGCCAATATCGACGCCATAGACGGGGGCGCTGCTATCGTCGCGGGTAACCGCAAAGTCCTCGCCGCCCGCCTGAGCGACGCGCGCTTCTTCTGGGAACAGGATAAGAAGACGCGGCTTGAGGATCACGCGAAGAAGCTGGAACGCATCACCTTCCACGAAAAGCTGGGCACCGTCGCCGATAAGGTCGAGCGGGTGGCGAAGCTGGCGCGCTGGCTGGTTGAAGAGGGCATAGTAAAATCCTCTCCCACAACCCAAACCGTCGCCCCAGCGAAAGCTGGGGTCTCAAGCGAAGGCGCTTCAACGCCTGAGATGCCAGCCTACGCTGGCATGACGAAGGGTGAGTTGGCGGACATGGCCGAACAGGCCGCCCGCCTGTGCAAAGCCGACCTCGTCACCGAAATGGTCGGCGAGTTCCCCGAATTGCAAGGCATCATGGGCGGCTACTACGCCCGCGCCGAAGGCCTGCCGGATGCCGTAGCTGACGCCATCCGCGACCACTACAAACCGGTCGGGCAGGGTGATGACGTGCCGACTGCGCCAGTGACGGTGGCGGTGAGTTTGGCGGATAAGCTGGACACGGTCGTATCATTCTTCGGTATCGGCGAGTTTCCAAGTGGAAGCCGTGATCCGTTTGCGCTGAGGCGTGCTGCGTTATCTGTGCTTTCTCTTCTGCAACGCAACGGGCTGGATCTCAATTTGAGAATGGCCTTTGAGAAAGCATTTGAGCCTGTCGGTTGGATATTTCTTCTTCAAGCCACAGATGAGGATGCAGATGATTGGCAATTTTGGATTAGTCGGTTACTGAAAAGTAAATCAGTAAAATTCAAATATGACAACGTCACCAATTTTGAAATACAAGCAGATGGTGAAGTTCTCCTTGGCTCATTCGGCGACCCAATTGAGGTTGTGCCTGCTCCAATCACTGCACAAGATGTATTTCCAGCCTTTCAAACCTTCTTCGCTGACCGCCTCAAAGTCCAGCAACGGGAAGCCGGTGTTCGTCACGACCTAATCGACGCGGTATTTGCCCTCGGCGGAGAGGACAACCTCGTCCGCCTCCTTGCCCGCGTGAAGGCATTGCAGGCGTTTGTTGAAACGCCCGACGGCGTCAATCTCCTTGCTGGATACAAGCGCGCGACGAATATCCTCAAGAAAGAGGTGCCTTCCCCCACAGTCGTCACCCCAGCGAAGGCTGGGGTCTCAGGCGATGGCGCGCCTCCTCATGAGATGCCAGCCTACGCTGGCATGACGGAATTAGGATATCTCCCCGAACCCGCAGAAGCCGCCCTCATCGCCGCACTAGATGCCGCCGAACCGCGTGCCACAGCCGCCATTGCCAGCGAAGACTTCGCCGCCGCAATGGCCGCTCTGGCTACCTTGCGCGAACCCATCGATGCGTTTTTCGAAAGCGTCACCGTGAACGACGCCGATCCCGTCAAACGCGCCGCCCGCCTCGCCCTGCTGGCGCGGATGCGCGACGCGGTGCATGGCGTTGCCGATTTCTCGCGCATCGAAGGTTGATTTGTAATAATATTTCGCGAAATGCGAGGGAATGGCAAGCGAATGGGGTGACCCGATACGATACGGGTTGCAAAACGCGCCAACTCCTGCCTTGAACGAATCTGTGTTGCAGCGCACAATGCGCGAACGTGATAAGACATAATTGCCCAGTGCAGAGGGACGACCATGGCTACCGTTATCGACAAGACCACCGACACTTCCGGCACGGGCGATGCCCGCTATGTCTATCGCTTCGGCGGCGGCGTGGACGATGGCGGCAAGGGTAACAAGAACCTGCTGGGTGGCAAGGGCGCCAATCTGGATGGCATGGCATCTATCGGGCTGCCGGTTCCGCCGGGTTTCACCATTACGACCGAAATGTGCACCCGTTATTATGTCGATGGGCAGAAATTCCCCGACAGCCTGCGCGTCGAAGTTGCCAACGGCATCGCCCATATCGAAGGCGTGACGGGCAAGATCTTCGGCAATGCGGCCGATCCGCTGCTCGTATCGGTCCGTTCGGGCGCGCGCGTGTCGATGCCGGGCATGATGGACACCGTGCTGAACCTTGGCCTCAATGACGAAACGGTCGAGGGGTTGGCCAACACATCGGGCGATGCGCGGTTCGCGTGGGACAGCTATCGCCGCTTCATTCAGATGTATTCCGACGTGGTGCTGGAACTCGATCATGGCGCGTTCGAGGAAGCCCTCGAAATCGCCAAGGAAGATCATGGCTACACGCTCGATACCGAACTGAGCGCTGACGACTGGAAGGCGCTGGTCACTGAATATAAGAAGATCGTTGTCGATCAGTGGAAAAAGCCTTTCCCGCAGGATGTGCACGATCAGCTTTGGGGCGCGATCAGCGCAGTGTTCGGATCATGGCAGGCGGACCGCGCGAAGGTCTATCGGCGCCTAAACGACATCCCCGGTGACTGGGGCACGGCGGTCAATGTGCAGGCGATGGTGTTCGGCAATATGGGCGACACGTCCGCCACCGGCGTCGCTTTCACCCGCGATCCCTCGACCGGCGAGAACGTGTATTACGGCGAATTTCTGATCAACGCGCAGGGTGAGGATGTCGTCGCGGGCATCCGTACCCCGCAATATCTGACGCTCGCCGCGCGCGAACGGGCAGGGGCGAAGGCTGCTTCGATGGAAGAAGCGATGCCCGAAACCTACGCCGAACTGGCGCGAGTGTTCCAGATATTGGAACAGCATTATCGCGACATGCAAGACATTGAGTTCACGGTGCAGCAGGGCAAGCTCTGGATGCTTCAGACGCGCTCGGGCAAGCGTACTGCCAAGGCGGCACTGAAAATGGCCGTCGACATGGCAGGCGAAGGTCTCATCACGGAAGAGGAAGCCGTTGCCCGCGTCGATCCTTCGGCGCTGGATCAGTTGCTGCATCCCACGCTCGATCCGACGGCTGTGCGCGATGTACTCACGAAGGGGCTTCCGGCCTCTCCGGGTGCCGCCTCCGGCATGGTCGTGTTCGACGCCGATACAGCTGAGCGTCGCAACGAAATGGGCGACGCGGTCATCCTCGTCCGCACGGAAACCAGCCCTGAAGACATTCACGGCATGCACGCGGCCAAGGGCATCCTGACGGCGCGTGGCGGCATGACGTCGCACGCTGCCGTGGTAGCGCGCGGCATGGGGCGTCCCTGCGTTTCCGGCGCTGGCAGCATTTCGATCGATGCGAAGGCCAAGATTCTGCGCGTCGCCGGTCGTGAACTGGTCGAAGGCGACATCGTCACCATCGACGGCTCCACCGGCGAAGTCATGTCCGGCGCGGTGCCAACCGTACAGCCTGAACTGGCGGGCGACTTCGGTACGCTGATGGTCTGGGCCGATAAGGTCCGCCGCTTGAAGGTTCGCGCTAACGCCGAAACTCCGCTCGACTGCAAGACGGCGCGTGAATTCGGTGCGGAAGGTGTCGGCTTATGCCGTACCGAACATATGTTCTTCGATGCGGCCCGCATTACCGCTGTACGTCAGATGATTCTGGCCGACAGCGAAAAGGGCCGCCGCGAAGCGCTCGAAAAGCTGCTTCCCGAACAGCGTAGCGATTTCACCGAGATTTTCCTGGTGATGGCAGGCCTGCCTGTCACGATCCGCTTGCTCGATCCGCCGCTGCACGAATTCCTGCCGCATGAGGAAGCTGAGTTCGAGGAAGTGGCCAAGGCAGCAGGCGTCGGCATCGACGTGTTGAAGCGTCGGGCTTCGGAACTGCATGAGTTCAACCCGATGCTGGGCCATCGCGGTTGTCGTCTGGGCGTCACCTATCCTGAGATCTACGAAATGCAGGCGCGTGCCATATTCGAGGCAGCAATCGACGTTGCCGAGCATAGCGGCGCTGCCCCGATTCCTGAAGTCATGATACCGCTCGTCGCCACGGCGAAGGAACTGGAGCTGATGAAGGCGATCGTCGACGCGCAGGCGCAGCTTGTGTTCGCCGAGCGTGGCAAGACCATCGAATATCTGGTCGGCACCATGATCGAACTGCCACGCGCAGCGCTCAAGGCAGGGGAAATCGCGGTGGCCGCCGAATTCTTTTCCTTCGGCACCAACGATCTGACGCAGACCACAATTGGCATCAGCCGTGATGACGCCAGCCGGTTCCTGGGTACGTATGTCGATAAGGGCATCTTCCCGCGCGACCCGTTCGTCAGCATTGATGTGGAAGGCGTGGGCGAACTGATCCAGATCGCTGCCGAGCGCGGTCGAAAGACCCGCCCCGACATCAAGCTGGGCATTTGCGGTGAACATGGCGGCGATCCTGCCTCTATAGCCTTCTGCGAAGCGACAGGTCTCGATTACGTATCTGCCTCGCCATACCGCGTGCCAATCGCCCGTTTGGCGGCGGCGCAGGCGGCATTGAAGGCGCGGGGATAAGGGCTGAATAAATAAAGCGCGCTAAACGGTAAAAGGGGGTTGCCAGAACTCCATCCCCCTTCTATCTGCGCACTTCCCTGACGCACCCGTAGCTCAGCTGGATAGAGCATCAGACTACGAATCTGAGGGCCGGGCGTTCGAATCGCTCCGGGTGCACCAGGGGACTTATACCGCGCAAGCGGAGCAGGGGCTGACCGAAAGGTCGGCCCTTTTGCTTAAGCGGGCCAGCGGCCTCGTACGCATCCTTGCGTCGCGCGATGCGTTAGGCGACATACAGATCTGGAGAAGATGTATGACCAGTGATAAAGACGTTCCTGCCACACCTGCGCCAGCCTCCACAGAGGCCAACAAGGGCTCGACCAAGAAGAATGTCGCGATTGGTGCAGCGGTCGGCATTGGCTCGGCGGCAATCGTGGCAGCGTTGCTCTATACGCGGCGTAAGTAGCTGCATTTGAAGGCGCAGGTTTCTAAACGCTTTGGCAACCATCGCGGTGCTAAGGCTTTGGAGTAATCGCCGGAGCAAACACGTGGTCGAACCGTCTTATTCTCTGCCAGAAGGCACGCCGGGCCAGCAGCCACGGCGGCAAGCGCGTAAACCGCTGTTCCTGCGTATCGCCGATTCGGGTCCGGATACGGCAGTTATCATGGATATTTCTGTGGGCGGTGCATTGCTTCGCGCGTCGCGACCGCTCGCCGTTGGCGATCCGATCACGATCACGCTGCCGCGCGGCGCCGCTACTGAAGCCCGCGTAACGTGGAGCAGCGGCGCGCTTGCAGGTTGTCAGTTCCTGACTCCCATCACCGAAGCCATGGTCAGCGCCGCCCTCCTGAAAAGCGAGCCGACGCCTGCCGACGATCTTGTCGTTGCACCGGGCAATGCGTTCGATCAGGATGCGCCGGACGCCCGCCGCATGGCCTATGGCATCCCCGTCATCGTCGGGGCCTCGCTCATACTGTGGGCGGGGATCGCCGTTGGGATCGTCGCGATCCTCTGATCGCTATAGCCATCCGACTCGCTTGAACCTGACGTACAAGGCGGTGCAAATCGCCGCGATGACTATCAGCACGGCGGGATAGCCATAGACGCTCTTCAATTCGGGCATATGCTCGAAATTCATGCCGTATATGCCCGCAATCGCCGTAGGAACTGCCAGGATGGCCGCCCACGCTGCCAACTGCCGCGTAATAGCGCCCTGTCGCTGCTGCTCCAGCAAGGTGCTGACTTCGAACACCGACGTCAGCACGTCGCGCAAGCCGCCGGTCATGTTCTCTACCCGTCGCACATGGTCCAGCACGTCGCGGAAATAGGGCCGCGTCTCTATATCGACGCACGGCATCTCCAGATTGACCAACTTGCTGCATAGCTCGCCCATGGGCCCCAATATGCGCTGGAACCGGATCAATTCCCGCCGCAGATTGAAGATGCGGGTCACGTCTTCCCGAACCAGAAAAGCATCCATCGCCCGCTGTTCGATCTGCAGGACTTCCTCCTCGATCGACTCGACGATAGGCAGATAGCCGTCGACGATGAAGTCCAGGATCGCGTGCAGCACATAATCCACCCCATGCGCCAGCAATGCGGGGGCTGCCTCCAGATGGCTGCGCAGTTCGGTATGCGCGCGGGCGGAGCCATGACGCACCGATATGATGTGGTTCGTGCCAACGAAGATCGACGTTTCGCCATAATGGATCGTCTCCCCCTCCAGATGCGCAGTGCGGGCGACGACGAACAACTGTTCGCCGTAGATGTCCACCTTGGGAAGCTGATGCGCCTTCAACGCATCCTCGACCGCTAACGGGTGGAGCCTGAACTGCGTCTGGAGCGTGCGCAATTCGCCTTCGGACGGTTCGACAAGCCCGATCCAGACGAATTCGGACGCGCCGCCGTGGCAGGGGTTGATCTCATCGATGGCAATGGGACGTACCTGACGCCCGTCACGGTACAGATAGGCAGCAACGACGGTCACGAGCACCTCTTGGCAGTGGCAGAACTGGCGGCGTAGCAGAACGTATGATCGACGCAAATGTCGCAGCCTCCTTCGATAAAAATCGCTGTGCCCCGTTGAACCGTTACACCTGCGTCCTAGCTATGTCGGGACAGCGTGGCCCACCGCCGCGTATCGAAGGAGCCTCCCCGCGATGATCGATCTGTATTACTGGCCCACCCCCAATGGGCATAAGGTGACTCTTTTCCTGGAGGAAGCGGGCATTCCCTACACCCTCCACGGCATCAACATCGGCAAGGGCGAGCAGTTCACGCCCGAGTTTCTGGCGATCTCCCCCAACAACAAGATGCCCGCGATAGTCGACAACGCGCCGAAGGACGGCAGCGGATCTGTTGCGCTATTCGAATCGGGTGCGATCCTGCTGTATCTGGCGGAAAAGACCGGCCAGTTCCTGCCCACCGACGCGCACGGTCGCAATGAAGTGCTGCAATGGCTGTTCTGGCAAGTCGGCGGACTTGGCCCGATGGCTGGGCAGACCCATCATTTCCGTAACTATGCGCCGGAGAAAATCCCCTACGCTGTTGATCGCTACGTCAACGAAACCAATCGCTTGTACGGCGTTTTGAACAAGCGCCTCGCGGATCGGGCGTTCGTTGCAGGCGAGGCGTATTCGATTGCCGACATGGCGATCTATCCGTGGATCGTTCCGTTTGAAGCGCAGGGACAGGATCTCGCAGAGTTCCCCAATGTGCATCGCTGGTTCGATGCAATCGCGGCGCGGCCTGCGACAACACGCGCCTATGCGCGCGGGCCGGAGATCAATCCCAACCCGTCGGGCATCCGCACGGAGGAAGAACGCAAGATTCTGTTCGGGCAGAGCGCAAAATCGATCGAATCCGCGAAAAACTGACGATTTGGCCTTCGGCTCTGGCCCTTCGCGGGGGCTTGCTCTATGTTTGCGTGCATCCCATCCACCGCAAGGGGCCAGAGCCGGACCATGTTCCAGACGTTTTTCCTCGATCATCCACGCCGGGTCGGCGAGACCTATTGGGGCCATGCGCATACCGCCGGATCATTCGGCGTGCGGATGGTGATCGGGGGCGTCGCGTGCATGATCCACGGGCTGCTCCCTGCTTTCTTCGTCAAGACCGGCAGCACAACTGTCCGCAACCTGTATGGCGAGATGCAGCCGCGTAGCGAACGCGCCAGCCGCGCCGAAATGCCTCCGCTGCAGTTTCTGCCGGAGTATGAGATTTAGGGGCGTAGGGGTGCGGAAGGTGACACAGGTGACGCCAGGTTAGCACTCATAGGTGTTCGGGCGTGGTGTTCGGTGGGCGTGCGCGGTGCCGGTTTAAGGCCGCAGATTTTGCGAAAAGCCTCAAAAGCCTCACTACGTCACCACCCATTTGCGTTTTCCTTGGGGAATGTGCGCTGCCGTTTTCCTGCGAAAACAGGAGTCCATAGTGTTGGGCACGACCTTCGCGATACGCCCTGGGCTCCTGCCTGCGCAGGAGCACGGTGGAGAGTTGGGTTTCGCCAGGAAACGGTGAAATAGGTGCCCATACTTCCACTCTTCCTTCTCCGAAAAAATTCAGACCAGCCGACAGGCTCCCCGCCTGAAACAAACATAGTGGTGCAGCATCAGGCGCTGCGGTCCCGCTGGTGCCGCTTCGTCATCGCCAGTACACATAGTGAAATCGAACTACCGCTCGGCTGTCCTGCCCCAAGGGCGGAAGGGGAGCGCGGCATGGACTTCGTGCAGTGCGTCAGGTTGGGCACGCGCGGGGGTTTAGCGGAGCGGGTGGGGTGTAGGACAGGGTAATGTGGGGGTTGGATGGGGGGGGGGGGCAGCGACCCTCCACCCTTCGTCATTCCCGCAAAAGCGGGAATCCATTTCCGATCATTTCGACCAAATCTGACGGCCGGGATGACGATGACGGGCGGATGGCAGAAGTTTAGCGATGATGCTCCTGACACAGTTTCAGGGCGTTCGGTTCCATCGACAGATCGCCTTCGCTGGCCATCAAGCACCCGCGTCCAGCATGCGCCATCCCCAAGGCAATATCCTCGCCACTATGCTCGAACACGCCAAGGTCGACCTGATCCGAGCGTGACTGTGCTTTCGATTCTGCTATTGCCCGAACGCGGGCGCCGTTCAATCATGACATGGCCCGAGTAGGAGAAGATGCATGCTTTTTCACACGATGGTTGGATCGAACGACATCGAACGGGCAAAGCGCTTTTACGACGCGGTACTTGGCACCCTCGGAGTTGGGGAAGCGATCGTTAACGTAGCCGACAGTGGCCACACGCGCCTGATCTACAACAGTGGGAATGGCGCGAATTTCATTGTTACCCAGCCGATCAACGACGAACCGGCAACCGTCGCGAACGGCAGCACCGTTGCATTCTCCTGCAACTCGCCAGAGCAGGTGAAGCAGTTCCACGATGCCGCAGTCGCCAATGGCGGCGCGTCGATTGAGGCAGCGCCCGGTCCGCGCGAAACAGCGTCTATGGGTACAATCAACCTCGCCTATTTCCGCGATCCAGATGGCAACAAGCTTTGCGGAATCTATCTCCCTAAGTAATCCTGCGTTTCATGGTTAGCTGCCCGCCAGTGCTCTGGTCGGGCAGCTAATATCGTCTGATAAAGATCAAGACAGCGATGAGCCTGTTGTATCTCTCAAGGTGACGTTGGGGTGCATTAGCTCCCTTACTCGGGCCTAGTGAAGACGAGATAGCGGGTTGACGAAAGCGGGTTTCGTGAGGGGGCATCGTCGACCTTGACCCGACTTTTGCCGACGCCCGAAGGTCAACCCTTGCTTTAGAACTGCCACCGCCGCTGCATGTCCACTGCGTCCAGAACCTTGCCGCCTGCCATGAACACCGCGCCGGTGCAGCAGAGTGCCAGCAACCGCCCACCGACGCCGGGATACTGGTCCATATACACCATCCCGCGCTCGGTCGCGCCCAGCGCGAGCGCGTAGATCACGAGGAACGCTTCGAACTTGGTCTTGATCGTGAAAAGGCGTTTGATCTTTTGCATGGCGATCCCGGATCCAGCGAGACAAGCGGGACGATGGAGAGCGATTGCCGCCGCCCGATCAGTCCGTCTCAGCCTCAACACATAGGTCGCGGGAAAGCTGCAAATGGTCAACAAGGGTTAACCACGATTGTTCGACTTTTGCGATCAGATGAGCGTCGGAGAGGTCCGCGGGGGCAATCTTTTCGGGCCAATGGTCTGCGATCACGGCGGCTATGCCGTCCAGCTTTGCGTCAGTGACGAGAAACCGCTCGTCTATGTCGAGCGGATCGGCGACGACGCGCAGGCGCAGGCAGGCGGGGCCGCCGCCATTGGCCATGGATTGCCGCACGTCGACCGGGATCACTTGCCGGATCGGGCCGTTGCCGGTCAGCAGCGTTTCGAGCCATTGCCATACGGCGGGGGTCGCCTGCGCTTCGGTGGGGACGATCAGGGCCATGCCCGCGCCATCGGGCAGGGTCACGAGCTGCGCGTTGAAGAGGTAGCTTTTGATCGCATCGGACAGGCTGACCGCACTGTCGGGCACTTCGACGATCTCGACCGAGGGGAGCAGGCGGCGCAGGTCGGTGAAAAAGCTGTGCTTGTGGGCAAAGGCGCGTTCGTGGGCGAACAGCACCCGCTCGTTGGCGACGGCGACGACATCGTTGTGGAAGGCGCCTGCAGCGATGGCTTCTTCGGACTGTTCGACGAAGAGGGTGCGGGCGAGGTCAAGGCCGTGGATGCGCGCGACGGCCTTGCTCGCCTCGACATGCTGACGCGCGGGGAAGGCGCCGCCTGCACGACCGTATACGAATATCTCGACGCCGGGGGCAGCGTGGGTGTCGCACAGGCGCATGTGATTCGCTGCGCCTTCGTCGCCGAACGGGGCGGGGACGGGGGCGTGGACAGCGAACCGATCCGAGCGGAAGGCGACGCGCAATTGCGCCAGCGTCTGCGGCCATTCGTGGCTGCGGTGGGGCATGGTGACGAGGTTGGCAACAGTCAGGTGGCATCGGCCGTCGCCGGTGTCGGTGGCGGGGGAGACAGTCGCGGCGTTGGCGGCCCACATCGACGAAGCGGAGAAGGCGGCGGCGCGCATATGCGGCTCAGCACTCGCCATGTCGGTGCCGAGGCTGGCAAGCCATGGGTGGTCGGGGCGGCGCTGCGGCAGGAAGATGCCCTGACGCAGGCCGAGCGCGATGTTGGCGCGCATCTTGGCGATGCCCTCCAGCGCGGCACGGCGCGGGAAGGAGGGCGCGCCGGCATTATTGGCGGAAGCAAGATTGCCGAGGCTGAGGCCCGCATAATTGTGGCTGGGGCCGATGATGCCGTCGAAATTGATTTCGGTGACTGCCATGGATCAGCGCCCGACCATCGAAAAGCTGTCACCCGGCGAAAGGCCGAGTAGCGCGATGCTGGCGGCGTCGAGTGCGGCGGTGCCGTCTTCCCCCTCGACCACCTGACCGTAGGCGCAGCGATAGTCAGCGCGTTTGCCGCGGGCGATCAGCACCTTGTCGCCGCGCTCCGTATGCGTGCCGGACAGAGTGACGTTGCGCGCTTCGGCGACGGTGCGCAGGCTGTCGATCTGCCCCACCATCGTCGGGCCGCCATCGAAAATGTCGACATAGCCAGCGTTCTTGAATCCTTCCGCCTCCAGCATTCGCATTGCGGCGCGGCCATTGGGATGGGGCAGGCCGATGACCGAACGCGCGTGATCGGTCAGCATCGCGGTGTAGATCGGCGTCTTGGGCATCAGGTCGGCAATGAACTGATAGCCGTTGATGGCATTGAACTCATCGGCTTCCTGAAAGCTCATGCCGAAAAAGCGACCGGCGAGACCGTCCCAGAAGGGCGAGCCGCCCGCTTCGTCGATCACGCCGCGCAATTCGGCGATTACGCGGTCACCAAAGCGGGCGCGATGCTGGCGGATGTAGAGATAGCGGCTGCGAGCGAGCAAAAGCCCCAGCCCTTCGGCGCGTTCGCGCGGGTGGAGGAACAGGCCGCCGACTTCGGTCGATCCTTCCAGATCGGTCGTGAGGGTGAGCATTTCGGCGCGGAATGTGCGGCCCAATTCCCGGCTGTGCTGGGTCAGGGTGCCGAGGCGGTAGGAATAGAAGGGGTGCTTCTGCCCGACTTCGCTGAAGAGCTGGCAGGTACCGCGTACTTGGCCCGTCTCGCTGTTTTCCAGCACGAGGACGATCATTTCATCGGTCATGCTGTCGTCGGGGCGGGCAAGCGCCTCTGCAGTGCGCTCCAGCTTGGCCGAGAGGGACTTGCGATCGGGCGGCAGATTCGTGAAACCGCCGCCGGTTAGCTTTGCCATTTCGTACAATGTCTGAAGATCGTCCGGTCGCGCCGGTCGCATGAAGAATGTCACTCTATCCCCCCGTTATTATCGAATTGCCCCGCCGCGATCCGCATCAGCGTCAGCGCCGAAAGTCGTGCGCGTTCGGACAGGCTGTCGGTTATCAGAAATTCGTCATGGCTGTGGATGCTGCCGCCGCGCGCGCCCATCGTATCGACGACTGGCACGCCGCAGGCCGCGATGTTGTTGCCATCGCACACGCCGCCGGTATCGCGCCACGCAATCGGCAAGCCAAGATCCGCGCCGCATCGTTTTACCAGGCCGAAGAGCCGCTCCGCTTTGTCGTCCATCGGCTTGGGCGGACGACCGAAGCCGCCATGGCGCTGAATGAGGACGTCATGCTCCAGAGCGACGTCGGCGATCACGCGGTCAATGAGTGCGCTCGCCGCCACTTCGTCAGCCGGGGTGCGGGGGCGGAAATTGACGCGCAGCACCGCCTGATCGGGCACGACGTTGTTCGGTCCACCGCCGTCGATCTTCGCGGGGTTGCAGGAAAAGCCCCGCCCATCGGGTGTCACGCCACTTGCGGCCTTCAGGCGCAGGGCAATGTCGGCGGCGGCGAGCAGGGCATTACGGCCATCCTCCGGATTGCGGCCCGCATGGGCGCTGCGCCCGAAAACGATGATCGAGAAATTGCCGCTACCGGCCCGCGCACCGGCCAGCGTACCGTCGGGCAAAGCGGAGGGTTCATAGGTGAGGGCCGCGACCTTGCCTCGCGCGGCGCGCGCGATCAGCGCGGCGGAGGCGGGGCTGCCCACTTCCTCGTCGCTGTTGATGACGACTTCATAGCCGATGCTAGCCGCAGTCGGGCTGCGTTCCAGCGCGGTCAGCGCCGCCAGCATGATCGCGATCCCGCTTTTCATGTCCGCGACACCGGGGCCGTTCAGCACCCCCGACTCCAGCCATCGCAATCCCTGAAAACTGTCAGAGGCGGCAAAGACCGTATCCATATGCCCGGTCAGCAGTACTTGCACGGGCGCATCGGGGCGGACCTTCAGATGCAGATGCTGGCCATGAAGCAGGGGCACGACCTGCCCATCGGCAGCCACGGCATCCACCGGGGCTGGATCGATCAGCGCGAGATCGCCGGGCAGAATGGCAAAGGCATCGGCCAGCAGCCCGGCCATCGTCGCCAGTCCAGCCAGATTGCGCGACCCGGTGTTCACTGCCGACCACTGTTCGACCTGCGCCAGCATCGGCGCGGCGGCGGCAGCGTCAATCACGATCTGCTCGGATAAGGATATTGCGCTCATCGGCAACACTCTAACAGAGGGGAGCGTGCGCCTCCACCCCCGTCAATTGTCAGAAATCGTAGACGAGCGTCACTTTGCTGAGGGTATCGGTTCGACCGTCGGTCAGCAGCGTTTCCGCTTCGCGTTGCACGTTATATGACAGCCGCGCGGTGACACGCGAAATAAGGCGCGCGTCTAATGATGTGAGCAAAGTCGCGCTCTTCAATTCATCCTCAAGATAGGCGGACCCATTCTGGCGGAAGGTCACTGCGGGGGTCAGCTTCCATGCCAGATCGTAGGAAGATCGGGCACCGACCTTACTTTCCGTCTCATCGAGCGTGTAATCCACGAAGCGCACGGATGGGCCGAGGTTCATTGAGAGATCGAGGGATTTGTTCTGCACCACGCGGTAACCGACGCCGAAGGATGCCGTGTAGCGGCTTTCATAGCCGAGGAAGGGATCGCGTTCGAACTGACCCAGCCCATAAGTATAGCCCTTGGGATCGAACTGATAGCGGGTTTCATAGGAACCCACGAAGCGTTCGCGCGATGTCGCGCCATTGGCGCGGCGATAGTCGGCGCTGCCCTGAATTTTATGGAGCCATTTGAGCCCTTGCCGCTGGATGCTGATCCCAGCGCTGATGCCCACTTCCTCCGCGCTGCCGGTGGACAGGAACCCGCCCAGTTCGCCGCGTCCGTCCCATAAAGCCAGCATATTGGGATCGCTCAGCTTTTCCTGGCGGGCGGTTGCAACGGTCGCACGATGCGCGTTCACCATTGCGGCAATTTCAGCGCTGGCTTCGGGGTTGGTCTGCTGCGCGATTTTCGAAACGGCGGAGATGTCGCCTTCATTGCCGCTGGCAATCGCCGTTTCGAGCATTTTGCGCACCGCTTCGGGAAGGGGCGGCGGGGCAGGGGACTTTGCGGCTGGGGGCGGCCCGTCAACCGTTCCCGCGTTAACGGCAGGCGCCGTCAGTAAGGCAGCACAGAGCAGTACGGGAACGCGAAAACCATGATGCATTGCGGCATAGTACAGTTTTCTGCCGATATTTGAACCCACTTGGTCGGCTGGAACGACCATTCCAGCGCAAAGACGGCGATCAGATAAGGTGGCCGAACTCTTTCAGCAGGTCGCGATACAGCTTCTTCTTGAACGGCACGATCAGTTCGGGAAGCGTTTCAGGCGGCGTCCATTGCCAAGCCCGAAATTCGGGATGGGCCGTCTGAATATTGACGTCGTCGTCGCTCCCGCCGAAGCGTGCGAGATACCACACTTGCCGCTGGCCGCGATATTTCCCGCCCCATATCTTTCCGACCAACTCGTCGGGCAGATCGTAGAAATAGTCTTCTTTCGATTGGGCGATGATGTTGACGTGCGCCGCGTCGATACCGGTTTCCTCGTTCAACTCACGCAGTGCGGTCTCGCGAGGTTCCTCGCCGGGGTCGATCCCGCCCTGCGGCATCTGCCAGGCTTCCACCCTGTTGTCGATCCGCTGGCCCACGAACACATGCCCGTGCATGTTGACCAGCATGATCCCCACGCAGGGCCGATAGGGAAGGTCGGTTTTCTTAGGCATAAGTCCTGATGTCTCTGTCGGATCGGCCAAATCGGTGTGCCACCGGGCCGATGGATAAATGTTGGACGAACGGAGGGAATCGGCGCAAACACCAATGCCCTCCTGTTGCTGGGTAGATAGGCTGCATGTTCCCGCTCGTCCATCATCAGGATTACAGTTTGCGGCAGGATGCCGATCCGTCGCGTGCAATCCGCTTTCCGTGGGACAAATATACGCTGGTGCGCGACATCCTTCGGGCCGATCCCGACCCGCCGACGGAGCATGAGGCCCCGCTGATATCGCAGGGATGGGTCGAGGCGGTGCATGATTCCGGCTATGTCGGAGAAGTGCTGAGTGCCGCTGTCCCTACAGAAAAGGCGCGGCGCATCGGCTTTCCGATCACGCTGTCCCTTGCCCGCCGTGCATTGCGTACCAGCGGGGGGACGTGGATGGCGGCACGGCTGGCGCTTGAGCGCGGCTATGCGGCGAACGGGGCGGGGGGTAGCCATCATGCGCTGTACGATACCGGCGCGGGCTATTGCATTTTCAACGATCTGGCGATTGCCGCCCACCGATTGCTGACGGAAAAGCAGGTGCGGCATGTCCTGATCGTCGATCTCGACGTGCATCAGGGCGATGGAACGGCATCGTTGTTAGCCGGGCGGCATGACGTCACGACCTTCTCCATGCATGCGGAGAAGAACTTCCCGGCGCGCAAGGCGCAATCGACGCTCGATCTGGAATTGCCCGATGGCACGGACGATGACGCCTATCTCGATGCGCTGGAAGACGCGCTGCCGCGCCTGATCGATCGATGCCGTCCCGATATCATTCTGTATCAGGCGGGTGTGGATGCCCATGAAGACGACCGGCTGGGACGGCTTGCTCTGACGGATGTCGGTTTGGCCGCGCGTGACAGTTTCGTCGGTGGGGAAGCAAGGCGGCGCGGCATCCCGCTCGCGTCGGCATTGGGGGGTGGCTATGGCCTCGACCAGCACGCCGTGGCGCGCCGGCATGCCGACGCCATGCGTGTGCTGGCGATGAGCTATTATCGATGACGGCACGTGCTGGAAACTTCCCCATGGGCCGTGCCCACGAAAACTATTTTGTATAGGCCGTCCGTCGGGCGTAGGAAAGCCATACCGGATGGCCGGACATCGAGCACAGGACCGCGTTTATGGCGACCGTCGCACAGATCACGCCCGACATTATACCGATGGCCCCCATCGCGCCCGACGCGGTCGTTGTCCGCTTTGCTGGCGACTCCGGTGACGGGATGCAACTGACCGGGGGGCAATTCACGCTTTCGACGGCGCTGGCCGGGAACGACTTGTCAACCTTTCCCGATTTCCCGGCGGAAATTCGCGCGCCGCAAGGGACGCTGTTCGGCGTCTCGGCGTTTCAGATCAATTTCGGATCGACCGACATTACCACTGCGGGCGATGCACCCGATGTGCTGGTGGCGATGAACCCTGCGGCGCTCAAGACCAATGTGATCGACTTGAAGCCGGGCGGCTTGATCATTGCCGATACGGGAGAGTTCAACGACCGCAATCTGGCCAAGGCAAAGTATACGGCCAACCCGCTGGAAGATGGGAGCCTTGCCAAATGGCAGTTGCTCTCGTTCGACATTTCGCAGCGTACGCTGGAAAGCGTGAAACCCTTCGGTCTGGGCAACAAGGAAGCGTTGCGCTGCAAGAACATGTGGACGCTGGGGCTCGCCCTCTGGATGTTCGATCGCGACCGCCAGCCAATCGTCGACTGGCTCACGAGCAAGTTCGCCAAAAGCCCCGTACTGGCAGACGCCAACATCGCCGCGCTGAATGCGGGTCACGCCTATGGCGAAACGGCGGAAATCGGCGGCGGGGGGCTCGATCTCAAGCAGCTTCATGTGGCCGCGGCGCCTGCGCCTGCTGGCCTGTATCGCACCGTCACGGGCGCGGAAGCGATTTCGCTGGGCTTGGTTGCGGGGACGCAACTTGCCAGCCTGCCGATGTTCTTTGGCGGCTATCCCATCACGCCAGCGTCGGCAATCCTGCACCACCTTTCGCGGCTCAAGGAATATGGGGTCACCACCTTCCAGGCCGAAGATGAGATTGCGGCCATATCGTCGGCCATTGGCGCAAGCTATGCCGGGCAACTGGGCGTCACCTCGTCATCGGGGCCGGGTATCGCGCTGAAAGGCGAAGCGATGGGTTTGGCGATCATGACCGAGCTGCCGCTGGTGATCGTCAATTCGCAGCGCGGTGGGCCGTCGACCGGGCTTCCCACCAAGACCGAGCAGTCCGATCTGTATCAGGCAGTGTACGGGCGCAATGGCGATGCGCCGATGCCCGTCATCGCTGCGCGCTCGCCAGCCGATGCGTTCGATTGCGCCATCGAAGCGGTGCGGATCGCTACGCGCTACATGACGCCGGTCATACTGCTGACCGACGGTTATATCGCCAACGCGGCCGAGCCGTGGAAAGTGCCGGACATGGCCAGCTACACACCGTTTCCCGTGACGTTCATGGAAAAGCCGCAGGAAGGCGGATTCCTGCCTTATGGTCGCGACGAAAAGCTGGCGCGTCCCTGGGTGAAGCCCGGAACGCCGGGTCTGATGCACCGCATTGGCGGCATCGAAAAGCAGGTCGATACCGGCCATATCGAATATTCCCCCGCAAACCATCAGGCGATGACCGAACTCCGCCGGGACAAGGTCTTGGGCATTGCGAACGACATTCCCGATCAGGCGGTGGAAATCGGGCAGGCAGGCGGGAAGCTCGCCATCGTTGGCTGGGGATCGACTTTCGGGCCGATCTATCAGGCGGTGCGCCGCGCGCGGGCAAAGGGGTTGGACGTCAGCCATATCCACCTGCGCTACATATGGCCCATGCCGAGAAATTTGGGCGATCTTCTAAAGTCTTACGATACGATCCTCGTGCCGGAAATGAACACCGGACAATTGAAGACGGTGCTGCGCGACCAGTATCTGGTCGACGCCAGGCCGCTCAACAAAGTGTCCGGCCAACCCTTCCGCATCGCCGAAATAGAGGCCGCTATCGACGCCGCGCTCGCCTGACCGAACCCCGTGCATATGCGCGACCTTAGGGAAGTTTGCCATGAACGACATGACGCCCATCACGCTGACGCCCAAGGATTGGGAAACCGATCAGGAAGTGCGCTGGTGTCCCGGTTGCGGCGATTACGCAATCCTCAAGGCCGTGCAGCGCACCTTGCCGGAGATCGGTGCGACGCCCGCGAACACTGTGTTCGTCAGCGGTATTGGTTGCTCCTCGCGCTTTCCCTACTACATCGAAAGCTACGGCTTCCACACCATTCACGGGCGTGCCCCTGCTTTTGCTACGGGCGTAAAGCTGGCGAACCCTAGCCTCGACGTATGGATTGTCACCGGCGACGGCGACGGGCTGTCCATCGGTGGCAATCACATGATGCACATCCTGCGTCGCAACCTCGATTGCCAGATTCTGCTTTTCAACAATGAGATCTACGGCCTGACCAAGGGGCAATACTCGCCCACCAGCCGCGAAGGCACCAGGAGCCCTTCGACGCCCTTCGGATCGGTCGACCACCCCGCTAAGCCGGCAGCGTTCGCACTGGGTAGCGGCGCGCGGTTCGTGGCGCGGGGCTTCGACGTGTCGAAGAAGCTGCCCGATGTCCTCAAAGCCGCCCACGCCCATAAAGGCGCGGCGTTCGTGGAAATCTTCCAGAACTGCATCGTTTATAACAAGGACGTCTTCGCTGACTTCACCGAGAAGAAGAAAGCGGACGACGGGCAGCTTTGGCTGGAGAATGGCAAGCCGATGCTGTTCGGCAATATGAAGGTCGGCAGTACGAAGGGGATTGCGCTGGACCGGCAGAAGCTGACGCTCAAGGTCGTCGATGTGGTGGATGGCGACTGGCAGGCGGCGGACGTGATCGTCCATGATGTCACGAACCGTTCGCTCGCGCACATGCTGGTGGAAATGCCGTTCGGCCTGTTCCCGATGGCGCTGGGCGTCCTGTATGACGATCCCGCGCCGACTTTCGAAAGCGCTGTGATCGCGCAGAACGCGATGGCAGCGAAGGGGAAGGTGCCGGACATTCAGAAACTGGTGTCGCAGGGTCAGACCTGGACCGTGGCGAAGGCTTAGGGCCGCAATCTCCGATAGAGGTGGAACGTAGCGCCGCATCCGGGCATTGGGCGGTGGATGACGACTCCTGTGTTGCTATGGTTCCGCCGCGATCTGCGCCTTTCCGATCAGGCCGCTTTGCTGGCGGCGGTGGAGGAGGGGCCGGTTATCCCGGTTTACATACTGGACGACGATACGCCCAAGCATCGCAAGATGGGCGGTGCCTCGCGCTGGTGGCTGCACCATAGCCTCGAAAGTCTGGATGCATCGTTGCGGGAGAAGGGGTCGCGGCTGATCCTGCGGCAGGGCAATAGCGTCGAGGTTCTGGCGGCGCTCGCCGAAGAGACTGGCGCCACCCGCGTACATGCCTTGCATCATTACGAACCCTGGTGGCTGAATGCGGAAAAGCAGGTGGGCGAAGCGCTCGACCTGTGCCTGCATGACGGCAATTACCTACTGCCGCCCGGAACGGTGCGGACGGGGAGCGGGGGGCTGTTCAAGATCTATACGCCGTTCTGGCGGGCACTTAGTCAGCACATGCCGCCGCCCGAGCCGCGCGCTGCGCCCAAGGCAATCCCTGCGCCGGCGAAGTGGCCGGAGAGCGATGTGCTTGAGGACTGGGCGTTGCTGCCGAGCAAGCCGGATTGGGCGAAGGGCTTTGCCGATGAATGGTCCCCCGGGGAAGCGGACGCAGCGCGCCGTTTGGAGGACTTTGCGCCTGAGGCGGTGGCCTATGACGAGGCGCGCAATTTGCCGTCGCAGGAAGGGACTTCGCGGCTGTCGCCGCATCTGCATTTCGGTGAAATTTCGCCTGCGGCGGTGTGGCACACGATATCCAAGGTGCGGGGTAACCCCGAGACTTATTTGAAGGAAATCGTTTGGCGGGATTATGCGCAGAACGTGATCGTGCAGCTGCCGACCTATGGCAAGGACAATGGCCGACCGCAGTTCGATGCTATGCCGTGGCGCGATTTGCGCGAGGCAGGCGCGGATTTCAAGGCGTGGACCGAAGGGCGCACAGGCTATCCCATCGTCGATGCCGGGATGCGGCAGCTTTGGGCGACCGGCTGGATGCACAACCGCGTGCGGATGATTACCGCGAGCTTCCTCATCAAGCATCTGCTGATCGATTGGCGACATGGCGAGCAATGGTTCTGGGATACGCTGGTCGATGCCGATTACGGCAGCAACGCCACGAACTGGCAATGGGTGGCGGGCAGCGGTGTAGACGCGAATATGTTCGTGCGGATTATGGCGCCGCTGACCCAGTCGCCAAAATTCGATGCTGGGGACTATATTCGCCAATGGGTTCCAGAGCTTGCGGGCGTAAGCGGAGACGCGGTGCACGATCCTGAGGCGCATGGTTGCCGACCTTCCGCTTATCCCAAGAAGATCATCGGCCATCGTGAAGCGCGCGAAAGAGCGCTTGCCGCGCATGCCCATGTCAAAGCCTGATTGATCCCGACCCTCACCCGGCGCTAGAGAGCCATCATGAACGCACAGCCCCCCAAGCGCGGCCGCCATATGGTCACGGCCGGCGGCGCCATTTTGCCCGGCGGTGGCCCGTTTGCGCGGATGATCGCCGGACGGTTTCAGGGCGTGCTCGACCGGATCGATGCGGGATTGGTTACGGGATCGCTGGAGGCGTATCTGCCCGATGGCACTACGCGGATATTGGGCGGTCGCGCCGATGGGCCATATTGTATCGTCCATCTGCGCGATTGGCGTGCGCTGGTGCGGCTGGGTCTGGGTGGATCGGTCGGATTTTATCGCGCCTGGACGCTGGGGGAATGGAGCAGCCCCGATCCGGTGCCGTTGTTTGCACTGTTCATGGCGAATGGGCGAACGTTGGGAACAACGGCCCGGGCGCGTGGGATCAACCGGTGGATCGGTAAAGCGGTCCAGTTCCTGCGGCGGAACAACCTTACCGGGTCCCGGCGTAATATCGCCTTTCACTATGACTTGGGTAATGACTTCTATCGGTTGTGGCTCGACAAAGAGTTGCATTATTCCAGTGGGTTGTTCGATGATCCCGCCGATACATTGGAGATGGCGCAGCAGCGCAAAGCGCGCGCCATTCTGGACCGACTGACGCTCAAGGATGGCGACGCGCTGCTGGAAATCGGGTGCGGATGGGGCGCGTTGGCGCAGGCGGCGCTGGAGACGGCGGACATCCGATATGACGGGCTGACCTTATCGTCGGAGCAGCAAGTGTTCGCCAGGGATCGGCTGGCCGATGCAGGCTTTGGCGACAAGGCGCAGGTGCATCTGACCGACTATCGGGACGCCATCGGCACATATGACGCGGTTGCGAGCGTCGAGATGGTGGAAGCGGTCGGGCAACGATATTGGCCCGATTATCTTGCTGCGATCCATCGGTTGCTGAAACCGGGCGGGCGGGCGGCGATCCAGTATATCTGCATCGATGATGCCTTGTTCGATCGATATGCGAGCAGCATCGATTTCATTCAGGCCTATGTCTTCCCCGGCGGGCTGCTGTTGTCGGAAAGCCGGTTTCGGGCGCTGGCGGAGGCGCAGGGGTTTGCCTGGCAGGATCAGCGTAATTTCGGGCAGGACTATGCCGAAACGCTGCGCATCTGGCGCGAACGGTTCGATGTGGCGGTGGACTCTGGGCAGCTTCCCGGCAGCTTCGACGCGGAGTTCGTGAACCTGTGGCGATACTATCTGATGTATTGCGAAGGCGGGTTCCGCGGCGGCGGGATCGACGTGGCGCAGGTGACTTTGGTGCGGGGCAGTTAACCTCTAACCCGTTCGGGCTGAGCCTGTCGAAGCCTTCTGCTTAGCGCAAGCGAAGCACATGCTTCACTGTCTTTCAGTAGCACCTTCGACAAGCTCAGGGCGAACGGGTTGAGACTTCAGCGTCACTCTGACGCTTCGGTCGTCGCACCCTCCGCCTCATCCTCGTCGTTATCTTCGATCCGCGCAGCGCTGACGACATGCTCGTTGTCCGCCACGTTGAACAGGCGCACGCCCGCCGAATTGCGGCCGATCACGCGCATCGTGGAAAGGCCCATGCGGATCAGCTTTGCCTGATCGGTGACCAGCATCAGATGATCGTCATGGACGACCGCAAAGCTGGCGACGACCGGTCCGTTGCGGCCGATATTGTCGATGTTGGTAATGCCCTGACCGCCGCGATTGGTGCGGCGATAGTCATAGGCCGAGGATAGCTTGCCATAGCCGTTGGCGCAGACCGTCAGGATGAATTGTTCATGTTCACGCATCATATTGAAGCGTTCCTGATCGCGCATTTCGCCTTCTTTTTCTGGCTTCCAAGGTGCGAAGCGCAGATATTCCTCACGATCTTCCTGTGTCGCGCCGGAGCGGTGCAGGATCGAAAGCGAAATCACTTCATCGCCTTCTTTGAGCACCATGCCGCGCACGCCGGTCGAGGTGCGGCTCTGGAACTCGCGCACGTCTGTCGAGGCAAAGCGGATCGCTTTTCCCTGACGAGTGGCCAGCAGCGCGTCATCGTTTTCTGCCAGCAGCGCGACGCCGATCAGCCGATCCGTGGCGTCTTCGTCGAAACGCATCGCGAATTTACCGTTGCTCGGGATATTCGCGAACGCATCCATGCTGTTGCGGCGAACATTGCCGTGTGCAGTCGCGAATACGACCGACAGGTCTTTCCAGCTTTCCTCGTCTTCAGGCAGCGGCAGGACGGTGCGGATCGTTTCGCCAGTCGCCAACGGCAACAGATTGATCATCGGTCGCCCGCGTGTTGCGGGGCCACCTTCGGGCAGACGCCACACTTTCATGCGGTACACCTTGCCATGGGTGGAGAAGAACAGCACCGGCGTGTGGGTCGAGGTGACGAACAGGTTGGTGACGGCGTCCTCATCCTTGGTCGCCATGCCAGAGCGGCCCTTGCCGCCCTTGTTCTGCGCGCGGAAGCTGTCGAGCGGAGTGCGCTTGATATAGCCTTGGTGCGTGACGGTCACGACCATCTCTTCGCGTTCGATCAGGTCTTCGTCATCGATGCCATCGGCGGCGGCAGTGATCGTCGAACGGCGCGGCGTGGCGAATTCGTCGCGCACGGCGACAAGCTCATCGCGCATGACGGCGTAAAGTTTCGCGCGGTCTTCCAGGATCGAGAGATATTCGGCGATGTTGGTCGCCAAGCCAGCCAGTTCATTGCCGATTTCATCGCGACCCAGTGCGGTCAGGCGATGCAAGCGCAGATCAAGAATGGCGCGGACCTGCAATTCGGACAGGCGATAGATGTCACCCGAAATCTCCGTCTCGATAGCTTCGACCAGACGAATATAGGGCGCAACCTGTTCGGCGGGCCATTCGCGTGTCAGCAGCTTTTCGCGGGCTTCGGCAGGGCTGGACGATGCGCGGATCATCCGCACGACTTCGTCGAGATTGGTCACCGCGACGACGAGGCCGAGCAAAAGATGCGCCCGCTCGCGTGCCTTGTTCAGTTCGAACTTGGTGCGGCGGGTGATGACCTCCTCGCGGAACTTCACGAAGGCTTCGATGATGTCGCGCAGGTTCAGCGTTTCAGGGCGACCACCGCGAATCGCGAGCATGTTCGCGGGGAAGCTCGCCTGCGCAGGCGTGTGACGCCACAACTGGTTAAGCACGACTTCCGCTGTGGCATCGCGCTTAAGCTCGATGACGATGCGTACGCCCAGACGGCTCGATTCGTCGCGAATGTCGCTGACGCCTTCGATCCGCTTGTCCTTGGCAGCTTCGGCGATCTTCTCGACCAGACCGTTCTTGCCGGTCTGATAGGGGATTTCCGTCAGAATGATCGACTGACGGTCGTTGCGGCCTTCCTCGATCACATGGCGCGAGCGCATGATGATCGATCCGCGCCCTTCATGATAGGCGCGGCGCGCACCGGACTGGCCCAGAATCAGCGCACCGGTCGGGAAGTCGGGGCCGGGAACGATCTCGATCAGCTCATCGATAGTGATGCCGCCATTGTCGATATAGGCAAGGCAGGCGTTGATGACTTCGCCGAGGTTATGCGGCGGGATATTGGTGGCCATGCCGACGGCAATGCCGCCCGCGCCGTTGACCAGCAGGTTGGGGAAGCGCGCCGGCAACACCTGCGGCTCGCTTTCCGATGCGTCGTAGTTCGGCGTGAAGTCGACGGTATCCTTGTCGAGATCTTCGAGCAGGCTGTTCGACACCTTGGCCAGTCGCGCTTCGGTGTAACGCATGGCTGCGGGCATGTCCGGGTCCATCGACCCGAAATTGCCCTGGCCGTCGATCAGCATGACGCGCATCGACCAGTCCTGCGCCAGACGGGCCAACGCCATGTAGATCGCGCTGTCGCCATGCGGGTGATATTTACCCATTACGTCGCCGACGATACGGCTGCACTTGCGATAGGGGCGTCCAGCGACATAGCCTGCTTCATGCGCAGCGTAGAGGATGCGGCGGTGAACAGGCTTCAGGCCGTCGCGCACGTCGGGCAGCGCACGGCTCACGATTACCGACATGGCGTAGTCGAGGTAGCTGGTCTTCATCTCGTCGACGATGCTGATCGGGCTGATGTCCGATGGGTCGGCGAGGAGGGTCTCGTCGGTCAATGCGATTCTCTTTTTTGGGTGGTGGATTACATTTCTATGTCGTTCCGACCCTAGCGTAGCGCAAACGCCCTGTCACCCCTCGCGCACGCGCGTACGCGCGCGGAATCATGCGGTGGGACCGCCATAGGCGCGATGAGTGGGTAATTTGTGCCGCCAGATCGCAGCATCACCCATGACAGAGCGCTCTCTGCGCTCTATATCGCCGTTCAACGGGTATTCACGCGCGCCTGCCTAATTCCCAAGGGAACATGGCAAGGCGCGCGGGGTTTTCCCTTTGTAGGTTTAAAACCGATTCTATGCGTCGTTGTTCTTGAGGAGAGTAGTCTTATGGGTTCTGTTTCCAAATTGACCGCAGGTCTGATGCTTGGCGTGGCCGGTCTCGCGATGACCGCTGCTCCTGCGTTCGCTCAAAAGGCAAAGAAGGAAAAGGCAGCGCCCGCCCCGAAGATGAGCAAGGAGTTCGCTGCTCCCGCAGTGGCCGCGCAGGATCTGGTCAAGGCGGGCAATTTTGAAGGTGCAAAGGCGAAGATCGCTGAGGCCGAGCCATTCGCCAAAACGCCGGATGAGTTGTTCAACCTGAATGTCATTCGTCTGAACATTGGACTGGGCGCAAAGGACGCTGCCGTTCAGCGACAGGCTATCGAGGGCATGCTCGCCAGCGGCGGTGCGCCTGCAGAGGAGTTGCCGAAGTACGAGTTCTTCGCAGGCGATTTTGCGATGAAGGCCAAGGATTACGACGCTTCAATCGCCCATTTCCAGAAAGCGGTTGAACTGAACTATCCTGGCAGCAATCCGCATCTCATGCTGGCTGAGGCATATTTTCAAAAGGCTGCTTCACAAGCAACGCCCAATGGCCAGTTGCCCCCGGCAGCAAAGCCGATCGCGGCTCAGGGCTTGCCGCATCTGAAGAAGGCGATTGAAATCGAAAAGGCTGCAGGCGCTGCTGTTCCGGCAGGCTGGTACAACCGCGGGTTCACCATGGCGTACACGAGCGGTTCGCCAGACGCACCCCAATGGGCGCTGTATCAGGTGGACGGCGATCCATCGGGCAAGAACTGGCGTCAGTTGTTGCGCACCTTCCAGGATCGCAACCGCTCCATGACATCGGGTGAAAATCTCGATGTATTGCGCTTGATGTCGCAGACTAGCGCGCTGGAAAGCGAATATGACTACGCCGAATATGCCGATACGGCGTCCAAACTGGCGCTGTTCGGTGAAGTCAAATCGGTCATCGATCAGGGACGCTCAAGCGGAAAGCTCCCTGCTGGCAAGCTGAGTGATTTCTATACGCAGGCTACCGCGAAAATCGCATCCGATAAGGCCTCGCTACCGTCTGCGGCTGCCGAAGCGGCGAAGGCTGCGAATGGCCGCACGGCGGCTTTCACCGCGGGTGCTTATCAGGGCTATGGCGATTACGCCAAGGCTGCTGAACTGTACAAGCTGGCCCTTCAGAAGGGATCGGTCGATGCCGGTGAAGTGAACACGCGTCTGGGCATAGCACTGGCGATGTCTGGTGATCTGGCTGGCGCCAAGTCCGCCTTCGAACAGGTGACGACCGGTACGCGGAAGGAAATTGCGCAATTCTGGTTGTTGTGGCTGAGTAAGAAATCGGCTGCCTGATTGCGAACGTAAAAAAAGGCGCGGCATCGGATATGATGTCGCGCCCTTTTTTTGTCTTGCGGAGGGTAAGGGACTGATCGACAACCACTTGTGCCCGCTGGGGTGAAGGACTAGCACTGCACCATTCGCGTATCGGCTTATGCTGCGCAGGGTTAAGGAGAGTATATGCGGATCGGTCGCATGGGTTACGGACGTAATATTGCAGCAATTTGTTTCGCCCTCGCTGCGGTGGCCATCTCGGCAACGCCGGCGCAAGCCGCGAAGAAGATCAAGGACAAGGAATCCGAGGTCGCCATGGCCGACGCTTTCCGGTCTACGGCAAATGCTGCCAAGTCGGCCCTTGCGTCTGGCGATATGTCCACCGCCAATTCCCAGATCGTGGGGCTGCAGCCCACCAACGCGCTCGAAAAATACGTCACGGCGTCTCTGAAGTTTCAGTATGCCGAACGTCGCAACGATCCACAGGCGATCCGCCGCGCGTTGACCGATATGCTGGAGAGCGGCGCTGCCCCTGAAGCGCAGGTTCCCTATCTGCGTTACCTGGCAGGATATTATTCCTATTATCTGGGCGAACATAACGACGCGATCGCGCAGGTCAATTATGCGCGCCAGTTGGGCTATACCCCGGTCGAGACGACAATCATTCTGGCCGATGCAAATATCAAAAAGAAGAAGCAGGCCGAGGGGCTGGAATTTCTTGAACAGGCCGTCGCCCAGCAGCAGGCGAGCGGGCAGGCGGTTCCTGAAGCATGGTTCGACCGGGCGATATCTCTTTCCTATCAGAACAAGAAATGGGCGGATGTCGCGAAGTGGACCCAGCAGAAGCTGGCATTGTATCCGACGGCAGGTAACTGGCGCTCTGGCCTGATCAATTTTCAGGCAGCTCCGGGGCTTGATCATCAGGCACAACTGGACCTCTATCGGCTGCAGTCCGCGACAGGCGCCATTGCCAGCGAACGCGACGTGCAGGCTTATGCTGCCCTCGCCGCAAAGAGCGGCTATGAAGCGGAAGCAATGTCCGTGATCGAAGCGGCGCGGTCCAATGGGAAGCTGACGGCAACCGAGGGTGTGACCTCAGCGCTGCTGAAGTCGATCAGCGTCAAAGCGAAGAAGGACATTGCCGCGCTTCCCGCCCAGGTGAAGAAAGCGACTGCGGCGAAGGATGGCAGTGCAGCGGCCTCGGCTGGTGATGCCTATTTCTCGCTCAGCCAGTTCCCGCTTGCCGTGGCGCAATATCAATTGGCGCTGAGCAAGGGCGGGGTCGACGCAGCCCGGGTCAATAGCCGTCTGGGGGTAGCGCTTGCGCGTTCCGGCGATTTGCCGGGCGCCAAAGCTGCGCTGGCGCAAACCAGCGGCAACTGGGCGACGGTGGCAAATTTCTGGACCGTGTGGGTCAATCAGCAGGCGCAACGGACAGCTTCGCTCGGTACTCCCGTCACGACAAACCCGACACTTTAAGGCGCAATCCATGGTTCCCCGATCCGGTGTCGGGGAACCTCAGCCTCTGATCCATCAGCCGAAATTGGCCGTGTAGAGCAAGTCTGCTCCGGCCACTGCCGCCGCTCGCAACCCAAGCGCTTCGGGTACGACATGGCCAAGATAATAGGCGGCGGTCGTTTGTTTGGCTTTTAGAAAAGCCGGATCGCCTTCGCCCGACGCCAGCATTTCGGCAGCCATTCGTCCCTGCCGCTCCATCAGCCAGCCGCAGGTTGCCGTCGAGAGCATGGTCAGGAAAGGATAGCTGCCCGCCAGTCGGTCGTTGACCGACGCATCGGCCAGCATCCATGACGCTACGCCTTCCACCGCATCGACGAGCGATAGCAGT
Source organism: Sphingobium sp. BS19 (assembly GCF_027925545.1). Classification (NCBI taxonomy): domain Bacteria; kingdom Pseudomonadati; phylum Pseudomonadota; class Alphaproteobacteria; order Sphingomonadales; family Sphingobiaceae; genus Sphingobium; species Sphingobium sp. BS19. The sequence goes on from NZ_BSEF01000008.1 coordinate 103,743, forward strand.
ACGCCATCCTTTGATTCCGCCCGTATATCGGCAAGCAAGCTGCGCAGCCCGGTGCCGCCATCGCCGCTCAGCTTGCGGCCAACCAGATCGGCGGCCTGGATGCCGTTCGTGCCTTCGTATATCGGTGCGATCCGCGCATCGCGATAATATCGCGCCGCCCCGGTTTCTTCGATGAAGCCCATGCCGCCGTGCACCTGTATGCCCAGTGACGACACCTCGCAGCCGATGTCCGTGCCATGGGCCTTGGCCAACGGCGTGACGAGATCGAGCCGGGTTTTCGCCGCGGGGTCTCCCGTGCGGGCAAGGTCGACCTGTCCGGCCGCGTAGTAGATCAAGGCTCGCGCCGCCTGAGTCTGCGCCATCATACGCAGAAGCATCCGACGCACATCCGGATGCTCGATGATCGGGACGGGCGATCCACCCGAACTACCGTCGGCACGGGGCGTCTGGATGCGGTCGCGAGCATAAGTCAGCGCCATCTGCGTCGCGGCTTCGCCGATCTGCACACCCTGGCTGCCGACATTCAGCCGCGCGTTGTTCATCATCGTAAACATGCCGCGCATTCCGCCCATTTCCGGGCCGACCAGTTCGCCTATGCAATCGTCATTGTCGCCGAAGGACAGAACGCATGTTGGCGAAGCGTGGATGCCCAGCTTATGCTCGATGGAAACGCAGCGTACGTCATTTGTGGCGCCCGGCTTCCCGTCGGCATCCAGCCTGAATTTCGGTACGAGAAAGAGCGATATGCCCTTTGTCCCTGCGGGCGCGCCGGGTGTTCGTGCGAGCACAAGGTGGACGATATTGTCGGAAAGGTCATGCTCACCGAAGGTTATATAAATCTTCTGACCCTTGATCCGATAAGTGCCATCGCCGACCGGGGTTGCGCTCGTGCGCAGCGCCCCAACATCGGACCCAGCTTGCGGCTCGGTCAGGTTCATCGTGGCAGGCCATTCGCCCGTAATGATCCGTGGCAGCCATAAAGCTTGCTGTTCCGGCGTGCCGTGATGGTCGAGCGCTTCGATGGCGCCCATCGACAGCATGTTGATGAGCGAGAAGCCCATGTTGGCGCTGCCCAGATCTTCCATGACCACGGTGGTCAACGCAAAAGGCAGACCCTGTCCACCAAACGCTGTCGGACCGTCGATGGTGCCCCACCCATTGGCCACGAAGGCCTGATAGGCTCCGCGAAAGCCCGCTGGCATGGTCACTACGCCATCCTGCCACTGCGCGCCTACGGTGTCGCCGATCTTCGCCAGCGGCGCATATTCGGATTCAGCGAATTGAGCGATCCCCTCTACGATGGCATCGACCATATCGGCATCGGCTGCGGCATAGCGCGGGTGTTCCGCCAGCGCTTCGATACCGGCGATGTGCTTTAGGACGAATTTTTGCTCGGTCGTGGGGGCGATGTAGGTCAAAACGGCCACTCCTTGGTATGTATCCGGTCCCTCAAAACACAGGATCGAAGCCAAGACAACAACGGTATCGGCAATGATTCAAGCGGTGCGGTGTGCACATCAGGATGCCCTAACGTCAGGCGTGTTCAACTTTACGTTTTCCGCACTTGCTCCAATCGCGACTACTGTTAGGAATGCGCCATGCCTACTGCGCTGACGCTCGATAATTTCCTTCCGTACCGGTTGTCTTATACATCCAATCTGGTCAGCGATGTCGTGGCGCACAGCTATGACGCGCTGTTCGGACTCAAGATACCCGAATGGCGGATGATCGCGGTCGTTGCCGAACATGATGGTGTAACCCAGCAGCAGATCAGTGCGCGAACGCGGATGGACAAAGTGACGGTCAGTCGTGCCGCCATCGCGCTTGCCGAAAGGGGCTTGCTCGACCGCAAACCCAACCCTGCAGACAAGCGCTCGCATATGTTGGTGCTCACAGACGCTGGGCAATCGCTTTATGCGGAGGTGGCGCCACGCGCGCAGGCGCTGGAAAAGGCGTTGTTCGCAGAGTTCGACCCGGAAGACATGGCGCTGTTCGTCGCGACGCTGCGCCGGATAGATGCCGCTGCGCTGGCGATGGAAGAAACGCATGGCCGACCGACAAAGGTCGACCGTTGAAAGCCCTTAAATCCCTGCTCGATCCGTTTGTCCTGCTATTGCTGGCGATGGTGGCGCTCGCATCCGTTTTTCCGGTGCAGGGAGAGGCTGCACGGATCGCCGATGGCATAGCGGACGCCGGGATTATCCTGCTGTTCTTTCTTCACGGAGCCAAGCTGTCGCGCGAAGCGATCATCGCAGGGGCCGCAAACTGGCGGCTGCAGACTGCAACGCTGGCGATTACTTTTGCGCTGTTCCCGCTGTTCGGGTTCGGCTTGTCGCAAGCGATGAACCTTACGCAACTTGGCGACCCTATGCTGGCAAGCGGCATATTGTTTATGACCTTATTGCCCTCGACCGTGCAATCGTCGATTGCATTCACGTCGATCGCTGGCGGCAATGTGGCGGGTGCAGTCTGCGCGGCATCCATTTCCAACATTGTAGGCATCATATTGACGCCCCTTCTTGTCGGCGTTCTGATGCATCTTTCTGCGGCGGGGCAGGGGGATATCTGGGCTTCGGCGCAGACCATTGCCCTCCATCTGTTGCTTCCCTTTGTCGTCGGTCATTTATCCAGACCGCTGGTGGGCGCGTTTGTGGCGCGACATAAAACGATGGTCGGGCGTGTGGATCGCGGTGCGATCCTGCTCATCGTCTACACGGCTTTCAGCGCTGCTGTGGTAGAGGGATTGTGGCAGCGTCTTTCGCTGCTCACCATATTCGCGATCATGGGCATCTGCATCCTTTTGCTCGGCGTGGTGCTGGTGCTTAGCTGGCGGGCGGGGCGGACACTGGGTCTGTCGCGCGAGGACCGGATCGTACTGTTATTCTGCGGATCGAAGAAAAGTCTGGCGTCGGGTGTGCCAATGGCGGGCGCGCTGTTTCCCGCGTCACAAGTCGGCCTGTTGATCCTGCCGCTGATGCTGTTTCATCAGATACAGTTGATAGTCTGCGCTATGATTGCCCGGCATCTCGCGAGCGAATAACGCGGTCCAGATCGTCCGGCGTATTGATGTTGGGTATGACGCTATCCAGAGCAATCCGCCGTGCACCGACAACATCGGCCCAGCGCATGACCGAACGATTGCCGCCAGCGGCCAAGTGCGCGTCTAGGCGATTTGCCAAGGCGACTGGCCAATAGCCGATGATGGGGATGTTCGCGACAATGGCCGCGCCTGGCAGGGCGCCAAGCTGTGCGACAAGGTTGGTTGGCAGCAATGGTGTGTCGCAGCCTGCCGTCACGACGGCATCGAAACCGTTATGCTGCGCGTAGTGCAAGGCAGCGTTCAATCCCCCCAGCGGACCCATATCCCGATCCGGCCGGTCGGGTAGGGCGATTCCTTGCGCCCATTCCCGTCCGCATATGACGACACATGCCGTTTGTGATTCGAGCGCCGCAACAACATGCGACAGCAGGGTTTGCCCATGCAGAGACGCTTCCGCCTTGTCAGATCCGAAACGCTGGGCGCGGCCACCCGCTAATATCGCCCCAAGAACGGAGGGAGGCACCCCGGGATCGGTCATAGGCAAACTCCAAGTCGGGAACACCTGTCGCACATAAACGTCAGGTGAACGACGGTGCAATGTAGACATTTCGCCCTCGCGCCGGAACGTCCTGCCGCGATTGCTGCGGTGCAGTACGACTAAATCTGACTATGCAGCGTTGGTTGGTTGCTATGATGAAACAACCTACCGTTCGCCCGGCGAGGGCCGCGATTGCCGCTGTTCTCGCATTTGCTCCAACCAGCTTGCTGGCGCAGGAATTGGCTCCCGCTGGTCCGCCGCCCGTTACAGTGACGCAGACAGCGCCGCCGCCCGTTGTGGCAGCGCCGCCAGCAGTTGCGCCAACCGCCGCTCCTGCGCCGGTTATGGCCGCACCCGCTCCGGTGGTTCAGTCAACGCCTGCACCTGTGATTGCGGAAGCGGCGCCTGAAGCGCCACAGCCCCGCGCTGAGCGTCCAACGCCTGCACGTGCAGCGCCAGCAGCGTCGCGGGCCGTGGCAGCGCCGCAATCGGTTGCTCCCGTTCCGATTGAAGCGACGCCGGTTGAGGCACCTGCCCCAGCATCTATCGTATCGGCTGAGCCTGTTCAGGATACCGCACCCGTAGACTCTGCACCCGTAACGTCGGCGTCGGCAGAAACCGGTGACGGTCTGGAATGGGGGCTCGCAGGTGGTGCGCTTGTACTGGTCGCAGGCGTAGGCCTAATGGCGATGCGTCGCCGCCGTCGTAAGGATGACACGGCTATGCTAAGCGATCCCATGATATCGACACAGCCGCTTGCGCAAGCCGATGATCAGGTGGCTTACGTACCTGAACGACAGCCCACTTTGGCACTTACGCCAACTATGGGCGGATCGCCGGTCCGTACAAACAGCGCGGAGCATGGTTCGCTGGAATCGATGGCAGCGGCGGCGCCCAGTCGGGAGAACCCGTTCCTTACGCGGAAGAACCGTCTGCGCCGGGCGCATTTCCTGCTTCGTCAGCAGCAAGCGCCTATCGCTAACGCTGCTCCGGCCGAAGTCGTCACCGCGCAAACACAGACGGACCGTCGTCAGTCGGTGACCTATGATTTCGGCAAGACCAGCATGAGCCAGCGTCGCGGATTTCGTCCAGTTACGACCTGATTGCTGAATAGCCTATATTGAGGTCTAAGTTACAAGCCGGAAGCTCTGCAGGGTTTCCGGCTTTTGGCTGTTCACACTTATCCTGCGACCTTCGCCAGCCCTTTGGAAAGTTGCACCGCTGCGTTAAGCCGCGCTGCCGGATCAGCCCATGTGCGCGTGATGACCAATTTGCTGTCTGGGCGTAGTTTTGCGGTTCCGTCCAGCCGCTGCACATAAGCCAGCAGCCCGGTGAGATTGGGGAAGCTGTCACCATGGAAGCTGACCAGCGCGCCTTTACCGCCGACATCCATCTTCGCGATGTTGGCTTTCACGCAATTCTGCTTGATCTCGATGAGCTTGAGCAGGTTTTGCGTTGGCGCGGGTAGCTTGCCGAAACGGTCGATCAGTTCGGCGGCAAAGGCTTCGATACCGTTGCGGTCTTCCAGTTCGTTGATGCGGCGATACAGCCCCATACGCAGATCGAGATCCGGCACATAGTCTTCCGGGATCATGATCGGCGCGTCGATGGTGATCTGCGGCGAGAAGCTGTCGCGCGCCTTTTCTGCGGCGATGCCGCCTGCCTTGGCATCGAGGATCGCTTCCTCCAGCATCGACTGATAAAGTTCGAAGCCGACTTCACGGATATGCCCGGACTGTTCATCGCCTACGAGATTGCCTGCGCCGCGAATGTCGAGATCGTGGCTGGCCAACTGGAACCCTGCGCCGAGCGTGTCGAGGTCGGACAAGACCTTGAGCCGCTTTTCGGCGGTTTCGGTGATGATCCGGTCGGCGGGCGTCGTCATATAGGCATAGGCGCGCGTCTTCGAGCGCCCGACGCGGCCACGCAACTGATAAAGCTGCGCCAGCCCGAAACGGTCGGCGCGATGGATGATGAGTGTGTTGGCGCTCGGGATATCGAGGCCGCTTTCTACGATGGTGGTCGAGAGGAGGACGTCGTAACGCTTGTCGTAGAAGGCCGACATGCGCTCTTCGACTTCGGTTGGTGCCATTTGGCCATGCGCGACGACGGCGCGGACTTCGGGCACTTCCTCGCGGAGAAATTCTTCGATTTCGGTCAGGTCGGAGATGCGCGGGACCACGAAGAAGCTCTGCCCGCCGCGATAATGCTCCCGCAGCAACGCCTCGCGGATCACCACGCCGTCCCACGGCATGATGTAGGTGCGGACGGCAAGGCGGTCGACCGGCGGGGTCTGGATGACCGACAATTCACGCAGGCCGGACATCGCCATCTGCAATGTGCGGGGGATTGGCGTGGCCGTGAGTGTCAGCACATGCACGTCGGCCTTTAGCTGCTTCAGCCGTTCCTTGTGGACGACGCCGAAGCGCTGTTCCTCATCGACTATGACGAGGCCTAGCCGCTTGAACTCCAGCCCCTTGGTCAGCAGCGCATGGGTGCCGACGACGATATCCATTGTTCCGTCGGCCAGCGCAGCCTTGGTCGCTTTCGCTTCGGCGGCGGGGACGAGGCGCGAGAGCCGTCCGACTTTCAGCGGGAAGCCACGGAAGCGTTCCTCGAAATTGTTGTAATGTTGGCGGGCAAGCAAGGTCGTCGGACCGATCAGTGCGACCTGCATTCCTGCCATGGCGGCGACGAATGCGGCGCGCAAGGCGACTTCGGTCTTCCCGAAACCCACATCGCCGCAGACGAGGCGATCCATAGGCGTTCCCGCCGCAAGATCGGCGAGCACATCGGCGATGGCTTTGTCCTGATCGTCGGTTTCCTGATAGGGGAAGCGGTCGACGAATGCGGGGTATCCCGCAGCATCGGGTTCGGCGATGTCGGCAGGGCGCAGCGCGCGGGCCGCTGCCGTCTTGAGCAGTTCGCCTGCAATCTCCCGGATGCGCTCGCGCATCTTCGCCTTGCGCCGCTGCCATGCTTCGCCACCGAGGCGGTCGAGCGGTACGCCGTCTGTCTCCGACCCATAGCGCGAGAGGACGTCGAGATTTTCGACGGGCACATACAGCTTGTCGCCGCCCGCATAGCCCAAGGCCACGCAATCGTGCGGGGCATTGCCGACTGGGATCGACGTCAGGCCGTCATAGCGCCCAATGCCGTGATCGGCATGAACCACCAGATCGCCGGGTGTCAGCGTTGCCAGTTCGGAGAGGAAGGCGTCGGCGCTCTTCTTGCGCTTGGCCCGCCGTACGAGACGGTCGCCGAGCATGTCCTGTTCGGTCAGTACCGCGACATCGGGTGCCGCAAAGCCGTGGTCGAGCGGCAGGACTGTCAGGGCCACCGTGCCGGTTGCGGCCAGTCCCAGCGCTTCCTGCCAACCGTCGGCCATCGCGATGCGCTTGACGCCATGATCGGCCAGCAGGCCCGACAGCCGTTCGCGCGCGCCGACCGAATAGCTGGCGATCACGACCTTGCGGTTCTTGCCCAGCTTGGCGACGTGCTTGCCGACCGCTTCGTAGACATTCGCGTTCTGCGCGCGTTCGGGTGCGAAATCGCGGGGGCCATCGACGCCGAAGTCTACGACGCTAGCGCTTTCCGGCTCGTGGAAGGGGCTGGTGATATGGATCGCACGATCGGTAATGGCCTGCGTCCACTCGTCGGCTTTGAGGTAAAGCTGTGCCGGGTCGAGGGGGCGATAGGAGCCGGGATCGCTCGATCGCGCTTCGATGCGATTGGCGTGGTAATCGCGGATCGCCTCCAGCCGCGATTCGGCGGCGGCGGTGACGCCGTGATCCTGTATGAAGACTGCGTCGTCGCCCAAATGCTCGAACATCGGCACCAGCCGTTCCTCGAACAGCGGCAGCCAATGTTCCATGCCCGCCAGACGCCGCCCGTCGCTCACCGCCTGATAGAGCGGATCGCCGGTTGCAGTCGCGCCGAAGGTTTCGCGATAGCGACCGCGAAAGCGCTTGATCGTGTCTTCGTCCAGCAAGGTTTCGGAGGCGGGGAGGAGGGTGAAGCCCTCCACCGGCCCGGTCGTCCGCTGATCGCCCGGATCGAACCGGCGGAGCGTTTCTATCTCATCGCCGAAGAAGTCGAGCCGCAGGGGCTGGGCTTCGCCGCCGGGATACAGATCGACGATGCCGCCCCGGATCGCAAATTCGCCTGCGTCATGCACGGTGTCGGTGCGGACATAGCCGTTGGATTGAAGCAATTCGGCAAGCTTCGATATCGCGATCCGCTCGCCCGGCGCGAGGCGTGCGACCAACTGACGCACGCGGAACGGCGTCAGCGTGCGTTGCGTGACGGCATTGATCGTCGTGAGGACAAGCTGCGCGGCCTTTGGCTTGGCTTGCAGGGCGTGTAGCCCCGCGAGCCGTTCCGATGCCGTCCGCAGCGACGGCGATGCACGGTCGTAGGGCAGGCAATCCCACGCCGGGATGCGAATGATCTCCAGCTCCGGCGCGAAATAATGCGCGGTGTCCGCCACGGCCTGCATCAGTTGTTCGTCCGGCGCGATGAAGACGGCACGGGTCGATGCGGCGCGGGCCATGTCGGCCAGCAGCCATGGCTGGAACCCCGCCGGCACGCCGGAAAGCGTCAGCGGCGATTTGGCACGGAGGATTTTCTGAAGGTCGGTCACAATGTGGGGAAAGGTCTCACTTGGCGATGGGTACGAAATCAAGCTTGCGCATCGCATCCATCATCGGGCTTTGATACTGCGGCGGGATTGGCTGGGTGCCAAGCGCCCATGCCATGATATCGACATCCTGCTCCTCCAGCAGCGCTTCGAACCAGACGAGCTGTTCCTCGGTCCAGGTTGCGCCATAGGTGTCGAAGAAACCGCCGATCATCAAATCGGCTTCCTTGGTGCCGCGATGCGATGCACGGAAACTCAGACGGCGCAGGCGGGGGTCTTCATGCATGGCGATACTATTTCCGATAAAACGGCGGTGGCACAAATGCGAATAGCGGACGGGGTGTTTGCATCAACCCCCTCCGCTGCGATAGTGGACCGCAGATAGTCATGCGACCCGATATTCTCAATCCGCTGTTTGCCGAAATCTCGGCATTGAAAGGCATTGGCGCTGCGCTCGCCCGTCCGCTCGAACGGCTGGGGCTGGCGCGTGCGGTCGATGTCGCGTTCCATTTGCCGGTGGCTTGGGTCGATCGGCTTATCGTCGATGAGCTGGATATGAGCCAATCCGGGCGGATCGTGGGGACGGTCCTGACCCCGGTGGACTACAAGGCAGGGGGCGGAATGCGTGCGCCGTTCCGCGTACATGCGACGGATAGTCGGGGGAACTACGTCTCGCTGATTTACTTCGGCAAGAATAGCGGCTGGCCCCGCAAGATGCTGCCGCTGGGTGAGCCGAAATTCGTGTCTGGCAAGCTGGAACTGTACGGGCAGGAATTGCAGATGGTCCATCCAGACCATGTGCTGCCGCTGGAGGAAGCCGGGACGCTGCCGGAACGCGAGCCGGTCTATCGCTTGTCCGAAGGGCTGTCGAACAACCGGATGCGCGATTTCGTTGGGCAAGCGCTGGATCGCGCGCCGGACCTTTCGGAATGGATCGAGCCGAGCCTGCTGGCGCAGCGGGCGTGGCCGGGCTGGCGCGTAGCGTTGAGCGATGTGCATCGCGCGCCTGATGCGGCAAAGGCGCGGGAGCGGCTGGCCTATGATGAGATATTCGCGGGGCAACTGGCGCTGATGCTGGTGCGCGCGTCGTCTCGCAGGCGGCGGGGCGTGCCGATCCATGGTGACGGACATTTGCGCGATGCGTTGATGCTGCCCTTTGCGCCGACAGGTGCGCAACGGCGGAGCATCGGCGAGATCGAAGGGGATATGGCGCAGGCGACGCCGATGCTCCGGCTGCTGCAGGGGGATGTGGGGTCGGGCAAGACGCTGGTGGCGCTGATGGCGTTGCTCAATGCGGTCGAGGCGGGGAAGCAGGGGGCGATGCTCGCGCCCACCGAGATATTGGCGCGGCAGCATTTCGCGACATTGCAGAAGATGCTTATCGGCTTGCCCGTGACGATTGCGATCCTGACCGGGCGTGAAAAGGGTCGCGCGCGGGAATCGACGCTGATGGGATTGGCGGATGGGAGCATCGACATATTGGTCGGCACCCATGCCATTTTTCAGGAGGCTGTGCAGTATAAGGCACTGGCACTGGCGGTGATCGACGAGCAGCATCGTTTCGGTGTTGCGCAGCGCATGATGCTGGCGGCGAAAGCCGAGCGGACACCGCATTTGCTGGTGATGACCGCTACGCCGATCCCGCGCACGCTGACGCTCACCTATTACGGCGAGATGGACGTTTCGCGGCTGGATGAGATGCCGCCGGGTCGCCAGCCTATCGAAACGCGCGTGCTGTCGGCCGAGCGGGTGGACGAAGTGATCGAGGCGCTGGGGCGGCATATCGCGGCTGGCGGGCAAGCCTATTGGGTATGTCCGCTGGTCGAGGAAAGTGAACTTAGCGATCAGACGGCAGCGGAAGTGCGGGCCGAGACGCTTCGGATGCGGTTTGGCGATGCGGTCGCATTGGTCCACGGTCGTATGAAGGGGCCGGAAAAAGACGCGGTGATGGACGGCTTTTCCCGCAACCTTACCAAAGTGCTGGTTGCGACGACCGTGATCGAAGTCGGCGTCGACGTCCCAAATGCGACGCTGATGATCATCGAAGGGGCTGATCGCTTCGGTCTGGCCCAGTTACATCAGTTGCGCGGTCGCGTGGGACGGGGGGACAAGGCATCCATATGTCTTCTGCTGCGCGGCAATGCCTTGTCCGAGACATCGCGGGCTCGGCTGGCACTGATGCGGGAAACGAACGACGGCTTTCGGATTGCGGAAGAAGATTTGCGGTTACGCGGGGCAGGTGAGTTGCTGGGCACGCGGCAATCCGGTGAGGCGCAATTGCGATTGGCAACACCGGAGCATCTGGCCGACCTGATAGACTCGGCGCGGGATGATGCCCGCCTGTTGATCGAGAGGGATGGCGGTCTGGATTCTGCTCGCGGGCAAGCGGCGCGCGCGTGCCTTTATCTGTTCGAGCGGGATGCGGCGGTGGGATTGCTGCGCAGCGGATGACGGCAGACCGCGACCTCTCGCGAGGACGGCCGCATATTCCACCTTCGCATTTTTTTAAGATAATTCTCGTATCTCGAAATAATTGTGCTGAATCCGCCGGTATTTGGCGAGGAGTTGAATGATAGCCGACTAACGAGAGAGGACGAACCGTGGATCGAGAGACAAATACAGAGCGGCGCGTGGAAGATCGCCGAATAGCGGATCGCAGGCAGGGCGCGGATCCCCGCTATGCTGGACCGGAGCGTCGTCAAGACGAACGCCGCAGCGGCGACCGCCGTCAGACCGACTAGATCAAGCCAGCTTCAGCTTATCCCACCCGAATACGATGCCCGGTCGGGGCGTCTTCCTGTACGAGCGCCAATATGGCGTCGGCCACGGTTTCCGGGCCTTTAAGCGTCGCGGGGTCTTCCCCGGGATAGGCGCGCGCGCGCATGGCAGTGCGGGTCGCGCCAGGATCGACGATATGCGTCCGAATATTGGAAATGTTCTTCACTTCCGCACCATAAGCCGTCACGAGCACCTCGACCGCCGCCTTCGAAGCCCCATAAGCGCCCCAATAAGGGCGGGCGACCGTTCCCACGGAACTGGTGATTGCCAAAACGCGCGCGTCGCTACTGGCCCGAAGCATTGCGTCGAATGCCGCGATCAGCGCCTGTTGTGCGCCGACGTTCAGAGTCAGCAGTTTGGCAAATTCCTTGGGATCGATTGACTGAACGGCAGCCAGACTGCCCAAAGTCGCGGCGTTGAGAACGAGATAGTCCAGCGCCTTCCATCGGCCGGCAATCGCTGACGCAAGGCGTCCGATGCTATCGCCATCGGTCAGGTCGAGCGGGGCGATAGTCGCGCTTCCGCCCGCCTGATGAATACGATCCTCGACCTCTTCCAATCCGCCAGTGGTGCGCGCCGTCAGCACGACATGCGCCCCGGCTTTACCCAAAGCTTCGGCAGTGGCGGCGCCAATGCCGCGGCTTGCTCCGGTGACGAGCGCGAGCTTGCCGGCGAGGGGGAGAGAAGTCATTTCCATGTCCGTTTGCAAAGCTCTTGCCTAAGTGCCCATCTGAAAGGCGGGCAGTATTAAAAAAGGGTCAAACCACCCGTTCTGCCAAAAGCTCGAACTGATCGCGAACAACCGCCTCATCTTGATCGGTGAGTTTCGTAGGATAATCCCCGGTGAAACATGCGTCGCAATATTGCGGGCGAATATCAGCGCGCTTTGCTTCGCCCAGCGCCTTGTACAGACCGTCTATCGACAGGAACGAAAGGCTGTCGGCGTGGATGAAATCCTGCATCCCCGGCACGTCCAGCTTGTGGGCGAGCAGCTTGGTACGTTCCGGCGTGTCGACACCATAATAGCAGCTATGCTTGGTTGGAGGGCTGGCGATCCGCATATGCACTTCGGCGGCACCGGCTTCGCGCATCATCTGGACGATCTTGAGTGAGGTCGTGCCGCGCACAATGGAGTCGTCGATCAGCACGATCCGCTTGCCTGCGATCAACGCGCGATTGGCGTTATGCTTCAGCTTCACACCCAGATGGCGTACCTTGTCGCTCGGCTGGATGAACGTCCGCCCGACATAGTGCGACCGGATGATCCCCAGTTCGAACGGTATGCCCGATTGCTGCGCGTATCCGATGGCCGCAGGCACACCGCTGTCGGGAACAGGAATGACATAATCGGCATCGACCGGGTTCTCGACAGCAAGCTGCGCGCCGATGGCCTTGCGTACCGAATAGACGCTGTTGCCGTCCACAATGGAGTCGGGACGGGAGAAATAGACATGCTCGAAGATGCAGGGGCGGGGAGATACTTCACCGAAGGGGCGATGGCTGCGTACTTCACCCGTGCCGGTTACGATCACCAGCTCACCGGGATCGATGGAGCGGACATAGTCTGCGCCCACGACATCCAGCGCGACGGTTTCCGATGCGAAGATAGGCGACTCGCCCATCATGCCCATGACAAGAGGGCGAATGCCCAGTGGATCGCGACACGCAATCATGCCTTCCGGCGTCATGCAAATCAGGGAGTAGGCGCCTTCGACTTGCTTCAACGCATCGATGAACTTGTCGAGCAGCGTCCGGTAGGTCGATGTCGCGACCAGATGAATGATCACTTCGGTGTCGGATGTCGACTGGAAGATCGACCCGCGCCGCACCAGTTCGCGGCGCAGCTTGCCCGCGTTCGAGATATTGCCGTTATGCGCAATGGCGAACCCACCCGACGCCAGTTCGGCATAGAGCGGCTGCACGTTGCGGAGCGAGGTTTCCCCAGTGGTCGAATATCGGACATGACCGCAGGCCGCATCGCCGGGCAAAGCGCGAATCACTTCGTCGCGGTCAAAATTCCCGGCCACATGTCCCATTGCCCGATGGGTATGGAAATCATGGCCGTCCCAGCTAGTGATTCCGGCTGCTTCCTGCCCCCGATGCTGGAGCGCATGGAGACCAAGGGCAACGATGGCCGAAGCTGTGTCTGCGCCGGAAATGCCGAAAATACCGCATTCCTCCCGCAACTTGTCGTCATCGAAAGGGTTCGTTGTAAGCATGTGCTATTGGGTCCGCTGCCAATGCTGTGGACACCCCCGCGGGGCATCTGCTGGGGCGGCATATAGGGTGTCGAGTCCGGTTTGTCGCCTCCCTGTAACAAAAATCGTCATCCAACCCGCCAGAAAGTGGCCGTGCTGTGTCTTGTTAACCTGACAGGGAAACTGTCTATCAAATTTGCTTTCTCGTTCTCTAAGCCCACTGGCCTTGATCTGCAGGCGCGGCTAAAGACATCGCAACATGCACGCATTCGCGAATCCTACCCGCTTCCTTTCCATCGCTCGGCCGTTGACGCCTTGGCTCTTTTGGATCGGGTTGGCCCTGTTGATCGCAGGCTGCGTATTCGGATTGATTCTGACACCCGCCGATTATCTTCAGGGTGAGACCGTTCGCATTCTCTACATCCATGTCCCGGCGGCGTGGCTCGGCATGGCGGGGTGGAGCGGGATTGCGATTGCAGCGATCATGCAACTTGTTTGGCGGCATCCGCTGGCTGCGATCGCCGGTCGCGCCGTCGCTGCGCCCGGCGCGTTGTTTACAGCAATCTGCCTGATTACGGGATCCATATGGGGTCGACCGACATGGGGCACCTGGTGGGAATGGGATGGCCGCATGACATCGATGCTTGTGCTGTTCTTCCTGTACCTGGGCTATATCGCGCTCGCCAACGCAAGCGCGGGCAATAATGGCGCCGGTGGCGTCAGCCGGGTTGCGGCAATTTTCGGATTGGTCGGCGCGGTCAATATCCCGATCATCAACCGATCCGTAGTGTGGTGGAACAGCCTGCATCAAGGGCCGAGCATCACCCTGCGTGGATCCACCATCGATGGCTCCATTCTCTGGCCACTGGCGTTTACGCTCATCGGCTTTTCGCTCTGGTTCGCCGCGATCGTGCTTATGCGCATGCGCGCCATTCTGGCCGAAACAAAGGTCGAAGCCCGTATGCAAAGGCTGGCGCGCGGATGAATCCCTGGCCCTTCGTGATCGGTGCTTATGTATTGACGGCTGTCGGAACGCTTGGGTTGTCCATAGCAAGCTGGCGTGCGATGACCGCCGCCGAACGGCGTGCCGACACGTTGAAACGGGATCGCTGAAACAATGGCCGTAGTCATGAAAGCCAAGCATCAACGGCTTGTCCTTGCGCTGGTTGCCCTCGCGGCGTTGATCGGCGCGGGCTTGCTGGCTGCATCGGCTTTGCGCGACGAGGCAGCCTATTTCTACACGCCGCAGGATGCCAAGACGAAGCATATCGAGCCGGGGAAGGCCATCCGGCTAGGCGGGATGGTCGTGAAGGGCAGCCTCAAGCGTGCCCCGGATGGCGTGACGATCAATTTCGATGTTACGGACAACAAGGCTGTTGTCCCTGCGACATTCAACGGTATCGCGCCGGATTTGTTCAAGGAAGGTACCGGCGTGGTGGCTGAAGGGTCTTTCAACCCACAAGGTACGTTTGTGGCAACCAACCTGCTTGCCAAGCATGACGAGCGGTACATGCCTCGGGAACTCAAAGGCATGAAATATGATGAAAAGTCACGTAAGTTGACCGCCAATTCTTCGCCCGTTGCACAGCCATGATCGCAGAGGCAGGACTTGCGGCTCTGTGGCTGGCTGCTGCGCTGGCCTTTTTGCAACTGGGGCTGGTATGGTTCGGTCTGACCACGGACAAGCCTGAGCTGCTTGCCAGCGTGCGCCCGGTTGCCGTGGCGCAGGGGGTGCTTACGGCCCTGTCGTTTGCTCTTCTGGTTACCTTGTTTCTGCGATCCGATATGTCGGTCGCGCTGGTGGCGACGAATAGCCACTCGGCCAAGCCCTGGCTGTACAAGTTCGCCGGTACATGGGGCAATCATGAAGGCTCCATGCTGTTGTGGGTCATGGTGATGGGCATAGCCGGCATGGGCGTGGCGCTGTTCGAGCGCGCCTTGCGTCGGGATACGCATATGGCCACGCTGGGGGCGCAGGCGATGATCAGCCTTGGCTTTTATGCGTTTCTGCTGTTCTCTTCCAATCCGTTTGCCCGCGCCAATCCTGCGCCGCCGGATGGGCAGGGGCTTAACCCGCTGCTGCAAGACCCCGGTTTGGCGTTCCATCCGCCGACCCTGTATCTGGGTTATGTAGGTCTCTCGGTGGCATTTTCCTTTGCTGTCGGCGCGTTGTTGACGCGGAATGTCGATGCAGTGTTTGCGCGTGCCATGCGGCCGTGGATATTGGCGGCGTGGATATTACTGACGCTGGGCATTACGGCGGGGAGTTACTGGGCCTATTATGAACTCGGCTGGGGCGGCTGGTGGTTCTGGGATCCAGTCGAAAATGCCTCGCTGATGCCTTGGCTGGCCGCAACGGCTTTGCTGCATAGCGTTACAGTGCTGGCGACGCGCGATGCGCTGCGGGCATGGACCATCATGCTGGCGGTGGTGGCCTTCTCGATGTCTATGGTCGGCACCTTCCTGGTTCGGTCCGGCATCCTGACGAGCGTGCATGCCTTCGCGGTCGATCCTGAGCGTGGGACATTCATCCTCGGGCTGTTGGCCCTGTATATCGGGGGTGCGCTTGCGCTGTTCGGTTGGCGTATCGGCACGGTGCGCGAAGGTGCGCAGTTCGAACTGGTCAGTCGTGAGACGATGCTGGTGGTCAACAACCTGCTACTTTCCGTCATTCTGGGCCTCGTACTGATCGGTACGCTATATCCGCTGATGACCGAGGCTTTCGGGCATAAGGTATCGGTCGGACCGCCTTATTTCGATCGGATTGCCGGACCCGCTGCGTTGGCACTGGTGATTGCAATGGCGGCAGGGCCGCTGACTCGCTGGCGGAAAGATCACGCGCGGGCTGTTGCGGGAAGACTGCTGGTGCCAGCCATCGTTTTGTTGCTGGCTTTTGCAGTGGTTTCGGTGCTGGCATGGGGCCGTATCGGTGTTTTGCCGTTCTTGGGGCTGGTAATAGCGGCAGGCGTTGCTGTTGGTAGTGTTGCCCCGCTGTGGAAACGCAATCTGCGCCGTACTCCATTGTTCACCTACGGCATGGTGATCGCGCATCTTGGTTGTGCCGTCAGTCTGGCGGGCATGGCTGCGGACTCTGCTTTCACGGTGGAGAAACTGGTCGCTGCGCGTCCAGGGGATGTCATCGAAACGGCCGGATGGAAGGTGCGCTTCGATGCCATCACCCCCATTGCCGGGGACAATTGGACGGCGTTGCAGGGTGACATGACCGCGTCTCGTGGCAGCGGGAGCCCAATCGATATCCATCCGCAAGCACGGTTCTTTACCGCCCCGCCGACCAATACGACCGAAGCGGCCCTGCTGACACGCTGGGATGGCCAGCTCTATGTTGTTCTGGGTCAAGAGGCCGATGATGGCCGGTGGCAAGTAAGGATCTGGTGGAAGCCGTTCGTAACGCTCATCTGGTTGGGTGGGATGATGATCGCTCTGGGCGGCACGTTATCGTTGCTTGGTCGCGAGCGGCGGGGTTGGCTGCAAAAGCTGCGGCGTCGTTCTGCGGTGGCGGCCGCATGAGCCGTTGGGCGATCTGGTTGCCGCTGGGGTTGTTTCTGGCCTTTTTCGCGTTGTTCGCGAGCGGGCTGTTGAAGCCTGACGATAGGGTAATCGCGTCGAAAATGGTCGGAAAGCCGATCCCTGCTTTCACCTTGCCTGCTGCCGCGAGCGACAGGCCCGCTTTATCCAGCGCCGATTTGGCAACGGGCAAGCCGCGCCTTCTCAACATCTTTGCCAGTTGGTGCGTGCCATGCGCTGCCGAAGCGCCGCAGTTAATGGCGCTTAAACAGGCGGGCGCGGAAATCGATGCCGTTGCCATTCGCGATGCGCGTGCCGATGTCGATCAGTTCCTCGGGCGATGGGGCAATCCTTATGCTCGTATCGGCCTGGATGCGCGCAGCAGCTTGCAGATTGCGATGGGGTCGTCGGGCGTTCCGGAGACCTTCGTGATCGACGGCAAAGGGACAATCGTGCACCAGCACATCGGCGATATCCGTGCCGAAGACGTGCCGACGATCCTGGAAAAGCTCAAGGAAGCAGGCCGATGAGAACCCTCATCGCGCTGATCCTGATGCTGTTTGCAGCGCCGGTACTGGCGCAGTCTGCACTGCCGCCTGCGCCCTATGCCGACCGACAACTCGACGATCCGCGGTTGGAAGCAAAGGCGCGTGACTTGATGATGACCATTCGGTGCCTGACCTGCCAAAGCCAGTCGATTGCAGACAGCAACGCCAGCATGGCGGGGGATATGCGATCCCAGATTCGGGAAAGGATTGCCGCCGGGGAAGATCCTGAAGCCATCCGATCCTGGCTGATAGAGCGCTATGGAGATTGGGTGAGCTACGAACCGACCGCGTCGCCTATCCTTTGGCCTCTGTGGGCCGCGCCGGTGATACTACTCGCACTAGGATTTTGGTTGATGCGGGGGCGCATCCGACGGCGGAAGGCATCGTCATGACGGGATGGATAATCGCGGGGCTGCTTGCGATCCTGACTATGGGGGCGCTGCTCTGGCTGGGGCGTGCACCTCGACCGACCTGGGAGCTGCTGGGGGCGGCGGTCCTGTTCGGCATTGCTGGCTATGCGTGGCAGGGTTCCCCCGGATTGGCTGGGTCCCCTCGCTTCGTGAAGGACGAGCCTGCCGAGTTCGATGAAGAGATCGCTTCACAACGTCGGGCATTGGGCGAGCGATTCGGGAAGGCCGGGCAGTGGTTGGTGTTGTCCGACGGATTGGGGCGGCAAGGCAAGACACAGGAAGCCGCCAATGTGCTGGTTGCGGCTGTTCGACAAGATCCAAAGGATCCCAATCTTTGGCTCGGACTTGGTAACGCATTAGTAGCGCACGGCGAGGGTGTGCTTTCGCCATCGGCGGAATTTGCTTTCCGAAAGGCCATGGCCATCGATCCGGCAGGTTTTGCGGCACCCTATTTCTACGGACTGGCCCTCGCACAATCGGGCCAACTGGATGGCGCGCGTAAAATCTGGGCACCTTTGGCGGCGCGGTTGCCGGAAGGCAGCAAATTGCGCACGGAGTTGGAGCAGAATCTCTCGATGATCGATCAGCGTGTTGGTGGATCGTAACGTCTGCGCACTATATTCGTTATATTGCGCTGCATGACAGTGCGTGATAGGCGCACCTCCAACAGTCCGGGATCATTCCGTTGGCGCTGTTTCCGGGGTCGGGCAATCACTATCATGACTTTTGTCGCTGTGTTTCATGACTGATACCGGAGCTGAACCTGCCGCTTCCAATGGCGGATCGCACGACCTTGACGCGCATGTCGGTCATGGGCACGAAAGCGCGACCGTAAAGCTCGTCGTTGGCGCGATTGGCATCGTCTTTGGCGACATCGGCACCAGCCCGCTCTATGCGTTTCGGGAAACCTTTGCCGGTCATCACAAGCTGACGCTGGATCCCGATCATATTCTCAGTGTCGTCAGCCTGATGTTCTGGTCGATGATGCTCGTCGTTACGCTCAAATATGTTTCGATCATTATGCGCGCGGATAACAAGGGAGAGGGCGGCAGCCTTGCCTTGCTCGCACTCATCAGCGGCCAGACGAAAACGCGCCGGTGGTCTTCCGGGATTGTGCTGCTGGGGGTCTTTGCGACCGCTTTGTTCTATGGCGATTCGATGATTACCCCGGCGGTGTCCGTATTGTCGGCGGTCGAGGGTCTGGCCGTTTATAACCATGCTCTTGCTCCCCTGATCTTGCCATGCGCAGTTATTATTCTGGTGGGCCTTTTCTGGATACAAAGCGCAGGCACCAACCGCGTTGCCGCGCTTTTCGGTCCTATTATGCTGCTTTATTTTGTGGTCATTTCCACATTGGGGGTGCTGAGCATTTGGCAGACTCCGGGCATTTTGGTCGCTTTCAACCCTTATTGGGCAGTGATGTTCTTTGTGACGGACCCGCTGCCAGCGTTCCTGGCATTGGGCTCTGTGGTACTCGCAGTGACGGGAGCCGAAGCGCTTTATGCCGACATGGGGCATTTCGGGCGGAATCCTATCCGGATCTCCTGGCTCTTCTTCGTGCTGCCGGCCTTGATGCTCAACTATATGGGGCAGGGCGCCTTGCTGTTTCGCGAAGGGCACGATGCGCTGGCCAGCCCGTTCTACAATCTTGCGCCGCAGTGGTTTCAGTTGCCCCTGATCGGCATTGCTACACTGGCTGCGATCATCGCTTCCCAAGCCGTTATTTCCGGCGCTTTCTCTGTGACGCAACAGGCCATCCAGTTGGGCTTCATGCCACGATTGCGTATCGCACACACCAGCGCTTCGACTGCGGGCCAGATTTACATTCCCCTCGTCAACTGGGGGCTGATGGTGATGGTAATCCTGCTGGTGCTCAGCTTCCGCACCTCGTCCAGCCTTACCTCTGCCTATGGCATCGCGGTGACGGGAGCGATGTTCATCGACAATGTCCTACTCACGGTTCTGATATTCCGTCTTTGGAAGTGGAACCGGATTTGGGCAGTCATGCTGCTGTCCGTGTTCTACATTGTCGATGGCGCCTATCTGGCGGCGAATCTGACCAAAATCCCCGATGGTGGATGGTTCCCGCTGTTGATCGGCTTCATCATCTTCACCCTGCTGACGACCTGGTCGCGGGGCCGCAAGCTGATGATCGAGCGTATGCGGGAGTCTGCAATGCCTATCCCGGTGTTTATTGCGTCTGCGGCTAACAGCGCGGTGCGTGTGCCGGGTACCGCAGTGTTCATGACATCGACGCCCGACGGCGTTCCCCATGCTCTGCTGCATAACCTCAAGCACAACAAGGTGCTGCATGAGCGTGTGGTTCTGTTGACGGTCAAGATTGTAGGTGTGCCGGTCGTCGCCGAGGAAAGCCGCGCGAAGCTTGAGGATTTGGGGCGCGGGTTCTTCCGCCTCGTGCTGCATTATGGCTTTATGCAGGAGCCCGACGTGCCTCTGGCTCTCAAGAACGTTACGCAATGCGGTCAGGCGTTCAAGATGATGGAAACCAGCTTCTTCCTGGCACGTCAGACACTGCTGCCATCGGCTCGCCCAGGCATGCCGATCTGGCGTGAAAAGATCTTCGCATGGATGCTGCGTAACGCAGAAAGCGCGATGGAGTTTTTCCGCTTGCCTACCAACCGGGTGGTCGAATTGGGAAGTCAGGTCGAAATCTAGTCCCCGGTTCGCCACCCAGTTTTGCTGGGTGACGAACCGTAGTGGCGATTTTATCCTTTGCGTGCGGCCAAGCCGTTTGCGGCGGACAGAACAGCCTGTACCGAGGCTGTGGCGACGTCGGCGTCCATCCCGACCCCGAACACCGTCACGCCGTCTGGCGTGCGACATTCGACATAGGCGGCTGCATTGACGTTAGATCCTGCGCCGATGGCGTGTTCGTTATAGTCGACGACGTCGAGTTCAATCCCGAGTTCATCGCGCAACGCCGCGAGGACGCCGGAAATGAGGCCGTTGCCGCGACCGGAAATGCTGCGCTCGCCGCCTTCGTGACCGATCTTGCCCACGAACACACGGTCACCCGATGCGCCGGTCTCGTGGTAATCGAGCAGCTTATAGGGCTGATCCGATCCCAATGCGTAGTGCTTCTCGAACGCTTCCCAAATGTCTGCGGCAACCAGTTCGCGGCTCGTGCTATCTGCGACATTCTGAACGACGCGACTGAAATCGGCCTGCATCCGTTTGGGAAGCTTCAGCCCCTTGTCCTGTTGCAGAACCCAGGCGACACCGCCCTTGCCTGACTGCGAATTGACGCGAATGACAGCTTCATAGCTCCGACCCAGATCGGCGGGGTCGATCGGGAGATAGGGCACGTCCCAGAATTCGTCATTCCGCACTTCCTGTGCGGCAAAGCCCTTCTTGATGGCATCCTGATGGCTGCCGGAAAAGGCCGTGAACACCAGTTCGCCTGCATAGGGATGCCGGGGGTGGACGGGCAGTTGATTGCAATATTCGACCGTCTGAATGACATCGTCGATATCCGAGAAGTCGAGATCAGGGTTCACGCCCTGCGTGTAGAGATTGAGGCCCAAGGTCACCAGATCGACATTGCCGGTCCGCTCCCCATTGCCGAACAGGCAACCTTCGACGCGATCCGCGCCCGCCATCAAACCAAGTTCAGCCGCCGCGACGCCCGTGCCGCGATCGTTATGCGGGTGGAGAGAGATGACGACATGATCCCGCTTGCTGATATGCTTGCTCATCCATTCGATCTGATCGGCATAGATATTGGCGGTTGCCGCCTCAACCGTAGCAGGCAGGTTCAGGATCAATGGCTTGTCAGCGGTGGGCTGAAGAATGTCCATCACCGCCTCGCAACATTCCAGGCTGAAATCGAGCTCGGCGGTTGAGAAGGTTTCCGGGCTGTATTCGAAGCGCCAATCGGTATTCGGCTGCTTGGCAGCTTCGTCGCGCAGAATTTTTGCAGCATCGATGGCGATCTGCTTCACTTGGCTGCGTTCCATGCCAAACACGATGCGGCGCCAGGCAGGGGAGACGGCATTATACACGTGAACGATGGCCGATCGCGCGCCCTGGAGGCTTTCGAAGGTCTTTTCGATGAGGTCGTGGCGGGCCTGCGTCAGCACCTGAATGGTGACATCGTCGGGGATCGTGCCGGACTTCACCAGTCCGCTGATGAAATCGAATTCGGTCGCGCCTGCGGAGGGAAAGCCGACTTCGATTTCCTTGACGCCGACACGCAGGAGCAGGTCAAAGAAACGCTGTTTCTTCTCTGCGTTCATCGGATCGATCAGCGCCTGATTGCCATCGCGCAAGTCGGTGGAAAGCCAGCGGGGCGCGTGGGTGATCGTGCGGGTCGGCCACTGGCGGTCTGGCAAATCGACCTGAGGGAAGGGGCGGTATTTCTGAGAAGGATCTTTCAGCATCATGGGAACGGCATTCCTGGCGATCGGACGCACATATCTGGCATCCGGGTGTCACGACTATTTGCGATTATGCCCTTAGGCGAAATGTGCGACCGCGCAAGGCAGCACAAAAACCACGCCTAAGGGCGTGTAAGTCGTAGCAGGAAAGATAGCGCGCGCTGCATGATGCGGCGCTTGTAACGGCAAACGACAGAGAACGTCCAGCATTTTCATCGAAAGGGGGGGAGAGAAACCCTCTCTCCCCCAAGGTCAACTTAGTCTTTCTGGAATGCGACGGTCATCTTCAGTTCGATTTCGTCGCCCACCATCGGCACGGCATAGCCCATGCCGAAATCGCTACGCTTGATGGCGGTGGTGGCGTTGAAACCGACATTTTCCTTGCCGCCCATTTGCGCGGGGCCTTTGCCTGCGCCATAAAATGCGGCTTCCAGCACCACTGGCTTTGTAATGCCCTTGATCGTCAAATTGCCGCTGATGTCGGCAGTCGTGCCGTCGACCTTCACTGCAGTAGATACGAAAGTGGCCGTCGGGAATTTCGCGCTGTCGAAGAAGTCGGCCTTCATCAGATGCTCGTCCAGCTTGGGAATGCCAGTCGTCAGATTAGCGATGGGAATGGTCACCGAAAGCTTCGCTGCCGTCGGGTTCTTCGGATCGAGCGACAATGTGCCCGTCGGCGCTGAAATCAACCCCATATTGTTGCTGAAGCCCATATGGTCATAGGCAAACAGAATTTGCGTGTGGCTCGATTCGACCGTGTAGTTGCCACCGGTCACCAACGCGGGGTTGGGAGAACCCGGCTTTGCAGGAGCGTTTTGGGCGACGACGGCGGCGCTACCGAGCAGTGCAAGCACGGCAGCGGCGGGGAGCAGAGTCTTGTACATCGGCTATCTCCAGTCAGGGCAATAAAAAGGGACGCCGCCAGAATAGGCGACGTCCCCCAAACATGCCAGATGCTAATGCGAAACGGATCGTTCCGCATTTAAGCGTCGGTCAGTTCTTTTCCTTGTCCACCAGCGCGTTTTTGCCAATCCATGGCATCATGGCGCGGAGTTCGGCACCCGTCTTTTCGATGGGATGGGCGGCAGCAAGCTTGCGCGCTGCCTTCAGTTCCGGCTGACCGGCGCGGTTGTCGAGGATGAAGCGCTTGACGAAGCGGCCAGCCTGAATGTCTTCCAGAACGCGCTTCATTTCCTTCTTCGTTTCATCGGTGATGATGCGCGGACCGGTGTGGATGTCGCCATATTCGGCGGTGTTGCTGATTGAATAGCGCATGTTGGCGATGCCGCCTTCATACATCAGGTCGACGATCAGCTTCACTTCATGCAGACATTCGAAATAGGCCATTTCCGGGGCATAACCTGCTTCGGTCAGTGTTTCGAAACCCGCCTGGATAAGGTGGGTCAGACCACCGCAGAGCACGGCTTGCTCACCGAACAGATCGGTTTCGCACTCTTCGCGGAACGTCGTTTCAATGACGCCCGAACGCCCGCCACCCACAGCCGATGCATAGGACAGCGCCACGTCATGTGCATTGCCGGTCGAATCCTGAGCGATAGCGATCAGGCAGGGAACGCCGCCGCCGCGCACATATTCGCTGCGTACGGTGTGGCCCGGACCTTTGGGTGCGATCATGAATACATCGAGATCGGCGCGAGGCTCGATCAGGCCGAAATGGACGTTGAGACCATGTGCAAATGCCAGCGCGGCACCCTGCTTCATGTTGGCGTGCAGATCATCGGCGTAAATGGCAGCCTGATGCTCATCGGGCGCCAGGATCATGACGATATCGGCCCATGCCGCCGCTTCGGCGTTGCTGAGAACCTTGAACCCTGCGCCTTCGGCTTTCTTCGCGGTGGCCGAACCGGGACGCAGGGCAATCGCGACTTCGGTCACGCCGCTGTCGCGCAGGTTCTGGGCATGGGCATGGCCCTGGCTGCCATAGCCGACGATAGCGATCTTCTTGCCCTTGATCAGGCCGATGTCCGCATCACGATCATAATAAACGCGCATGATAAGTGTCTTCCCTCTGTATCGTACTTGGAGTTGAAATGGATGCCCGAATGGGCGGAAATTCAGATCGGATCTTTGCCGCGGATCAAGCCGACTACGCCCGTGCGTCCGATTTCCACGAGGCCGATCTGACGCATCAATCCGACGAATGTGTCGATCTTTTCGGTCGTGCCGGTAATTTCGAAGATAAAGCTCTCAATGGTCGTGTCGACCACCTTGGCCCGGAAAACCTCAGCAAGACGCAAGGCTTCGATCCGGTGATCGCCGGTGCCAGCCACCTTCACCAGTGCGAGTTCGCGTTCGACATATGGCCCGGCTTCCGTCAGGTCGACAACCCGATGGACGGGTACCAACCGGTCAAGTTGGGCAATGATCTGATCGATTACCCGGGGCGGGCCGTTGGTCACGATCGTGATACGGCTGATCGAATGATCCTGCGTGATGTCAGCCACGGTCAGGCTTTCGATATTATAGCCGCGCGCCGTAAACATGCCTGCGATACGCGCAAGGATGCCCGCTTCGTTAGCAACGGTCAGCGAAAGGACGTGCCGTTCGCTTTGTTCTTCGGTGATATGCATCAGGATGGCGTCTCTTCCTTGGCCTTGTCTTCGGTGTCGCGGCGAACGGACAGCATGCCGGCATACGCATAATGCCAGCCGCCATCGCCGCTGCGATGCGCTATACGGACGGGGAAACCCACGACCGCGTCGAAAATCCTCTCCAGATGTTCCCCAACGTAGCGGGCGCTGACCAACAGGCGTGCGAAACGTCGCCCATTATAGTCAAAGCCTTCGTCTAACGTCACTTCCCACTCCTGGTTGTTGTCATCGGTACCATCCGACGCATGATCGATAGTCCATCCGGTAAGCTCGTCCACGCCTGTGATGCGCTCAAAATCCCACGGCTCCGTGACGTGGATGCGCAGCTTTAGATGAGTGGTCACGATACTCTCCTTATGGACGACCCATGCTGCCGCTTTTGCGGTCAGACCAGGGCTTTCGCTTCGTCGTCCATCGTGCCTGACACCATGCTGGGGTCAAGCAACATATCGGTATGCGCCGCGCCCGATGGTATCATCGGGAAACAGTTGGACAGTTTTGCCACACGGCAGTCGACCAGAACGGGGCCGGGCGTATCGATCATACGCTGAATACCCGATGCCAGATCTGCATGACTTTCGATCCGAATGGCTGTCCAGCCATAGGCTTCAGCCAGCTTCACGAAGTCGGGAAGACTGTCGCTGTAGCTTTCCGAATAACGGCTCTCGTAGGTCAATTCCTGCCATTGCCGGACCATGCCCATATATTCATTGTTCAGGATGAAAATCTTGACCGGCAGTCGGTACTGCGTTGCGGTGCCGAGTTCCTGAATATTCATCTGGATGGAAGCATCACCGGCAATGTCGATGACCAGCGCGTCGGGGTTGCCCAATTGCGCGCCGATAGCAGCAGGAAGGCCATAGCCCATAGTGCCGAGGCCACCGGAGGTGAGCCATTTGTTGGGATCATCGAAATGGAAGTGCTGTGCCGCCCACATCTGATGCTGGCCGACTTCCGTCGTGATGATGACGTTCTTGCCCCGCGTCGCAGTGAACAGGTCCGCAATCGCGCGTTGTGGCATGATCTCCTCGCCACCTTCGACATAGTCGAGGCTGCGACGGGCGCGCCATCCTTCGATCCGCGCCCACCATTCCGAAAAATCGGGCTTGGCATAGCCGCGCTTCTTCAGCATCGCGATCATGTCTGCCATGACGCTGCCAACGTCACCGATGACGGGCAGGTCGACCAGCACGTTCTTGTTCACCGAACTGCGATCGATATCGACGTGGATCTTCTTGCTGTTTGGCGAGAAGGCGTCGAGCCGTCCGGTAACGCGATCGTCGAAGCGCGCGCCGAGGCAGAGGATCAAGTCCGCCTTATTCATAGCGAAATTGGCTTCGTAGGTGCCGTGCATACCCAGCATGCCAAGCCATTGACTGCCTGACGCGGGGTAAGATCCAAGACCCATCAGCGTCGAGGTGACAGGTGCACCCGTCATCTCGGCCAGTTCCCGCAACAACGTGCTGGCTTCCGGCCCCGAGTTGATGATGCCGCCGCCGGTGTAGAGAATGGGGCGTTCGGCAGCCATCAGCATTTCGACGGCGGATTCGATCAGGCGCGGATCAGCTTTGACCTGCGGGCGGTAGCTCGGATGATCGATCGGTTCCGGGCGAGCATAAGGCGCGGTGGCGACCTGAACGTCCTTGGGAATGTCGATGACGACCGGGCCGGGACGACCTGATGTTGCGATATGAAACGCCTCATGGATGACATGCGCGAGTTTGGTCGGCGATTTCACCAGATAATTATGCTTGGTGCAGTGGCGCGTCAGGCCAACTGTGTCGGCTTCCTGAAATGCGTCGGTGCCGATCAGATGCGTGGCAACCTGGCCGGTGATGACGACCATCGGGATCGAGTCCATCAGCGCATCGGTGATGCCGGTGATTGCATTGGTTGCGCCGGGACCGGACGTGACAAGAACGACGCCGGGTTTGCCCGTAGAGCGCGCATAGCCTTCCGCAGCATGGGTGGCCGCCTGTTCATGCCGAACCAGAATATGCTTGATCCTGGGATGCGCGTAGAGCGCATCGTAAATGGGGAGCACCGCGCCGCCGGGATAGCCGAACACCACTTCAACGCCCAGGTCGACCAGGCATTCGCACAAGATGTCGGCACCGCTACGTTCTTTATGGGTGGTCTTCGGGCGATTGCCCGCGCCAGCGTTCCCCTGCGTAACGGCCTGAGAGTCGGCCACGATAAATCTCCTGTCTGCCTGTCAGCGCGCAATGGGCCACTCCCACGCGGATGACAAGTCCGGTCTAGGAGGCGCGCTCTATGTGTTATAATATGCCGTGTCAACCCAATCTATCGCAATAATGTTACGATATCATCGGCATTATTGTTATGGATAATATCGCGATGGCGCGGCCATGTTGCGGGCGGCTGGTTCGAAAACCATGTATATTGGCGCTTTGCATATTGCCGGGTGGCGAGCCGACCGCGTTCGAGCATCTCGGTTCGTTCTATCTCTCCGGCTTCCCATGCCGCGATTTCGCGCACGCCTATGGCGCGCATGACTGGCAGGAGGGGGGGGAGATTACGTGCGACCAGCGTGCGTACCTCCTCGATAGCGCCTTGTTCCACCATCAGGTCAAAACGGGTGTCGCAGCGCGCGATAAGCCAGTCTCGCGGGGGTAGAAGGATGAGTGGACGTAGAGATATCCGATCGCCTATGCCGCCTTCCTTATGGGCCTGCCATTCGGCCAGCGGACGACCCGTTGCGCGGACGACTTCGAGAGCGCGGGCAACGCGCGTCGTGTCTGCGGGTGCCAGGCGCAACGCTGCTGCGGGATCTTCTTTAGCAAGGGCAGCGTGGGCATCGGCGACGGGAAGGGCGCGGACATGAGCACGCACCGCCGCGTCGATTTCCGGAACGGGCGCGATGCCATCCAGAAGCGTGCGGATGTAAAGGCCCGTGCCGCCGACAAGGATGGGGAGTTTCCCGCTGGCATGCGCGGCCGCGATTTCGGCGCGGGCTTCGGCGGCCCAGCGTGGTGCGGAACAGGCCTCCGCACCGTCGATATGGCCGAACAGGCGGTGAGGTGCGCGGGCCATATCGTCGGGTGATGGGCGCGCAGACAGGATCGAGAGGTCTTGGTATACCTGGCTGGCGTCGGCGTTGATGACGATGCCGCCGGTCTCTTCGGCCAAGGCGATGGCAAGCGCACTCTTGCCGCTGGCGGTCGGCCCGGCAATAAGCGCGAGCGGGGGGCGGGATTCGCCGCGATCTGTTTCAGGAGTATCCATGTTCGTTGTAACCTTAGTGGCAAGTGAGGCCATCGGGCAGGGGGATATTGCAGAAGCGCGCGACCGCCTGAACGCGGCGAGTTGTGCGGCGGGCGAATGGCGCTGGATCGATCAGGATAAGGCCGCAGATATCTTCTTCGCAGATAATGCGGTTGCGGCGCGCGCGGCTCTTGTCGAGATAGGGCAAGGGATCGACGTTGTCGTGCAGCCGGTGGCTTCGCGTGAGAAGAAGCTGATCGTGGCGGATATGGATTCGACGATGATTACGGTCGAATGCATCGATGAGCTTGCCGATTATGCGGGGATCAAGGATCAGATCGCGGAGATCACCGAGCGGGCGATGCAAGGCGAACTGGACTTTGCGGAGGCGTTGCGGGC
The DNA here is from genome assembly GCF_027925545.1 of Sphingobium sp. BS19. NCBI lineage: Bacteria > Pseudomonadati > Pseudomonadota > Alphaproteobacteria > Sphingomonadales > Sphingobiaceae > Sphingobium > Sphingobium sp. BS19. Next base: position 132,052 of record NZ_BSEF01000008.1, read on the forward strand.
GCGCGTGGCATTGCTCAAGGGGCTGGACGATGCGGTGATCGATCAATGCCGCCTTGAGCGGGTCAAGATCATGCCGGGTGCGAAGGCGCTGATCGGCACTATGCGCTCCCGGGGCGCGCGTGCGATTTTGGTGTCGGGTGGGTTCACGCGGTTCACCGGGCCGGTGGCGGCGGAGATTGGCTTCGATACGGCTTTCGCTAATGTGCTGGATATTGTCGATGGCAAGTTGACGGGAACGGTATGCGATCCCATTGTCGATGCAGCGCGCAAGCGGTTCGAGCTGGGAGCCGCAATGGCGCAGCACCGATTGCCACGGGAGGCTACGTTGGCCGTGGGAGACGGGGCGAACGACATTCCGATGATCGAGGCGGCGGGACTGGGCGTGGCCTATCATGCGAAGGCGAAAGCCCGGGCGGTCGCGGATGCGGAGATCGTGTATGGCGACCTGAGCGTGTTGCTGTATGCACAGGGCATCGGGCGGAGCGATTGGGTGAAACTTCCCTAAGGTCGCGCAACTGGCTTTCCGTTGGCGCCGGGCACGATCTCCACGATCTGGTCTCCGGCCTGTAGGATTTTTGCGCGCTCTTCCCAGTAACCGATGGGCGATTCGTTGCGGTAAATCCGCAGGGCGATGCCCGTCGTGACGCTTTGCAGCGGCTTGCCGACTTCGTCCGGCAGAACGGCGCGTTCGGACAGTTTCACGCCGCCGCCTGCCGCTGCGAGGTCCGCCATATAGTCGGCGATGTGATGTCCCGAACAGCTTCCCGCCAGCAAAAGGCCGGCAAAGCTGACCGGGTTGATAACGGTCGTTGCTCCCGCCTGACGGGCCGGTAACTCATTGTCTTCATTGCGAACGACGATGCTGATGGGAACGTCGGGCGCCAGATGGCGCGCCGTCAGGGTGATGAGAATGGAGGAATCGTCGCGCCCTGCCGACACGATCATCGAACAGGCGCGGTCGATCTGTACATCGGTCAGTGTCCGGTCGCGCGTCGCGTCGCCGCAGAGGATGTTGCAGCCCAGTGCTTCGGCTTCGGCTAGCGCGCTTTCGCTGCCATCAATGACCACGATGGAATGTGGATCGTGGCCACGCGCGATGAGTTCCCGCACAGCCTCGCTATTGCTGGTGCCGAACCCGGCAACGACGATGTGCTTGTCGAGCGCTTTTTGAATGCGGGCCATACGCCACCTGTAAAATGTGTTGCGAAGGAAGAAGTTATAGGCCGTGCCCAGAAAAATAAGCCACACGAACAGCCGGATCGGCGTGACGATGAATGTTTCGAACAGGCGCGTCTGCGGGCTGACCGGCACGATATCGCCATAGCCGACGGTGGTTACCGTGACCGTCGTGAAATACAGCACGTCGATGAAGCTGATGTGATTATCGAGATTGTCTTTCAGGCCGTCGCGGTCGATCCAGTGGATCGCAAGGACGATGGTGATCAGGACGAAGATCGCCCCCACCCGCCACGCAAGATCCATCCATGCCGGAAGCGAAGAACGGCGGCGCAGGAAATGCGCGACGCCGGGACCGACCGGGCGACGGTCAAGACGCATCAAGGAACCGATATCTTTGAAGAACCCAAGGCCATGTCAGCTATGATAGCAGCCCCGTGCCATCATGCTACGTATTTGAAAAGGCCGCTGCAACGGCGTCCATCGACCCGTCATGGGTCAGGTCGTAGTGGAGGGGGGTGACAGTGATATAGCCTTGCGAAATGGCTTCCAGATCGGTCCCCGCAGGCACAGCATCGCTATTGCCCAGGCCGAACCAGTAATAGCGATAGCCGCGTGGGTCGGTGCCTTCGATGATGCGGGTGCGATCGACATCATGGAACCCCTGACGCACCACCCGGACGCCTTTGACTTCGGTCGGTTCGATGGCGGGGAAGTTGACGTTCAGCAGCATCCGCTTGCCTGCGGGCATCGCGATCAGGGGGCGGAGAACCTTTTCGCCCCATGCCTCTGCGCAGGCAAAGGGTACGCTGTCCCCCATGCCTTCGCGCGAATAGACCTGGCTGAGCGCGATGGAGCGAATGCCCGAAATCGCGCCTTCCATGGCTGCTGCCACCGTGCCGCTATAGGTCACGTCCTCGGCCAGATTTGCGCCGCGATTGACGCCTGAAAGGATGAGGTCGGGCGGGCAGTCGTTCATCAACTGCCCCACCGCCATCATCACCGCGTCGGTAGGCGTTCCGGTGACGCTGTAATGTTTATCGGCATGTTTGCGAATGCGGAGCGGGCGCGACAGCGTGAGGCTGTGGCCTGCGCCGGACTGTTCTTCCGATGGCGCGACGATCCAGATGTCGTCGGACAAGGTGCGGGCGATAGCCTCCAATACCTTTAGGCCGGGGGCGTGGACGCCGTCGTCATTGGTCAGGAGGATGCGCATTGGAAACTTTCGAGCAGCGAATGGAATGTCGGCGAATGGACTAACGCGGTTCCAGCTTGGTCACGCCGCCCATATAGCGCGCAAGCACCTCTGGGATGACGACGCTGCCGTCGGCTTGCTGATAGTTTTCCAGCACGGCCACCAGCGTCCGGCCCACGGCAAGGCCGGAACCGTTGAGGGTGTGCAGGAAGCGCGTCGCCTTTTCGCCTTCGGGTTTGAAGCGGGCGTTCATCCGGCGCGCCTGAAAATCGCCGCAGTTGGAGATGCTGGATATTTCGCGATAGGTCTGTTGGCTGGGCAACCAGACTTCCAGATCGAAGGTCTTGCGCGCAGAGAACCCCATGTCGCCGGTGCAGAGCAGCACCTTGCGATAGGGCAGGTCCAGAGCCTGCAATATGCCTTCGGCGGCGGCGACCATGCGTTCATGCTCGGCTTCCGATTGATCGGGCGGGCAGATGGCGACCAGTTCGACCTTCTCGAACTGATGCTGGCGGATATAGCCGCGCGTGTCGCGCCCCGCCGACCCGGCTTCGGAGCGGAAGCAGGGAGTGAGCGCCGTGAAGCGCAACGGCAGGGTGTCGAGCGGGACGATCTGCTCGCGGACGAGATTGGTAAGACTGACTTCAGCTGTCGGGATCAGCCAGCGACCGTCGGTGGTGTGGAAAAGATCTTCCGCGAATTTGGGTAGCTGACCTGTGCCATACAGCGCCTCGTCGCGCACCAGCAGTGGCGGATTGACTTCCTCATAGGCATTGGTGCCGGTTTGCGTGTCCAGCATGAACTGCGCCAGTGCGCGGTGCAGTCGCGCTATCGGACCGCGAAGGGCTGCGAAGCGCGCACCGGCCATTTTGGCGGCACCTTCAAAATCAAGGCCGATAGCCGGTCCGAAATCGGCATGATCGCGCGGGGTAAAGTCGAAGTCACGCGGCCTGCCCCAGCGGGCGACTTCGACATTGTCGGCTTCGTCGGCACCCTGTGGCACATCGTCGGCGGGCAGGTTGGGGATTGCCAACAGCATCGCCTCGACTGCGGCGGTCGTGTCCCGCTCCTCCTGTTCCATTTCCGGCAGGCGCTCTTTCAGCGCGGCGACTTCCGCCTTGATCGCGTCTGCGCGGGCGCTGTCCTTGGCGGCCATGGCCTGGCCGATGGCCTTGCTGGCTTCGTTGCGGCTCGCCTGATTGACTTGCAGCTCGGTCGCAATCGCGCGCCGCTTCTCATCCGCTTGAACAATCTCGGCGGAGAGCGGCGCCAGTCCGCGCTTGGCGAGGGCGGCGTCGAAGGTGGCGGGATTGTCCCGTATGGCGCGAATATCATGCATGGGGTCACCCTATGCCGCCGGGCGATGAGGCGTGCAAGAGCGGTTCGCGCCTGCGGCGCGGTTCATGGAAAAAGGGCGGACCTGTAACACAGGCCCGCACTTGAACTTTCCCCCACGGAAACTTGATCAGGCTGCTTCTTGAGCCTCTTCGTCCGCCTTCGTTGCAAAGCGGCGGCGGGCGACAAGGGCTGCCGCTGCTGCGCCGAACAGAAGAACCATCGGCGGCGCGGGAACGTCGGTCCCGCCGCTGCTGCTCGACGTGCCGCCGCTGCTGCTGGACGAGGATGACGACGAGGAGCTGGAGCTGGACGACGAGGAAGACGAACTGCTGCTGGTCGCGCCGAAGCTGGACGAGGAAGTCGAGGACGACACATTGCCCGAAGAGGACGAGCTTACATTGCCCGATGAAGAGGAGGTCGAGCTGACGCCGCCAGTGGACGTGGATGAAGTCGAACTCACGCCGCCAGTGGATGTCGAAGAGGTAGAGCTGACCCCGCCCGACGTGGAGCTGACCCCGCCGGTCGAAGTCGAGGAGCCGCCAGACGTGGAGCTGACACCCCCTGTGGAGCTGCTCGATCCGCCTGAGCTGGTGGAGCTGGAACCGCCGCTGGTCGATGTGGAGCCGCCGCTGGTGGTGGACGACACAACGACGCTGCCGCCGCCCCCGCCGCTGCCGCCGAAGAACCCACCGAAGAAACCGCCGCCGCTGCCGCCAAAGCCGCCGCTACCGCCGATAATCACGGGCGCGCCGCCGCCGCCGCCAGAAACGAAGCCTGGATCGGAAGCCATGGCCATCGGCATGGGGATGGGCGGGTTCTGGGTGGTGACGGTGACGGTCTGCGGGGCACAATTGGCAGCGGTACGCACAACACGCTTTTTAACCGGGCGCTGTGCATAGTGCTGCCGCGGCTTAGCGTGCTTGACCATCTTGAGGCTTTGAACGTTCGCAGGGCGCGGCTTTTCCGCTACATGCACAGCGCCACCACCTATTATGGCTCCACCGCAAGCGCAGGCGCAGAGTTTGGCGAGGGCCATACGAACGGACATAGCGTAACACTCTTTTTGTTTCTTGCCGATCGCCCCGTTCGCTAATCACGAACAAGCGAGGCGGCAGTCGGTATGTGAATAAACGCAAAAGAAAGCGTTAACTGCAACGCTGTTAACCCCGTTTGTCTGTCCGTAAGCAAGAAAAACGTAAACGGGGAATGAACGAAGCTGGTTAACGTCCCAATTCGATACAGTGTTTTAGGTAAAGGCTGGCCCGATCCGCCTCACGATACATGTGCATGACCTCAGTTGGTGCATGTTGACGCTACGGCAGGGCAGGGGGGATTCGTCGATTTTAAACGCACATGGCGAGCGAGGAATGGCGCTTGTGTCCGCCTTGCCCGCTGGCTATACGCCCGCTCAAACTTTATCAGGCGGTCGGGTTCCCGCCCCGATCAGCCATCCTGTCGGAGAGCCCAATGGCATTGGTCCTGAATTCCGGAAAAGACGACGGCGACTCTGCAAAAGCCGCCGTTCCACTTCCGGCAGATTACCGCCCTTCGGCGGACGAAGATTTCATGAATCCGCAACAACTGGAATATTTCCGTCAGCGTTTGCTCGATTGGAAAAAGCAGATATTGGCGGAAGCGGAAGGTACGCTTGCGGTTCTGCAAAACGAGCCGTTGCGCGAACCCGATCTCAACGATCGTGCGTCCAGCGAGACCGACTGGTCCATTGAACTGCGTACGCGCGACCGGCAACGCAAGCTGATTTCCAAGATCGATGCGGCGCTGCGTCGGATCGACGATGGCGAATATGGCTATTGCGAAGTTACGGGCGAACCGATTTCCCTTGGCCGACTGGAAGCCCGTCCCATCGCAACGATGACTGTCGAAGCGCAGGAACGGCATGAGCGCCAGGAAAAGGTTTCGCGCGACGATTAACTGTTCGTCTACTTTATGGGGTTAAGGCTGCCAGACCGACGTTTTTTCGATCTGGATGCCTGCATATCATGACCATAAATGTAGAAGACGCTGATGACCGTGGCCCCGCTCGCGGTGCGCGGCGCGATAGCCTCTTCCTGTTGACGGTGATAAGCGATCCCGATGGTCGCGCGATGGGCAGCGCACGAGTGCGGAACCTGTCCGCGACGGGGCTCATGGCCGACTGCGAAAAGCCCTTTTCGGTGGGTGACCGCATTTCAACGAAGTTGCGCGGCGTCGGCGAGGTTACTGGCAAAATCACTTGGGTAAAAGACGACCGGGTCGGCGTGAGTTTTGACGCGCCGATAGATCCAAAGCTGGCACGGCGCGCTGTTGCTGCACCGCAAAGCACACTGCCCGGTTATCTGCGTCCGACGATAACATTGTCGCGCAAATAAGTTCTATATTCACGACGACTTATGACTGACCCCATAACTGGGGCCAGCCATGTCGCGACGGCAATGTGACGATGGTGTCTAGTGAGACGAGGAAATCTCTTCTTTCACTCGCAGTTTTCGCTTTTTGAGCGTGGCTAACAGCACTGGATCGGGCATGGGGCGGCTGGTTTCCGCCTTAATACGCGCTTCGATTCCCGCATGCTTGGCTTGCAGGGCAGAGATGTGGCTATTTTCCATATTGGTCTCCTTCACTTCATGTGCCGGATGACGGAATAGATCATGATTCGCGGCGCCTGTCTCGCACGATTTTGTGCGCTGCGACCGAAGCCTTTTCTTTTGCGACGATCTGCATTTGGCATGTCGGGGCGCAAGATGCATTGCGTGGAAAGAACCGATCGGCGATGATGGGCAAATGACCGCTGAAGACACCATGCGCAGGCTGGAACTGCTCCGACTCGAGCACCGCGATATGGACATGGCTATAGGGGCCTTGATCGTCAGCGGAACGGGCGATCAGTTGCAACTCTCGCGGCTGAAGAAACGCAAGCTGCGGCTGCGCGACGAAATCGCGATGCTTGAGGACAGCCTGATACCTGACATCATCGCATGATCCGGATTGATACAGTCGACGCATCGTATTGAAATTTAGGGTTAACGCCCCTGACAAGCCTGAGTGCCTGTGACACAGGAAGCGATGCGCAATGCTCCCTACGTTCTGGATGCCGGACTCCACCGTCGGCTGGTCGATAGTTTGTATGTCGAAGCTATGGTCATGGCGGACGAAGCGCGCGGCTATTTCGACAAGCTGGGCGCCGTCGATCGGGAAAATCTGGAGCCGATGCAGCGCATCCTGTTTTCCTGCGAGTCGCTAAAAGTGACGACGCGGCTGATGCATGTGATCGCGTGGTTGCTGGCACAGCGGGCCTGGCAGCGCGGCGAAATCGATTCCGAGGCTCTGGCAGACGAGCGTTTTCGTTTGGGCGACGCGGCGGCGACGGATGGAGAGAGCATTGCCGCCTTTCCGTTTGCAGCCAAGGCGCTGATCGAAGGAAGCACGGACCTCTACGATCGCGTTGCGCGTTTCGAAACGCAAATGATTGCCGGGCGCAATAGTGCCCATGACGGCCGACAAAGTCCCGCCCAGGACCTGATCGACAGGCTGGTGCGCTCGTTGTGACGCGATCTGCGCGCGCGAATTGTAAAAGCGTTGTTCCTAAGTATCTTGACTGGCGCGGGGCCAAGAACATCGGCTAGAGCGAGACAATGTCGCACGGCACGTTGCCCAATACATCTGAACTACTCTGTCCGCACTCCGCCTGGCTTACGCTTGTCACGCTGGCGTTGCTGCCCGTGGGGGCATGGGCGCAAGAGACGGTCGCGCACCCGCGCGCGGTTATGCCCGCCCAAATATACGCACCGCCGCCCGTGCGAAGCACGCTGGATATCGACCCGAACGCCACCTTGGCGCCGATGCCGGATCTGGGCGTTGACTGGCCCGACATGGACGCGCCGGACACTATGGCACCGCTAATGGCGGAAGTGCCGGATGCGCAGGCACCTGTTGCCACGTCCGAAGTGGACACTCCGACCGTCACTGTCGATGCTGCCGCTACGCCCGCCGATCCGCCGCCTGAACAGGACGTTGAGTTCGACGCCGGTGCCGAGCGCCGGTATCGCGTGACGCTGGCGGGGTTGGAGAATATCTCCGATACTGTTTTCGCCACCCGGTTCGATGAACTGTCCGTGCTGAAGCAGGGCGATGGCAAGCCCGCCAATCTGGCGCAGATCAACCGGCGGATCAAAGAAGATACCGCGCTGCTTGACCGGCTGATGCGTGCCAAAGGCTATTATGACGCGCGCATTCGCGGATCGGTTTCTGCGCCGACAGCGGGCGATCAGCGGTTACAGGTCAGCCTGGATGTCGTGCCGGGGCCGCTATATGTACTCGCGTCCGTCGATCTGGAAGGATTGCAGGACACCGGCCCCAAAGAGCCGGTATTGCGTGACGCCTTTTCGGTGAAGGTCGGCGATCCGATCGATGCGGACAAGATTGTCGGTGCGCAGGCGGCGTTGACAGCGGCGCTTGGCAACAACGGCTTTCCCTTTGCCAAGGTCGAAGAGCCGGTCGTCCGGGTCGATCATGAAGCCGACAAGGGCGATCTGGATCTGATCATCGCGACCGGCGGATATCGTACCTTCGGGCGGATCGTGCTGCCCGATGACGACTTGTTCAGCGCGCGTCATGTCCAGCGGATTGCACGCTTTCGTCCAGGCGACACCTATACCGCGTCCGACGTGGAGGATCTTCGGCGGGCGCTGGTCGCTACGGGGCTGGTATCCTCGGTCAAATTGACGCCCAAGGACGCAGGCGATGGCGAGCATGTTGATCTCGCGGTCGATGTGACTGCCGCGCCGCCGCGGACCATTGCCGGTGAAATCGGCTATGGCACGGGCGAAGGCTATCGCATCGAAGCAAGCTGGCAGCATCGCAATTTCTTCCCGCCCGAAGGCGCGCTGACAGTGCGCGGGGTAGCCGGAACGCAGGAGCAGACCGGATCGGTTACCTACCGTCGCAATAACTTCAGAAAGCGCGATCAGGTTCTGACGGGCCTGCTGTCTGTAAGTAACATTAACCGCAACGCTTTTGACGCGCGGACAGTGCAGTTGTCCGGCACATTGGAACGCCAGACCAATATCATATTCCAGAAGAAGTGGGTTTGGAGTGTCGGCGGGGAGTTGGTGGCGTCCGACGAACGTGACAGCTTCAGTCAGTTACGCGGAGGGCGGCGCACCTTCTTCATCGGTGCATTGCCGACAGGCTTGACCTATGACGGCAGTGATGACCTTCTGAACCCCACCACAGGGTTCCGACTGGGTGGTCGCCTGAGCCCGGAGCTGTCTTTCCAAAACAGCACTTTCGGATACATCCGGGCGCAGATCGACGGCAGCATATATCAGCCCATGTCCGATCGGATCACACTGGCAGGACGCGCGCGGCTGGGCACGATTTTCGGTTCGACCGTCAGCCGGATTGCACCGTCCCGGCGCTTTTATGCGGGCGGTGGCGGATCGGTGCGCGGTTATGGTTATCAGGCCATCGGGCCGCGTGACGCGAATAACGATCCTATCGGCGGCAAGAGCCTGGCGGAATTTTCACTGGAGGCTCGCGTACGGTTCGGTAATTTCGGCGTTGTGCCGTTTGTGGATGCGGGCAACATCTCGACGGCGGCGCTGCCACGTTTCAACGATCTGCGCATCGGTGCGGGTGTCGGTGTGCGCTATTACAGCAATTTCGGTCCGATCCGCATCGACGTAGGCACGCCCATCAATCCGCAGCGCGGCGATTCGAAGATTGCGGTGTATGTTTCGCTTGGGCAGGCCTTCTGATGGACGAGCCTACACCCGAAGCTGAGGTCCAGCCCGTCGCGCGCAAAGCGAAGCGCGGGCGGTGGCAGCGATGGGTGCTGGGCGTACTATTGACGCTGGCCGTGGCGCTTGTCGGGGCGGTCGTCTGGCTCGACACCGACGCAGGCCATCGTTTCGTCATCAGCCGCATAGAGCGCGTCGCGCCCCAATCCGGCTTGCGGATCAAGGTCGGCGGGATCGACGGCAGTATCTATAGCAAGGCCCGGTTGCGCGACCTGCGCCTGTACGATCCCAACGGGCTGTTCTTTTCCGCGCCGGACGTTCAACTCGACTGGTGGCCGGTCGCGTGGATATCGAACCGGCTGGACATCGATCGCCTGTTTATACCGCGCGCAACGCTGCATCAGTTGCCCAAATTGCGGCCGACCAAGGTGCAGGGGCCGATCCTGCCCGATCTCGACATCCGGCTGATGCAGTTCAAGGTGGAGCGGTTGACGCTCGCCCAAAAGGTCACCGGGCGGGAGCAGGTCGCTACCCTGGGTGGGGATGCCGACATCCGTTCCGGCCGTGCCGTGATCGACTTGCAAGCCCGTGTGCTGGGCGGGTCCGATGCCGTCATTCTGTCGCTGGATAGCCGCCCGGACGACAACAGGTTCGATGTAGACGTCACCGTCAATGCGCCCAAGGGTGGCGTGCTGGCGATGATGGCCGGGTTGAAACAGGACGCCAATGTCCGCGTGCAGGGGGATGGCACCTGGGCGAAATGGAACGGGACGGCGATTGCTTCGCTGGATAAGGTTCCGGCGGTTTCGCTGCGGCTGGCGGCGACGAAGGGGCAGTATCAACTGACCGGCGATGTTGAGGGGCAAGCCATAGCGGGCAACGGCCTGATCCAGCGTCTCTCGGCCCCCCGGCTCGATCTGACCGCGACCGGGACGTTGGAAAACCGGGTGCTGGACGGCACCATGAAGCTGCGCTCTGCGGCCATCGATCTGACGGCGGACGGCGCGTTCGATCTGCGCAACAGCAGTCTCGACAACATGCGGATCGACGCGAAGCTGGCACGGCCGCAGGCGTTGCTCAAGACGATGACGGGGCGCGATGTCGTTGCGCGGGTGCGGCTGGATGGGCCGATATCGACGGTGGGTTTCGAATATCTGCTGTCCGCCAAGCAACTGGCGTTCGGCAAGACGATATTGCGCGATGTCCGGGCGCAGGGTGAGGGGCGGCGCGCAAAGGGTGGTCCTGCCATCGTGCCCATCAAATTGTCCGCGCGTCAGCTTGACGGGCAAGGCGATGTGGTGGCGGGCATCGTCCGCAATTTTTCGCTGGCCGGTGCGCTGCAGATCAATGGACAGAAGATCACGTCCACCCCGCTGCAGGTGCGATCCGACAAGTTGAAGGGCGCGCTTATCGTTATCGCGGACCTGAAGACCGGGCGGTATGATATCGGGCTGACGGGTGACATTAACGGATTGCTGATCCCTGGCCTGGGCATTGTGGATGTGCGGTCGAAGGTGCAGGCGGTGCCCGGAGCCAATGGCGCATTTACGCTGAAAGGGCAGGCGCTGGCGACGATGCGGCGGCTGGACAACAGCTTCTTCCGGACATTGGGAGGCGGGTTGCCGCGTCTGCGATCCGGCTTGTCGCTGGGGCCGGATGGTCGATTGATCCTGAGCGGTTTGAAGCTGGATACGCCGCTTTTGTCGCTGTCGGCCAATGGCTACAGGCGGCCCGACAAGACGTTCCATTTCGAAGGGGGCGGGTCTCACAAGACGTACGGGCCGGTCAAACTTGTGATCGACGGGATAATCGACCGGCCGACGGTGGACGTGCTGCTGGCGCGGCCGATGGATGCCGCCGGGCTGGCTAATGTGAAGGTGCACCTTGATCCCAACGTCCTTGGCTATGCTTTCACGACCGAGGGCATGTCGACCCTTGGCATGTTCACGGGCAATGGGACCATTTCGCTGCCGAAGGGTGCGCAGAGCGTGATATTCGTCGACCGGCTGGCCGTGGCCGGATCGGTTGCGCGGGGACGTATCCTGCCGGTGACTGGCGGACTGGACGGAAGGCTGGATGTTAGCGGCGCTCTGGCGGGATTCGTGGCTCTGGCGCCTGTGGGCGGCGATCAACAGATCAAGACCGAGTTGACGGCGACCGATGCAACTTTCGATGGGCCAACCAGCATCCGGGTGCGTCGCGGGAAGTTAACTGCGACGGCTTTGCTGGAACCGACCGGCACGACCATCGACGCGACGGTGACGGCGCGCGGGCTGCAAGTGGGGCCCATGCGGATCAACCGGCTCGATGGAAACGCCAAGCTGGTGGATGGGAGCGGCAAGGTGACTGCCAGCGTTCTGGGGCAGCGCGGAAGGTTGTTCGATCTGAAGTTCGATGCGGACGTTACGCCGGGTCGGGTGTCGATCATGGCGGCGGGAACGCTTGATCGGCGACCGATCACCCTGACGCGCGCTGCGGTGCTGACGAAGACCGATGACGGCTGGCGATTGGCGCCGACGACGGTCAACTATCGCGGCGGCACGTCGCAATTTGCGGGGCGTCTGGGCGGTGAGTCGACGGAGATCGAGGCACGGCTCAACAAGCTGCCGCTGGCATTGCTGGACATTGCTTATGATACGCTGGGCCTTGGCGGGGCCGCGACGGGGACGCTAAGCTATGTGAAACCGCGTGGGGGCGTGCCGACGGGAACGGCGAATTTGCGGATAAGGGGGCTGACACGGTCCGGGCTGGCGTTGACGTCCCGTCCGGTGGATGTGGGCGTCAATGCCGTGCTGTCCGCGACCCGGCTTGCTGCGCGGGCGACGATCAACGCCGATGGCAAGACGATTGGACGGGCGCAGGCGCTGCTGACGCCGCTGGGGTCGGGCGATCTGATGCAGCGGCTTCATGCTGCGCCGTTGTTCGCGCAGATGCGGTATAACGGTACGGCGGATACCTTGTGGCGGCTTACGGGGATCGAGATTATCGATCTGACCGGTCCGGCGGCGGTGGCTGCGGACGTGCGCGGTACGCTGGACAATCCGGTCATCAACGGAACGCTCGCCAGCGACAATGCGACTATCGACAGCCCGATCACGGGAATGCGGCTTTCCGGTGTGAAAGCGCGCGGTCGCTTTGGCGGATCGCAACTGGTCATCTCCAGCTTCTCCGGCAATGCGCGCGGCGGCGGGAGTGTCACCGGCACCGGACGCTTCGACTTTGCAGGGGGCAAGGGCGTCGCGATGGATCTGTCGATGCAGGCGACCAATGCGGCGTTGCTGGAGCGGGACGATATTGGGGCGACGGTGACCGGGCCGATCACGATTACGTCCGATGGCGTGGGCGGCACGATTGCGGGGAATGTCGATCTTATCCGTAGCCGCTTTACGCTGGGGCAGGCCGCTGCGGTGGCCGCTATTCCGGAATTGCGGGTGATCGAAGTCAACCGGCGCGGTGAGGAGTTCGAGAAGGCGACGGCAAGTGCGCCTTGGAAGCTGGATATCAAGGCGAACGCGCGCAATCGGCTGACCGTGACGGGCCTTGGCCTCAACAGCGAGTGGCGCGCCAAGCTGGACATTGGTGGCACGGTGACGGCACCTGCCATTCAGGGGACGGTCGATCTGGTGCGCGGCGGATATGAGTTTGCCGGTCGCCGCTTTGACCTGAGCGAAGGACGTATCCGGTTCGATGGCTCTACGCCTGCTGACCCGACGCTGGATATCGAAGCGGCAGCAAGCCTTAATGGGATCAATGCGACTATCCGGGTGACGGGGAGCAGCCTGAAACCTGTCATCAACTTCACCAGCATACCGGCGCTGCCGGAGGACGAGTTGTTGTCTCGCCTGCTGTTCGGAACGTCGATCACCAATTTGTCTGCGCCCGAAGCGCTGCAATTGGCGACAGCGGTCACATCGTTGCGGGGCGGGGGCGGTGGTCTGGACCCCATCAACGCCGTGCGCAAAGCAGCGGGCCTCGATCGCCTGCGTATCCTGCCCGCCGATCCGACCATCGGTCAGGGGACGTCCGTTGCGGCTGGCAAATATCTCACCCGGAAGACCTATGTCGAGTTGATCACCGATGGGCAGGGCTATTCGGCAACGCGCATAGAATATCAGGTAACACGGTGGTTATCTTTGCTGTCGAGCGTTTCCACCATCGGACGGCAAAGCGCCAATGTTCGCGTATCGAAGGACTATTGATGTGACCACTACCGATGCAGATTCCGTGCTTGCTGAAGCGCGGCCCCGGCAACGGTCGCGCATCGATAGCAGCGCGGCGATCAGCGTGGTCGATCTGTTCACCATCGGCATAGGGCCGTCCAGTTCGCATACTGTAGGTCCGATGCGGGCGGCACTGATGTTCATGGAGGTGCTGCCGGAACAGCCCAAAAATGTGACGTGCGAACTGTTCGGGTCGCTCGCGCTGACGGGGCATGGTCACGCGACCGACACCGCCATCTTGCTGGGACTATCCGGGGAGCGGCCGGAGACAGCCGATCCCGAAACGATAGCCCCACAGATCGCCGAAATCCGCAAGGCACAGGTCATTCGCTTTGGCGACTGGTCGGTCCCTTTCGTGGAAGACCGCGATCTGCTGTTCCACAAGGGCGTGTTTCTGGAGCAGCACAGCAACGGTATGCGCTTCACTGCACAGATGGCCGACGGCAGCGAAATCGTTCGCGAATATTTCTCCGTCGGCGGTGGTGCGGTGTTGGGCGGGGATGCCATCGCCGATGCGTCTTCGGGCGGAGGGAAGATCGGGCATAATCTCGTTCAGCCGCTGCCCTTTTCGTCCGGAGCCGAGATGCTTTCCCAAGGGGAAGAGACCGGACTGTGCATCGCGACATTGGTAATGCGTAATGAGGCGGCGTGGCGTCCGCAGGCGGAGACCGAAGCGTTTCTGGACGATGTGATCGACGCCATGAATGCGTCGATCGATCGGGGCATGAAGCAGGAAGGGATGCTTCCCGGGGGTCTTAAGGTTCGGCGTCGGGCAAAGGCGATCCATGCACGGTTGCGCGCGGGGCAGGAAGGTATGCAGCCTGCGGCGGTATTTGAGTGGGTGAGCCTGTTCGCTCTGGCGGTGAATGAGGAGAACGCTGCGGGGGGCAGAGTTGTTACCGCGCCGACCAATGGCGCAGCGGGGGTCATTCCTGCGGTACTGCGTTACTATCGCAAGTTTGTGCCGGGTGCGGACCGGGAAGGCGAGCGGCAGCTTTTGATGACTGCGGCGGCTATCGGCTTTCTGTACAAGAAGCGCGCCTCCATTTCGGCGGCGGAGATGGGATGTCAGGGCGAAGTGGGCGTCGCGTGCTCCATGGCGGCGGCGGGTTTGGCGGCGGTGCTGGGCGGCACCAATCAGCAAGTCGAGAATGCTGCGGAAATCGGCATGGAGCATAATTTGGGGCTGACCTGCGATCCCATTGGCGGGCTGGTCCAAATTCCTTGTATCGAGCGGAATACGATGGGCGCGGTGAAGGCGATCAACGCGGCCTATCTCGCGCTGCAAGGCGACGGTCGGCATATCGTCAGTCTGGATGCGGTCATCGAAACGATGCGCCAGACGGGCGAGGACATGGCGAGCCGGTACAAGGAAACGAGCCTTGGCGGGCTGGCCGTCAATGTCGTGGAGTGCTGATCGCAGGATATCGCCATTTGCACGGTCGCTCCGGTCGGCTACATCGCGCGCATGACGATGCCCGCTCCCTATGCCGCAAAGCCCGATGACAGCCGCGGACGACTGCACCCTGAACCCGGCGGCGAGACGCGCGGGCCGCGCGACATGTTTCAGCGCGACCGGGACCGGATCATCCATTCGATTTCTTTCCGCCGCCTGCGCCACAAGACGCAGGTGTTCGTGGCACCGGATGGGGACCATTATCGGGTAAGACTGACACACAGTCTGGAAGTCGCGCAGATCGGGCGGACTATTGCGCGGGTGCTGGGCCTCAACGAAGATCTGACCGAAGCCTTGTGCCTTGCGCACGATATCGGCCATCCGCCGTTCGGTCATGCGGGGGAAGATGCGCTGGAGGAAGCGCTGGCGGAGCAGGGTGGGTTCGACCACAACGCCCATACGCTGCGCACGCTGATGCTGTTGGAAAGCCCCTATCCGCGTTTTGCCGGACTGAACCTGAGTTGGGACATGCTGGAGGGGTTGGCCAAGCATAACGGCCCGATCGATCGGCCCAGTTGGGCGATGGCGGAAATCGATGCGATGATGCCGCTCGACCTGCATAGCTGGCCATCGCTGGAGGCGCAGGTCGCCGCGATTGCAGACGACATCGCCTATGACAATCATGACATCGACGATGGATTGCGTGCCGGATTGCTGACGCTCGACCAGTTGCTCGAAGTGCCGATGGTTGCGCGATGCTGGGAACGGGTACGGACGCGGCATCCCGATGTCGCTGAGGCGCGATTACTCCGTGAACTGGTGCGCGACCAGATCGGCCTGATGGTGAACGATGTGCTGGAAACGAGCAGGGCCGCCATTGCTTCGGCGGGCGTGACAAGTGTTGCGGATGTACGCGCAGCGGGACGTGCGCTCATCGGCTTTTCGCCGGAAATGGCCGCCGAGGAACGGGCATTGAAGCGTTTCATGTATGCAGAGCTTTATCATCATCCAGAACAGCTCGCCGCCGCCGAGCGCGCTCGCGCTATCGTCACCGGTCTGTTTGCCGCCTATCGGGAAGACCCGACGCGAATGGCGGATGGATGGTCCGAGGACTGTGGCGCGCATGAGCCGGAACGCAGCCGCCATATCGCCGACTTCATTGCCGGCATGACCGACCGTTATGCAGAAAACTGTTACCAAGCGTTATTCGGGCGGCGCGTACCACTTCTGATGGATTGACGCGCTGACGGAATTGGGGAAAGGACGAATCGTCTCCGCGCCGGATTCGGTGCGGGCATGATACGGGAGAGTGTCGCTGCGGGGTAAAAGCCGGAGCGACCGCCGAAGGAGCAACCGCCCCGGAATCTCTCAGGCGACAAGGACCGTCTCATGTTCAGACACTCTGGAAAGCGAGCGGCGTAAATCCGCTCCACCGAAGGTGTAAGCCGCTGGATACCCTGAGTTTGGGGTCGATGTGGTCAAATCTCTCAGGTTCCGCGACAGAGGGGGTGGTGACATGATGGGCCACGCGTGTTGGTTCGTTATGCCATTACATGGACCCTATTGTTTTGTCGGAGACCAGGATGACCACCCAACCCAGTGAAATTCTGGACGACTCAGCGCCCGAAACGGCGAGTCCCGAACGCCTGCCGCTGGATGCATGGCATCGTTCGCGCGGCGGACGGATGGTCGAATTTGCCAGCTATGAAATGCCGATCCAGTATGAAGGGATCATGGCGGAACATGCCTGGACACGCACCCATGCCGGTCTGTTCGATGTGAGCCATATGGGGCAGTTGGCCTTCAGCGGCGACGATGTGGATGCTGCTCTCGAAACGGTGCTGCCGGGCGATATTCTGGGTCTCAAGACATTCCGCCAGAAATATTCGCTGCTGCTCGATGAGGATGGCGGCATATTGGATGACCTGATGGTGAGCCGTCGCCCCGATGACTTCTACATGGTCGTCAATGGCGCGATGAAGTTCGAGGATATCGGGTGGCTGCGCGAACATCTGCCTGACGATATCACCATGAACCATATGGAAGACCACTCGCTGCTGGCGCTGCAGGGGCCGGAGGCTGGCGCCGCGCTGGCGGAGCTTATCCCTGAGACCGCCGACCTTTATTTCATGCAGTGCAATGCGTTCACCTTTGGTGGCCACGATCTTTGGATTTCCCGGTCCGGTTATACGGGTGAGGACGGGTTCGAGATCAGCGTTCCGGCGGAAGCCGCCGAGGCTTTGGCCGATGCGTTGTGCGCTTTGCCGCAGGTGAAGCCTATCGGCCTTGGCGCACGCGACTCCTTGCGGCTTGAGGCAGGGTTGCCGCTGTACGGGCATGATATCGATACGAAGGTCAGCGCCATCGCCGCCGATCTGGGATTCGCGATTTCGAAGCGTCGCCGGGAGCAGGGCGGTTTTATCGGTCATGGGCGTATAGCCAAGGAACTGACCGATGGTGTGCCGTCTCGCCGCGTCGGCCTTTCGATCGACGGGCGTTTGCCCGCTCGTGAAGGTTCGCTCATTTTTGTTGGCGATGCGCAGGTTGGCATGGTCACTTCCGGTGGTTTTGCCCCTACTGTCGGCGCGCCCATCGCAATGGGTTGGGTTGCGACCCCGCATTGCGCCATCGGCACTGCGCTGGAAATCGAAGTCCGCGGCAAGCGCCTTGCGGCCAAGGTCGCGCCCATGCCATTCGTCCCCCACAATTATCGCCGTCTTAAACCGGGAGCCTGAAAATGAGCCGTTACTTTACTGAAGAGCATGAATGGATCGATGTCGATGGCGACATCGCCACTGTCGGCATCACCGAATATGCGCAGGAACAACTGGGCGACATCGTGTTCGTCGAGTTGCCCGCCGAAGGGGCGAAGTTCGACAAGGGCGATGATGCCGCTGTGGTCGAGTCCGTCAAGGCGGCGTCCGATGTCTATGCGCCAATCTCCGGCGAAGTCGTCGAAGCCAATGGCGCTTTGGAAGAAGAACCTGCGCTGGTGAACAGCGATCCGGAAGAGGATGGCTGGTTCTTCAAACTGCGGGTTGCGGACAGCAGCGAGTTCGAAGGGCTGATGAACGAAGCCGATTATCGCAAGTTCATCGCTGGTCTGTAATTTACGCATAAGGAATTAGAATGCGTTATCTTCCCCTGACCGATGCCGACCGCAGCGAAATGCTGAATGTCATCGGTGTGTCCTCGATCGACGACCTGTTTGTGGATGTGCCTGCCGAGGCGCGACTGACGGCCAAGATCGCCGATCTGCCCGATCACGCTAGCGAGCTTTCGGTGGAGCGGCACATGGGGAAGCTGGCGCGGCAGAATATGGTCGCAGGCGACGTGCCTTTCTTCCTGGGGGCAGGGGCATATCGCCATCATGTTCCCGCCAGCGTCGATCACCTGATCCAGCGCGGCGAGTTCCTGACGGCCTATACTCCCTATCAGCCGGAAATCGCGCAGGGGACGTTGCAGGTCCTGTTCGAGTTCCAGACGCAGGTCGCGCGGCTGTTCGGGTGCGACGTGGCGAATGCTTCGATGTACGACGGTTCGACCGCCTGCTGGGAAGCGATTGGCATGGCGCGGCGGATTACCAAGCGCGGCAAGGCGCTGCTGTCGTCGGGTCTGCACCCGCATTATGTGTCGGTCGCCAAGACGATGGCGAAATTTACCGGCGACCAGTTGGTGTACGATACGCCCACGGCGGAAGCCGCGACGGACATGGAAGCGCTGATGGCCGGGATTGACCGGGACACGAGCTGTGTCGTGGTGCAATATCCCGACATTCTGGGGCGCATTGCGGATCTGTCGGCTCTGGCGGACAAGGTGCATGAGGTCGGCGCGTTGCTGGTCGCCGTGGTGACCGAGCCGGTCGCGTTGGGGGCAATCACGCCTCCGGGCGATATGGGCGCGGACATCGTGGTGGGCGAGGGCCAGTCGATTGGCGTCGGCCTTCAATTCGGTGGGCCGTATCTGGGCCTGTTCGCGTGCAAGCAGAAATATGTGCGGCAGATGCCGGGACGCTTGTGCGGCGAGACTGTCGATGCGGAGGGCAAGCGCGGCTTTGTGCTGACGCTTTCGACGCGCGAGCAGCATATCCGCCGCGAAAAGGCGACGTCGAACATTTGCACCAATTCCGGGCTGTGCGCTCTGGCCTTCTCGATCCACATGACATTGCTGGGTGAGAAGGGGCTGACCGATCTGGCGGCGCTCAACCATGGGCGTGCCGTTCAGACGGCAGAGGCACTGGAGAAGGTGCCCGGTGTGACTGTTGTGAACGACAGCTTCTTCAACGAATTTACCGTGACGCTGAACAAGGATGCGCGCGAAGTAGCGCGGACCTTGGCAGATCGCGGGATACTGGGCGGCGTGTCGCTGGGACGCCTGTTCCCGGAAGCTGCTGATTTGGCAAATGGCCTGATCGTCGCGGTGACCGAGACGACGACCGAGGAAGACATCGACGCTCTGTGCGCGGCGCTCAAGGAGATACTGGCATGACCATGCTCAAGGAAGGTCGCCCGACGCGGCCGGTAGCCGTAGCGCATGAGGGTCGGCCCACGACCACGGGCAACAAGGCGTTGATGCTGGAAGAGGCGCTGATCTTCGAGATCGGGTCGCACGACACGACTGGCGTCGATATTGCGGTCGCGCCTGAAGTTAAGAGCCGTTTGGGCGGGCTGGAACGGCGTAAAGCGCTGGCATTGCCGGGGCTGTCCGAACCGGAGGCGGTGCGGCACTATACGCGGCTGTCGCGGCAGAATTACGGGATCGATCTGGGCTTCTTTCCGCTCGGCTCCTGCACGATGAAGCATAATCCGCGCCTCAATGAGAAGGTCGCGCGGATGCCCGGATTTGCGGATATTCATCCGCTTGCTCCGGTAGCGACTGTGCAGGGTGCGCTGGGCGTTATCCATGAACTGGCCGAATGGCTCAAGACGCTGACGGGCATGGCGGCTGTGGCGATGAGCCCCAAGGCTGGCGCGCATGGCGAGCTATGCGGCTTGCTCGCCATTCGGGCTGCGCTGGAGGCGCGCGGCGATGCGCGTTCGGTCGTGCTGGTGCCGGAAAGTGCCCATGGCACCAATCCGGCTACGGCCGCCTTCTGTGGCTATGCGGTGGAGGACATCCCCGCAACGCCGGAAGGGCGCGTCGATCTGGCTGCGCTTGAGGCGCGGCTGGGGCCAGATGTGGCTGCCGTGATGATTACCAACCCCAATACGTGCGGACTGTTCGAGCGCGATCTCAAGAAGATCGCCGATGCCGTTCATGGGGTTGGCGGATTTGTGTATTGCGACGGCGCGAATTTCAACGCCATCGTCGGTCGGGTGCGCCCGGGCGACCTGGGCGTCGATGCCATGCATATCAACCTGCACAAGACGTTCTCCACCCCCCATGGCGGCGGTGGGCCGGGCAGTGGGCCGGTTGTGTTCAGCGCGGCATTGGCGCCGTTCGCACCGTTGCCATTCGTTGAGAAAACGGACGATGGCTATGTGCTGGTCGAAGAGGAAACGGCTGGCGAGCATCACGCCGGCAGCTTCGGACGCATGGTCGCGTTTCATGGCCAGATGGGCATGTTCACACGCGCGCTGACATATATCATGAGCCATGGGTCCGACGGGCTGCGGCAGGTGAGTGGCGATGCGGTGTTGAACGCCAATTATATCCTGCGCAGTCTGGAAGGCGCATTGGACGCGCCGTTCGCAGGATCGGGGCCGTGTATGCATGAAGCGCTTTTCAGCGATAAGGGCATGGCCGAGGGCTTCACCACGCTGGATATCGCGAAAGGCCTCATCGACGAAGGCTTCCACCCGATGACGGTGTATTTCCCGCTGGTGGTGCATGGTGCCATGCTGGTGGAGCCTACCGAAACCGAAAGCAAGGCAGCGCTCGACCAGTTCATCACGGCGTTCCGCTCGGTTGCGGAGCGGGCCAAGGTGGGAGACGAAGCGTTGAAGGGTGCGCCCTATTTTGCGCCGCGTCGCCGTCTGGATGAGACCCTTGCAGCGCGCAAGCCTGTGCTGGTGTGGACGGAGCCCGCCGCTGCCGTTGCTGAGGCTGCCGAATAAGTCTGTTTTAGAGGGCCAGTTCCTCGCTCGCCGCATCGTGCACAGATGATATGTCTGCTGCATGATGCGGCGAGTCTAATGTCGGAACCGCTTCGGGCGGGGCCATGGATGGCGGAACGGCCGTATCCCGATGCGCCGATTGCGGCATGATGTCCGTAGGCTGTGCGATCATTGTATCGCTGGCCGCATACTCTTGATCGTCGCGATAAATCGAATCGAGTTGGCGGCTATATTCGTCGCCATAATAGCTGGCGTTTTTACGTTCGTCCAAAGTGGGGCCGCACCCCTTTCTGCAGACCGGAATATGATCGGGGGCTAGCATCTCTGCTGTCGTACCGATGGGCGATTTTTGCGCACTGTCGAAACTGTCCGCAGTATCGCTCACGTCCGCTTCCTTGATTGCGCCCGAGCTATGTGGCGTCGTGGCGTATCGGCCCAGAGCGATGCCCGAAATAGACCCGACCGCTATGAACGAGGCAGCGAAGATAGCAAGTTTGCTGTTCAATTCGTGTCTCCTCGGGATGGTCCAACCACAATAACCCGACACGCGCCACGATGTTCCAATCCGCGACAGACACGAAAAAGCCGCCGAGTTCTCACCCGGCGGCTTGTTCATTTTACCCACTGCGCTCCTTGAGAAGCGCGGTCGCTATCCTATCACTCCATGTCGCTCGTGGTGAATTCTTCGCCCTGAACGGCACCCAGCGGATCGTCGCCAATCGCGGCTTCCGGACCCTGCTGCAATTCGGCAGCATGTTCTTCGGCGGCAGTCTGCGGCGCGATCAGATGTGTCTGAAGCCCCTTGATCTGCGCGCGCAGGGCGGCGTCGCGGCTGGAAGCCGCCACGCGCAGGCGGTTCATGCCTGCGCCCGTACCCGCGGGGATCAGACGACCCACGATGACGTTTTCCTTCAGGCCGATCAGCGTGTCCTTCTTTCCCTGAACCGCCGCTTCGGTAAGGACGCGGGTGGTTTCCTGGAAAGACGCTGCCGAGATGAAGCTGCGGGTTTGCAGCGACGCCTTGGTGATGCCGAGCAACACGGGCTTGCCGATGGCGGGCTGTTGCCCTGCGGAAAGCTTCGCATTGATTTCGTGCATCTCTTCGGCATCGACCTGTTCGCCAGCCAGCAACGTGGTCTCGCCGCCATCGGTGATCTCAACCTTCTGCAGCATCTGACGAACGATCGTTTCGATGTGCTTGTCGTTGATCTTCACGCCCTGCAGACGATAGACTTCCTGAATTTCCGACACGAGATATTCAGCCAGCGGCTCGATGCCGAGCACTTCGAGAATATCGTGCGGATCAGGCGAGCCGCCGATCAGGTTATCGCCGCGCTTCACGAAGTCGCCTTCCTGAACGTCGATCACCTTGCTCTTGGGGATCAGATACTCGACTGGCTCACCGCCATCCTCGGGACGAATGGCGATCTTGCGCTTCGCCTTATAGTCCTTGAGGAATTCGACGCGACCGCTGATCTTCGCGATGATCGCATTGTCCTTGGGCTTACGCGCTTCGAACAATTCGGCAACGCGCGGCAGACCACCAGTAATGTCGCGGGTCTTGGCAGCTTCGCGAGACACACGTGCCAGCACGTCACCAGCCGCAACCTGCTGGCCATCTTCGACCGACAGGGTGGCACCGATGGCGAGCATGTAGCGTGCCGCTTCACCCGAACCGTCGTCCAGCAGGGTCAGGCGCGGACGCAGATCCTCCTTCGTACGGGCCGAACCACGATGCTCCGTGACGACGCGCTGGGCGATACCCGTTGCTTCGTCGGTCTGCTCGGTCAGCGTCTTGCCGTCGATCAGGTCGACATACTTCACGATACCCGGACGTTCTGTGATCACCGGCATGGTGAACGGATCCCACTCGGCGATACGATCGCCCAGCTTCACCTTGGCGTTGTTCTCGAACAGGATCGTCGCACCATAAGGCAGACGATGGACCGCACGTTCGCGGCCTTCCTGATCGATGATCGCCAGTTCGCCGTTGCGGGCGAGCGACAGGCGACGGCCACGGCTGTCCGTGATCGTCGGCATGTCACGCAGTTCCAGCGTACCGTCGGCAACCGCTTCGAGGTTGGACGTTTCGTTGAGCTGCGCCGCGCCGCCGATGTGGAAGGTACGCATGGTAAGCTGCGTACCCGGTTCACCGATGGACTGTGCCGCGATGACGCCGACGGCTTCACCGATGTTAACCGGCGTACCACGGGCGAGGTCACGACCGTAGCACTTGCCGCAGACGCCCATCTTGCTTTCGCAGATCAGCGGGCTGCGGATTTTCACGGCCTGCGTGCCGATGCCTTCGATCTGCGTGATCAGGGCTTCGTCAAGCAAGGTGCCTTCGGGGATCGCGATGCTGTTGTCCTTGGGATCGACGATATCCTCTGCGGTCGTACGACCCAGGATACGCTCACCCAGCGACGCGATAACCGTACCGCCCTGAACGATGGCCTTCATTTCCAGAGCGCGGTTGGTACCGCAATCTTCCTCGACGATGGTGCAATCCTGCGACACGTCGACCAGACGGCGGGTCAGGTAACCCGAGTTTGCCGTCTTGAGCGCGGTGTCGGCCAGACCCTTACGGGCGCCGTGGGTGGAGTTGAAGTATTCAAGAACGGTCAAACCTTCCTTGAAGTTCGAGATGATCGGCGTTTCGATGATCTCGCCCGACGGCTTGGCCATGAGGCCACGCATACCGGCAAGCTGTTTCATCTGTGCCTGCGAACCACGCGCACCCGAATGTGCCATCATGTAGATGGAGTTGATCGGGGCCATGCGGCCATTCGCGTCCTTTGGCTGGGCGCGAATTTCGTCCATCATCGCGTTGGCGACGACGTCACCGCAACGCGACCAGGCGTCGATCACCTTGTTGTACTTTTCCTGCTGGGTAATGAGACCATCCTGATACTGCTGCTCATAGTCAGCAACCATCGCCTTGGTTTCATCGACCGTGCCGACCTTCGAGTCTGGAATGACCATGTCATCCTTGCCGAAGGAGATGCCGGCCTGGAACGCGTGGCGGAAGCCCAGCGCCATGATGGCGTCGGCGAACAGCACGGTGTCCTTCTGACCGGTGTGGCGATAGACCTGATCGATCACGTCGCCGATTTCCTTCTTGGTGAGAAGGCGGTTGATGACGTCGAAAGGCACCTTGAAGCTCTTGGGCAGCGTTTCGCCCAGCAGCATACGACCGGGGGTCGTTTCAAAGCGCTTCATGTACTGCTTACCGGCTTCGTCGGTCTGCGGCACGCGGGTGATGATCTTCGAGTGAAGCGTCACGGCCTTTGCGAACAGTGCCTGATGCACTTCCTGCATGTCCGACAGCATCATGCCTTCGCCCGGTTCGCCTTCACGTTCCATCGAAAGATAATAGATACCAAGGACCATGTCCTGCGACGGCACGATGATCGGCTTGCCGTTCGCGGGGGACAGGATGTTGTTGGTGGACATCATCAGCACGCGTGCTTCAAGCTGGGCTTCCAGCGAAAGCGGAACGTGGACGGCCATCTGATCGCCATCGAAGTCGGCGTTGAAGGCCGAGCAGACGAGCGGGTGAAGCTGGATAGCCTTGCCTTCGATCAGGACGGGTTCGAACGCCTGAATGCCAAGACGGTGAAGCGTAGGCGCGCGGTTCAGCATGACCGGGTGCTCACGGATCACTTCGTCCAGGATGTCCCAGACTTCCTTGCGTTCCTTTTCGACCCACTTCTTCGCCTGCTTCAGGGTCATCGAAAGACCCTTGGCATCGAGGCGCGCGTAGATGAACGGCTTGAACAGTTCGAGCGCCATCTTCTTCGGCAGGCCGCACTGATGCAGCTTCAATTCCGGACCGGTGACGATTACGGAACGACCCGAATAGTCGACGCGCTTGCCGAGCAGGTTCTGACGGAAGCGGCCCTGCTTGCCCTTGAGCATGTCGGACAGCGACTTCAATGGACGCTTGTTCGCGCCGGTGATGACGCGACCACGGCGGCCGTTGTCGAACAGGGCATCGACGGCTTCCTGCAACATGCGCTTTTCGTTGCGGACGATGATGTCCGGCGCGCGCAGTTCCATGAGGCGCTTCAAACGGTTGTTACGGTTGATGACGCGGCGATACAGATCGTTGAGATCCGACGTCGCGAAACGACCACCGTCCAGCGGGACCAGCGGGCGCAGTTCTGGCGGAATGACCGGAACGACGTCCAGGATCATCCATTCGGGGCGGTTGCCCGATTCCAGGAAGCTCTCAACCACCTTCAGGCGCTTGATGATCTTCTTTGGCTTCAGTTCCGACTTGGTGACGGCCAGTTCTTCGAGAAGAACCTTCTTTTCGCCTTCCAGATCAAGATCCATCAGCATCTGCTTGACGGCTTCTGCGCCGATGCCGGCCGAGAAGGCGTCTTCGCCATACTCGTCCTGCGCGTCGAGCAGTTCGTCTTCGTTCAAAAGCTGATATTTATCGAGCGGGGTCAGGCCCGGTTCGATAACGATATAGCTTTCGAAATAGAGGACGCGCTCAAGCTGCTTGAGCTGCATGTCGAGCAATAAGCCGATACGCGAAGGCAGCGATTTCAGGAACCAGATGTGCGCGACAGGCGCGGCCAGTTCGATATGGCCCATGCGCTCACGGCGCACCTTCGACACGGTAACTTCAACGCCGCACTTTTCGCAGACGATGCCCTTGTACTTCATGCGCTTGTACTTGCCGCACAGGCATTCGTAATCCTTGATCGGACCGAAGATGCGCGCACAGAACAGGCCGTCGCGCTCAGGCTTGAACGTGCGGTAGTTGATGGTTTCCGGCTTCTTGATCTCACCGAAGGACCACGAACGGATGCGTTCGGGCGAAGCGAGACCGATCTGGATCTGGTCGAAGGTTTCCGGCTTTACGACCGGGTTTGCGAAGTTGGTCAGTTCGTTCATTCTAGTTCTCCAGTTCCCCTCCCGCTTGCGGGAGGGGGTAGGGGAGGGGATATTCGGTTCCGAGATCAGACCTGCTTACAGGCCCTCCCCCGACCCCCTCCCGCATGCGGGAGGGGAGAGAGCTTATTCCGCCGCCAGAGCCGGGCTGTCGTCTTCGGTGAGCTCATCGATCGACGTCAGTTCGACGTTCAGACCCAGCGAGCGCATTTCCTTAACGAGCACGTTGAAGCTTTCCGGGATGCCAGCTTCGAAGGTGTCGTCGCCCTTGACGATCGCTTCGTAAACCTTGGTACGGCCGACAACGTCGTCCGACTTCACGGTCAGCATTTCCTGCAGCGTATAGGCGGCACCATAAGCCTGGAGCGCCCAGACTTCCATTTCCCCGAAGCGCTGGCCACCGAACTGCGCCTTACCACCCAGCGGCTGCTGCGTGACGAGCGAGTAGGGACCGATCGAGCGGGCATGGATCTTGTCGTCGACAAGGTGATGCAGCTTGAGCATGTAGATGTAGCCCACAGTAACCTTACGGTCGAACTTGTCGCCCGTACGGCCATCGAACAGATCGCTCTGACCCGAAGTGTCCAGACCGGCCAGTTCCAGCATCGCCGACACGTCGGCTTCGCGGGCACCGTCGAACACGGGGGTAGCCATCGGCACGCCATGCGTCAGGTTGGAGGCCAGTTCGATGATCTGATCGGCGCTGCGTGCTTCGATCTCGTCATGATACTTTTCGCCATAGACTGTCTTGAGGCGTTCCTTGACCGCTTCGGGCGGCGCCGCGCTCTCAGGGTTGGGGTTCGCTTCACGCCAATCTTCCAGCGCTGCCTTGATCTGCTGACCCAGACCGCGTGCGGCCCAGCCCAGATGCGTTTCGAAGATCTGACCGACGTTCATGCGCGAAGGCACGCCCAGCGGGTTCAGCACGATGTCGACATGCGTACCGTCCGCAAGGAACGGCATGTCTTCGATCAGCAGGATGCGCGAGATGACACCCTTGTTTCCGTGACGACCGGCCATCTTGTCACCCGGCTGCAGCTTACGCTTCACAGCCACGAACACCTTGACCATCTTGAGCACGCCCGGGGGCAGCTCATCGCCGCGCTGCAGCTTCTCTACGCGATCTTCGAACCGGTCGACGATGGTCTTCACCGCTTCGTCATACTGGCCCTTGATGGCTTCGAGCGAAACCTGAACGCTGTCGTCCGCAACCGCGAACTTCCACCATTCATGACGTTCGACTTCATCGAGAAGCGCGTCGTCGATGACGATGCCCTTCTTGATGCCCTTGGGCGCTGCGGTCGCGGTCTGGCCGAGAAGTTGTTCCTTCAGGCGATTGAAGGTCGCACGGTTGAGGATGCCGCGTTCGTCTTCGCGATCCTTTGCGAGACGGTCGATTTCTTCGCGTTCGATGGCCATCGCACGCTCATCCTTGTCGATGCCGTGGCGATTGAACACGCGCACTTCAACGACCGTACCGGCAACGCCCGGCGGGAGACGGAGCGAAGTGTCGCGTACGTCCGAAGCCTTTTCACCGAAGATCGCGCGGAGGAGCTTTTCTTCCGGCGTCATTGGCGATTCACCCTTGGGGGTGATCTTGCCGCACAAGATGTCACCCGGCTCCACTTCGGCGCCGATGTAGACGATGCCTGCTTCGTCGAGGTTGCGAAGGGCTTCTTCACCGACGTTGGGAATGTCGCGGGTGATGTCTTCCGGACCCAGCTTCGTATCGCGGGCCATGACTTCGAATTCCTCGATATGGATCGAGGTGAAGACGTCGTCCTTAACGATCCGCTCGGAGATCAGGATACTATCTTCGTAGTTGTAGCCATTCCACGGCATGAACGCGACGAGGGTGTTGCGACCCAGCGCCAGTTCACCGAATTCCGTCGAAGGACCGTCGGCAATCACGTCGCCGCCGTTGATCAGGTCACCGACCTTCACCAGCGGACGCTGGTTGATGCAGGTGTCCTGGTTGGACCGCTGGAACTTCTGCAGCGTGTAGATATCGACGCCCGACTTGCCGGGTTCGACATCGTCGGTGGCGCGGATCACGATGCGGGTGGCGTCCACCTGATCGACGACGCCCGAACGCTTGGCCGAGATGGCCGCGCCGGAGTCACGTGCGACGGTTTCTTCCATGCCGGTGCCGACGAAGGGCGCTTCGGCACGTACCAGAGGCACGGCCTGACGCTGCATGTTCGATCCCATGAGTGCGCGGTTGGCGTCATCGTTTTCCAGGAACGGAATGAGCGATGCGGCGACCGAGACGAGCTGCTTGGGGCTGACGTCCATCAGCGTGATCTGATCGCGCGGGGCCATCAGGAATTCACCGGCTTCACGCGAGGACACGAGGTCTTCGATGAACTGACCTTCGCCATCGGTGTCGGCGTTAGCCTGCGCGATGGTGTGCTTGGCTTCTTCCATTGCCGACAGGTAAACGACGTCGTCGGTTACCTTGTGGTCGATGACCTTGCGGTACGGCGTTTCGATGAAGCCGTACTTGTTCACGCGGCTGAAGGTCGCGAGGCTGTTGATCAGACCGATGTTTGGGCCTTCCGGCGTTTCAATCGGGCAGATACGGCCATAGTGGGTCGGGTGAACGTCGCGGACTTCGAAGCCTGCGCGCTCACGGGTAAGACCGCCGGGGCCCAAGGCCGAAACGCGGCGCTTATGAGTGACTTCCGACAGCGGGTTGGTCTGATCCATGAACTGCGAAAGCTGCGAGGAGCCGAAGAACTCACGCACGGCAGCCACGGCGGGCTTCGCGTTGATGAGGTCGTTGGGCATGACCGTCGATACGTCGACCGAGGACATACGCTCCTTGACGGCGCGCTCCATGCGGAGAAGACCGACGCGATACTGGTTTTCCAGAAGCTCACCGACCGAACGCACACGACGGTTGCCGAGGTTGTCGATGTCGTCGATTTCACCCTTGCCGTCCTTCAGGTTCACCAGCTCCTTGACGACCGCGAGAATATCTTCGCGGCGCAGGGTGGTGACCGTGTCTTCGGCATCGAGTTCGAGGCGCATGTTGAGCTTCACGCGGCCAACAGCCGAGAGGTCGTAGCGCTCCGGATCGAAGAACAGGCCGTCGAACAGCGACTCTGCGGTTTCGCGCGTTGGCGGTTCGCCGGGGCGCATGACGCGGTAGATGTCGGACAGAGCGTGGTCGCGATCTTCGGCCTTGTCGGCCTTCAGCGTGTTGCGGATCCACGGGCCGGTCGTGACATGATCGATGTCGAGCAGTTCGAGCGTTTCGATGCCAGCCTTGTCGAGCTTTTCGAGGTTCTCGGGGCTGATTTCATCGCCAGCTTCAACATAGATTTCGCCGGTCGCGTCGTTGACGAGATCATAAGCGCTGTAGCGGCCGAAGATTTCTTCGGTCGGGATCAGCAGCGTTTCGAGGCCGTCCTTCTGTGCCTTGTTGGCGGCGCGCGGCGAGATTTTCGCAGCGGCGGGGAACACGACTTCGCCGGACTTTGCGTCAACGATGTCGAACGCAGGCTTCTGACCGCGCCATGCTTCGGGCGTGAACGGGATCTGCCAGCCGCCCTGACCGCGGACGAAGGTGACCTTGCTGTAGAATTCACCCAGAATGTCTTCGGCATTGAGGCCGAGCGCGAACAGCAGCGCCGTGACCGGCAACTTGCGCTTGCGGTCGATACGGACGTTGACGATGTCCTTGGCGTCGAATTCGAAATCGAGCCAGGAACCGCGATACGGAATGACGCGGGCAGCGAAGAGATACTTGCCCGATGCGTGGGTCTTGCCACGGTCATGGTCGAACAGGACGCCCGGCGAACGGTGCATCTGGCTGACGATAACGCGCTCTGTGCCGTTGATGATGAAGGTGCCGTTGCCCGTCATCAGGGGCATGTCGCCCATGTAGACGTCCTGCTCCTTGATATCGAGGACCGAGCGGGTGTCGGTGTCCTGATCGACTTCGAACACGATCAGGCGAAGGGTAACGCGCATCGGCGCCGCGTAGGTGATCCCGCGCTGGCGGCATTCCTCAGTATCGTACTTGGGATCTTCCAGCACATACTGGACGAAATCCATTTCCGCCGTGCCGGCGAAATCGCGGATCGGGAAAACGCTGCGCAACGTCTTTTCCAGGCCCGAAACATAACCGATCGAGGGGTCTGAGCGGAGGAACTGTTCATAGCTCTCACGCTGCACTTCGATGAGGTTCGGCATCTGCACCACTTCGTGGATGTTGCCGAAAACCTTGCGGATGCGCTTCTTTGCGCCCGTCATGGTGCTTGCGGGGGGAGCTGCTTTGGTCGCCATGCTTGGTCCTGCCTTTAATCACGATTTATTTTCGCATTGCAGCGAAAGTTCAGCCGATTCGCGCAGCCATGAGACGCAAAAAAGTGCGGGTCGGGGCTGTCCGATCCGCACTGTCAGCGTCTGGCATTACCTTCCGATTTCTGCCCTATTCGTCTCGGTTCGAGCGCAAATCGAACCGGGTCCCGGGCAGTTGGAAGGTTGGCCCATTTCCACCGGGGAGGCGGAAGCGGGCCGATAACTCTTGAGCGCCATATAGCGACGATGTTGGAGTTTGTTAAGAGGGTAAACGCGGGAACGACCCATATCAGATGAATTGGGCGAAGAACGGCACGACGATCTGCGTCGCCCAAAGCAACAGGAAAGCACAAACCCAATGCTTCACGGTCGGCCTGTGCGCACGTGTCATCCGATCACCGGTTCTTCAGCGCTTCGGTCACCTTCTTCACATTCTGCGACTGTCCACGACGCAGGATCATGATGTCGCCATGCGCGACGACGACGATCAGATCCTCGACACCGACCATCGCCACGCGCGGTCCATCGCTATGGACGAGACAGCGTGCCGTATCGAGCGTCAGCACGTCGCCACGGACGGCATTACCATTGTCGTCTTTATCGCTGATGGCGTGGAGGGAGTCCCAGCTTCCGACGTCCGACCATCCCATGTCTACGGGAACGCACGCGACCTTCGCTGCCTTTTCCATGACGGCGTAGTCGATTGAGTCCGAAGGGCAGGCCTCGAACGATGTCGCGTCGGGATAGAAGCGCTGTCCGTCCTTGCGACCTTTTTCCAGCGATGCCTTCGCAGCGACGAGCATGTCTGGCTGAAACTCTTCGAGAGCGGCAAGGTAGGCGCCAGCCCTGAAAAGGAATATCCCCGCGTTCCAGGCATAGCCCCCTTCGGCAAGCATGTCCGCCGCGCGCACTGCATCGGGCTTTTCCACGAAGCGGGTAACTGCCTTGACGGTCCCCTGCACGGCATCGCCCATCTGAATGTAGCCATAGCCGGTTTCGGGAGCGTCGGGCGTGATACCGAATGTTACCAGCCAGCCTTCCGACACAAGCGGAAGCGCTTGCGCGATGGCGGCGTGAAAGGCGGGAAGATCGAGAATGACGTGATCGCTGGGCATGACCAGCAAAGCGTCGGCAGGATTGTCCGCCACCAATGCGGCGAGGGCGATGGCAGGCGCCGTGTTGCGGCCAAAGGGTTCAAGCAGGATCTGGCTATCGGTAATACCGATTTCCGCCAGTTGCTCCTCGATCACGTCGGCATGGTTGGCGTTGGCCACAAGAATCGGAGCGCCGAAGGAAATGTAGGACGCTGCGGTCGCATCGGTGCGACGAGCGGTCAGTTGCAGCATGGTCTCAGCCGCGGTCAAGGCCAGCAATTGCTTGGGTCGTTCAGGGCGTGAAACAGGCCAAAGGCGCGTTCCCGACCCACCAGAAAGGATAACCGGAACAACAGATGCTGTCATGAAGAGTAGTCCTGCCTTTTCGAAAGTGGCGACCCCTTAGCATGTGCAGCATAATCTAAGAAGCCGCGATTAAAGGGCTGTGAAGGAATTTAGGGCATAACGGCGGGAAACGCTATTAGTTACACATCAGGGGTTTCGATGAAGATATTGTGCGTATTCGGAACCCGGCCCGAAGCGATCAAGCTGTTCCCGGTAATCCATGCGCTGCGCGATGCACCCGGCGTTGACGTTCGTGTTTGCGTCACTGCGCAGCACCGGGGGTTACTCGACCAGGTATTGGAGATCGCAGGAATCTTACCGGATATAGATTTGGACGTCATGACGCCGGACCAGACGCTCGATGGGCTTACGGCGCGACTCATTGTGGAACTGGGCAAGGCATTTGACAGTGAAAAGCCCGACCGGGTGCTGGTACATGGCGATACGTTGACGACGATGGTGGCCAGTCTTGCGGCCTATTATCGCAAAATCCCGGTGGCGCATGTCGAAGCGGGGCTTCGCAGCGGCGATATTCATCACCCCTGGCCTGAGGAAGTGAACCGGCGTGTGGTAGCCTGCATCGCGGATATGAACTTCGCGCCAACGCAGACGGCGGCCGACGCTCTATTGGCGGAAGGGCGCGATCCTGCTGGCATCTATGTGACGGGCAACACCGTGATTGACGCATTGCTCGCGACAAAGGCGCGCATATCTCTGGAGCCTGCGCTAGCCGGCGGCCTTGACGACTTGGCGACACGCTTTGCAGGCAAGCGCATTGTCGCCATCACCAGCCATCGGCGGGAGAATTTCGGCGGAGGTATGGAAGCGATTGCCAAAGCCGTCCGCGACATTGCAGCGCGATCTGATGTCGCCATCATCTTCCCGGTGCATCCCAATCCCAACGTGCGCAAGGTGATGGACGCGGAACTCGCGGGGCTGGCTAACGTCGCCATGATCGATCCGCTGGACTATCCGCATTTCGTCCGCCTTCTCGACATGTGCCACATCGTCCTGACCGATAGCGGCGGCGTACAGGAGGAAGCGCCTTCGCTGGGTAAGCCGGTGCTCGTCATGCGGGAGACCACAGAGCGACCAGAAGGGGTTGCAGCGGGAACGGCGAAGTTGGTCGGTACGGATCGTCACAGGATCGTGGCAGAGGTTTTCGCCTTACTGGACGACGATGCGGCTTATCGCGAAATGTCGCGGGCGCATAATCCGTTCGGGGATGGAGAGGCGAGCGCGCGGATAGCTGGCGTGATCGGAGCGAATGCGCACCAAAGTGCTCAAGGGGATAACATCGCCGCCTGACGCTGGCCTTCCGATGGGCAAATCCGATGCTGGCCCATTACCGAAATATTCAGCTTTTCAAGGCAGGAATGTCCGCAAATCCACCTACCACGGGAATTTGCATTTCATGCCGGTCGACATCGAACAACAGGTTTCCGTTATCGGTCTTGGCTATATCGGGCTGCCAACCGCTGCATTGATTGCACGGTCCGGGGCAAGGGTCCTGGGCATAGACGTGTCGCAGACCGTTGTGGATACGGTCAACAATGGCCGAGTGCATATCGAAGAAGTCGATTTGGACGGGCTGGTACAGGGTGTAGTCGCGCGTGGATTGCTGCGCGCATCCACCCAAGTCGAGCCGAGCGATGTATTCGTGATCGCAGTGCCGACCCCTGTTTCGGAAGATCATGCGCCCGACATCAGCTTTGTCCTGTCGGCAGCAAGGACGATCGCACCGGTATTGAAAGCGGGCGACACAGTCATTCTGGAATCGACCTCGCCGGTTGGCACTACTGAAGCCATGCGGGATTTGCTGGGGACGCTGCGCGCCGATCTCAAGATGCCGGGGCAGGGCGGGGTGCCGGACGTCTCCATCGCCTATTGCCCGGAACGGGTTCTTCCGGGCCGTATTCTGGTCGAGTTGATCGACAACGACCGATGCATCGGGGGCATAACGCCGCGTTGCGCACGAAAGGCGCTGGGCTTCTATCGCCAGTTCGTTCGCGGGCAATGTATCACTACGACTGCGCGGGCGGCGGAGATGGTTAAGCTGGTCGAGAACAGCTTCCGTGACGTGAACATTGCGTTCGCCAACGAACTGTCGGTCATTGCCGAGGGCATGGGGATTGACGTTTGGGAAGTGATACGTCTGGCCAATCGTCATCCACGTGTGAACATATTGTCGCCCGGTCCTGGTGTGGGCGGTCATTGCATTGCCGTCGATCCGTGGTTCATCGT
The DNA here is from genome assembly GCF_027925545.1 of Sphingobium sp. BS19. Lineage (NCBI taxonomy): Bacteria > Pseudomonadati > Pseudomonadota > Alphaproteobacteria > Sphingomonadales > Sphingobiaceae > Sphingobium > Sphingobium sp. BS19. Next base: position 166,067 of record NZ_BSEF01000008.1, read on the forward strand.
GCATGGCGACCCTGAAAATGCGAAGATCATCCGCACGGCACGGGAAGTGAACGACGCGAAAACCGATTATGTCGTTGCGAAGGCGTCAGACCTGATCGACACCTATCCGGGTGCGGAAATTGCGTGCCTCGGCCTAGCGTTCAAAGCCAACATCGACGACTTCCGTGAAAGCCCTGCGGTCAAGGTCGCAGCCCGATTGGCGCGACGCTATGGTCGGCGGATCAAACTCGTCGAACCTTATGCTGCTGACCTACCTGTGGATTTTGTCGGTACGGGGGCAGAGTTGATCGATATCGATAGTGCGTTGGAACGCTGCGATGTATTCATCGTGCTTGTCGATCACGACATCTTCAAGTCCGTTCCTGTCGAAGAGCGGGCGAGCAAAACGGTCTACGACACGCGGGGCATTTGGCCCGATCAGCCAATGGCCACCACTCAACTCATCCGGATCGCGGGCGCAGCGTAAGTCTGATCGACTTGCCATTCTGACGATTGGAAGGCTGGCGATGCTCTGCTAAAGGGCTGGAATGTTGATGCGTTTCGTGATCGCCCTGTTCTTTGCTTCGCTGGCTGCCAACGTTGCCTTTGTGCTGCGCGATCCCAGTTGGTGGGTGTTTCCCGCCATGCTCGTCGGGTGGTATGGTGCGGATATGCTGTCTGGCGCAGTTCATATGTATATGGACTATCGGCCCTGCGTGACGGGCGTCGGTTTGGATCGGCTATATTTTTATGGCGGATCGCGTGAATCGCAGGAATATCAAACTATGTTTCGCAGCGCGATGAAGCGCATCAATCCGCTCGAACGGTTGGTTTATGATTTCAAGAACCACCATCCACGGCCCGATGCACTGGGCAGGCGCGGGGTCGTGCGCTTGATCGGATCGACGGTTCTTGCTGGGGCGCTGCCACTTTCTCTACTGATGAATGCCGCGGCCGTCATGTTCCCGGTCCCCGGCTGGGCTATCGCAGCTATGGTCGCATTACTGCTAGGCGGCGCTTTCGCCCAATATTTCCACGGCACATTACATCGCGCCGACAATGTCTGGATAGTGCGGGTCATGCGGCAAACAGGACTGCTGATGACGCCCGCAGCGCATCAATTGCATCACGATACCCTGAAACGCGATTTCAGCACCAATTGCGGTTGGAGTAATCCGCTTTTGAACCGGGTTTTCAAGATTGCGTATGAAAAGCAATGGTTGCGGGACGAGGGGCTTGAGCCCGTTGGCTAAGCAACAAGATCGTTCATAGGACGTTTCTGTCCCGAACGGTTGGAAGCCACGCATCTACCTTGGTAAAATGCTCATCCCATGTGGGAGCATGAAACCCCTCCATACGCTCCACCTGTTTGTGTCGCGCCGGACTATATTTCGGCAAGTACGCCTCAATCGTTTGGCGCCAACCGAGACCATCGATCGGACTAAGATATTCGGGGATATCATCGGCCAATTCCCGAAAGACTCCGATGTCGCTGGCGATAACAGGCAGTCCTGTTGCTAACGCTTCGATCAGTGGCATTCCATAACCTTCGGTGAAGGAGGGGAACAGTAAGGCGCGCGCATGATGGAAATAGCGGGCCACTTCCTCGTCCGGACAATGCGGTAGCTCCAGGACATGGCGCGAAAGCCCCGGACATCTTTCAAGCAGATCTACAGCTTGTTCGCTTTCCCAGCCTCGTTTTCCTATGATCACCAGAACAGGCGCATTCTCGCCCCTGTCGGCAACCATGTCGCGCCAGATGTTCAACATGAGGATGTGGTTTTTTCGGCCTTCGATCGTACCCAGCATGACGAAATAGGGGCGGTCGATAGGGCTGGGCGTCTGATCGGGACGTGTCATCAAACGTGTCCCAAGATAGGCAGTCAAGGTGGGCGGCATAGGGTGATCGTGCGCGCCAGCAAACTGCTGCAGTGCTTTTACGGTGTCATTGGAATTGGCTATCACACCGTGACCGCGATTGAGGATCGTTCGGACACGTTCAGTATGACGGACGTCTTCGCCTGCGCGACAATATTCCGGATGGGTTATCGGGATCAGGTCGTGGAGCAGGTAAATCGGGCTAACCTCTAAAGAGGCCGCACTCGATTTTGAGTCCAGCCCGGTGTGGCCGACATTGAGATATGGTCTTCCCATGCCGCGGCTCGCATCACCGAAATTCGAGAGGATCGCACGGATCCCCAATATGGACATGTCCCGCTTAAATCCGCCTATGCCGAAACGAAGGATCGCGAAAAGGCGGTCGGACTGTTCCGGCGACAAGATACGCCGAAAGCGACCGCGCTCTACGACTGCCTGGGCTTGGGGGCCAAAATGTTTGAGATAGGCAAGGCACACATGGTCTACCCCCGTAGGCATTCCGCCAACCCAGATGCGCCAGATCAGGCGGCGTACGTCTAACAATAATGGACGAGAACGCACTCTAACTTCACCTGACGCCGATATTGAATGGCAGTTGCCACATATTGTTTCCGAAAAAAAGCGATACAACTTTGACTAACTGTCAGAAGAAAATACCTGTCATCACAAGATTTCTACGACAAAATTCTTCTGGACACGGATTCTATCAATATGGAAACCGCGGTGTTGCTCGCAAAGCCGCCCCTGACTAGGCAATCATTATGCAGCACTTGGCGAAAGGAACGCCACGTAGCATCGTCCGGCGTTTGTGGATCGGTCCAGAACCGGTCGAGTTCTCCCTGATGCGTAATACCCTGAATATCGTATATCGCATCACCAAGAACAGTAACGGGAATTCTGGATTCAAGCGCAAAAGTACCCGATGTTGAGTTGACCGTGACCATTCCAACGGAATGTTTTGCCAAATAAGCCAAATCGCCGCCCGCAAGGTGAACCACTCGATCGACCAGGTTTTGCCGTGTGGCTTCGCGCTTAACAAACCTGGACCAGATCGTCGTCCCGGCGTCCAGTGGATGCTCCTTGATAAGGAGCATGGCGTCGGCGGTTGCATGGTGCGCAAAACTGTCGAGCACATAGTGCACCGCGCTTGCCATGTCGGGAAAGGGGCTGTGTTCGCGGATCTGATAGTCCGAGCTGAGCTGAAGGGGGAAAAGAAAGTAGCGTTTTCCTTCAACCCGGGCGAGCGCGCGCTTTGTGCGTTGCTCTGCGAGTCTTTTGGTTACGACCAGCTTCCATCCCCACCGCACCCCTTCAATCAATACAGATCCAGGTCGGTGCGAACGATAATGGGGAAAGCGCCAGCATTGCGTGACGACATGATGAAAATAGCGATAGCTGTCTCTGATACGCCTATCGAAGCTCGCCGTTATGGGGGGCAGTTCGGGGACGGGGGGCAGGGTGCGAGCCTGTTCGAGAAACCATTTCGGGTCACGCGGCAATGTAGAGTGACCGTTCACGCCATCCAGTTCCATTGTCACCCAGTCGGGACGAATATAGCCTTCCTCGAACACATGAATATTGATGTCGCGCAGTTTCGCCATTCCGTGTGCGGCGCGATGCATAGGGCGACAGTCGCCGAAGAGCATGACATCGGTAATGCCCTTGTCGCGAAGGAAATGATCGAAAAAACGAGGCCACTTGGCGAAGCGATCGCGAAAATCAACGGCGCCTTCGCCCGGCCAGTCGATCCGGTCGCCGCCATTGAAGTTGATGCGATGCACCGCGGCACCCAACGCGCGCAGCCGCTCACCCAGTAAGCAGAAAAAGGGGCCGGGCGGTCCCTGAAGCATGACAAATACACGGCCGGCTAATGACGGCTGCGCTGCCGGCGGAAGATCGCGACTTACATCGCGAAGATGCGACTTGGCCGTAGGGCTGCTGCGAAAGCCGACGGTGGGCTCATTGCCAATATCAAACTTCTTCAACGGAACCCGCCCGGAATCGCCAGCGATTCACTTTTCCCTGAAGCCTGCGTAGCGGCACGATGAATCGGCTTTCCTTCTTTACCCCTGCAACCAGCCGCCTCACCAGTATCTCAGGGGGGCAGGGCAGGCCAGTGACCGGGTCTAAATAGCGGGGATAAAGCAACAGCACGGCTGCCGCTAGTTCATTGATGACGATGCGTCTTTTACGGCGCGTAGGTGTTGCTGCAAGGTCACGGGTCAAGCCCCAGCCAGCATAAAATGGGGTGCCGTGACACGTGACATCCTTACCCCGCAACAGCGCTTCGAATCCTGCGAGCGATGATAGCACGTGCACAGCATCGACCATATCCAGCAGCGCCGAAATGGCCGTGCCCCGATCTATAGAGTCAGCGTAAGCCAGCGCCGCCTCATCCGAAACATGGCCTTTGCGATGCCCGGCATCCACATCGGGATGCGGGCGATAGATTATGTAGGCGTCGGGTTCCGCAGCACGCGCACGCCGCAAAAGATCAAGATTGCCGCGCACATCGCCCCGCGCTGCCAATACCGAACGGTCGTCCTCAACCTGCCCCGGCACAAGCAGATGCCGCTTGTCTCCACCCGGCCGGTCCAGCGTACCGCTGCCTACGCCATATTTCGACAAGCCTGAAGATACGATCAGTTCGCGTATGGCCGCCGCTCTGGCCAACTGTTCCGGCATAATGTCTGCATCATTCAACAATCGCTCCAGAGCGCTTTCTTGTGCCGGATCGAAGTGAACGCCTATGGAATCGACCGTGATGGAAAGAGGGGGAACGCAGTCAGCGCCAAGGCCGATCGAACGGATGAACCCGTCCTCAACCTCATGCAGCAGGGCAGGGTTACGGGCCGCGCGCTGCTCTATAGCGTTTAGCAGGTCGGGCGGTGTCTTCGCTTTCCACACCGCAACCGCCGCATCCGGGGGCAAGGACTGGAGCGCATCGAGTGACGCAATATGGTGAACGTTCGAACATCCGTTCCAGAGCAGCGGTTCGACCGTCTCGCGCTTCCAGAAAGCCATGCCTGCAGCCGCTGCAATCGTCCGATTGGCATCAATGATGCTGCGCCAATACGCTAATAGTTCAATCGTTTGGGCCATGCCGACAGGTTCGGTGGTGAATGGGTCGATGTGCACCCATTGCTGGCAGTATTCGTGCAGCGTTGCGATGGCATCGGGATAGGGTGTTCCGTCCATCCCCTCGACTGCGCGCCCTGCCAAAGCCGCGATAAGCAAGCGCTCATCGTCGCAATTGCCCCAGAACATCGATGCTCTATCGGTCATGTGCCAAGGGTCAGCGTCGCCGATGACCACCGCGATGTGCGACGTATCGACTTGCTGTACGACAGTCTTATCCTTCGCCCACAGGACGAACGGCTTGTCTATGGTGGTGGCACGTTCAACCATGCTCCTCGCACTGACCGTATCCCACGGGCACCCGACGACAGCGCCAGCGGGTATAGCGGGCTGAGCAGCCCAGAATGTGCCGCCTACTTTTGCATCCCGTAGCAGCGGCAGGATGATTTCGGATTCATCCGTACCTTTACCAGCACGGACTAGCTGCGTGACTTTGCTGCCGGGAAAGGGCGGGATGCGGAGCAACGGTATCATGGCCGATGCACACCCTCTATCGCCCAGTGTTCCGGCAATGGCGGTAGCGGAGTGCCTTCCCCCTTTGCAAGAGCCTCGATGGCTTCGGCCACCCACGGGCCCATTGTCTGCATCACAGGCTTATGCGCCCAGTTTGCAATTGCTATGGCCGTCGCCGGTCCACCGCTGCTTTTTAGAAGAACGGCAGCACTGCTGGGCGCAACGATCCGGTCTTCGGCACCCTGCAGGATAAGGAGTGGCGCAGTAACGCAATGCGCCGTGCGACGATTGTCCCATTGGTCGGGCAAAAAGGACCGCAGGAGCGGCGGGGCGGCTTCGCGGATATCCGAGAACGCGCTGATTGCGATGACGCCTGCCTCGTGCCCGTCCGTGCATGCAGCTTGCAATGCCACCGCGGCGCCCAAAGAATGTCCCACGAACCATAAGCGCGCATCTGGCCCGGCAAGCTGCCGCGCCTTTGCGACAAAGGCAGTCGCGTCTGTCAGTAGTCCTTCGCGCGAAGGATGGCCGGGATTGCCGCCGAAGCCGCGATAAGACGCCACGAGTACGGCATCGCCCCCCGCTGCGAGATACTGCGCATATTTTGCGCCTACGCCTTGGTGCGCGCCGCGACCGTGGAAAAAGATAAATATATCGCGATCATCCGCGCGGGCGGGTGGCCAGTAAAACCCTTCCAGTATCAAGCCATCGGGGGTCGAAACGGTGAGCCTCTCCGGCTGGGCTTTGGTCCATTCGGCGATCGCGATAGGTTCGGTGCGCGGTGCATAAAGGGCATTGCGAGCGATGCTGCATCCCGAGACGGCCAATAAAGCAACAGCCAAAGGCACCGCCAAAATACGCGCCTTCATCGTTCAGCTCACGGAGCGGGGAACCCGCGACAAAGCAAGCAGATCGCTAAGCAACGCCTCCGCCTTGTCCAGTGGCCAGGCATTGGGCCCGTCTGAAAGCGCATTTTCCGGATTTGGATGCGTTTCCATGAAAAGCCCATTTATACCAGCAGCAACCGCTGCGCGCGCCAGCAGTGGCACAAACTCCCGGTCGCCACCCGACCGGTCGCCCAGTCCGCCGGGCCTTTGTACGGAATGGGTGGCATCGAACACTACCGGACAACCCGTTTGCGCCATCGTAGCAAGGCCACGCATATCCACGACCAGATTATTGTAGCCAAAGGTGGTGCCGCGCTCACACACTGCGATGCAATCGGTATCGAGACCGGCGCGGGCAGCAGCAGCGCGCCCCTTTGCGACGACCTGCGTCATGTCGCTGGGCGCCATGAACTGGGCTTTCTTGATGTTCACGGGCTTCCCGGTCGACGATGCCGCTTCTATCAGATCTGTCTGGCGAGCAAGAAACGCCGGGGTCTGGAGCATGTCGACCGCATCAGCGGCAGCGCGGCATTGTTCGGGGGTGTGGATGTCGGTCAGGACCGGCAGGCCGGTTTCTGTGCGAACCTTTTCCAATATCCGCAGGCCTTCGTCCATTCCCGGCCCACGAAAGGTCGCGCCAGAGGAACGGTTGGCTTTGTCGAAGCTGCTTTTGAAGATCAAAACGATGCCCAGCCGGTCGGCAATCGCACGCAACGTTTCCGCAACGGACAGAACAAGACCTTCGGACTCGATTACGCAGGGGCCAGCAATGACGAACAAAGGCGCGTCACCGCCTATCGATTTTCCCGCAATCTTCATGGATCGGCCTATACTATCCCACGCGCGGACAAGATAGCCTCGATTGGTCCGGTATCCGATGGGTTATTAAGTTCGATGGCGTCCCATTCCGGTGGGTCGGCAACGACCACCGCGACAGGGATCCCGTAAAACAGGAACCGCAGTTGCTCCAGCCCTTCAATGGCTTCCAAGTCCGTTGTCGGAAGAGCCGCATAACGCTCCAAAGCCGAACGGCGATAAGCGTAAAGACCTAGATGCAACAGCACGGGAGGCGAGTCTTCATATGTGCTGCCAACGGCAATGTGCGGCAACACGCGCTTCGAGAAATACAGCGCCTCGTTCCTGGCATTGCACACCACTGTCGTGCCGCCCACTCGACCATGTGCCTGATCGTTCACCAGATGGGCATAGACCGTTGGCGAACAGCGCACGGCGACTGTAGCGACTTCGCAGTTCGGATGCTCGTGCATATGCGCGATGAGCATAGATACCAGATCGGGCGGGGTAAGCAGCGCATCACCCTGAAAATTGACGATAACATCGACGTCTTCAGGCAGCGAAGGCAGAGCCGCCCCCACACGTTCTGAGCCATTGGCGCATTCCGGCGGCGTCATTGCGATCTGTGCACCGCATTCCAACGCTACGTTGGCGATGCGCTCATCGTCGGTCGCGACGAACAGGTGATCTACACCTTGAACGGTACGCGCAGCCTCGATGCTCCGCTGGACCAATGGTTTTGAAAGGCCGCTTGCGCCTTTCAACGGCGCCAGAGGTTTTCCCGGAAAGCGCGAAGACGCATATCGCGCAGGAATGATGATCGCCGTAGTCATGGGAATGTTCTGAATCGCTGAGAAGCGGTCAGAGGCTCATTGCCATGCTGTGGATATGGAGCAACCCCAGAGGCTGCCGGGGGTTTTCGCTGCTCATCACGAACACCACCGTAATGGCGGCCTCAGACAACAGCGTCAGTGCATCTTCGATCGGCGTGCCGCTCGGCACCGTGATCGGATTGCACGTCATCACATCGCCTGCCGTCGCAATCAACATCTGATCGAATGAACGCCGCAAATCGCCATCGGTAATGATGCCGATCAGATTGCCATCGTCGTCGACGACCCCCGCCGCCCCTTTGCCGGTCGATGTCATTTCCAGCACGACGTCGCGCATCCCCGTCGTGGGGCGGACGAGCGGAAGCGGGTCTTCACTACGGAGCAGGGTGTCCACCGGCATCAGCTTCCACCCGATGTTTCCGCCGGGGTGGAGCCGCATCAGGTCCGTTCGCGACGTCCCGCGCATCTCCATCACAGCGATCGCCAACGCATCGCCTAGCGCAAGCATCATTGTAGTGGATGTTGTGGGGGCTATTTTGACGGGGCAGGCTTCCGCCATTCGCGGCAGGCAAATGGCTACAGTGGATTGGCGCACTATCGGCGAGTCTGCCTTGGACGCCATCGCAACGATTGGAATCCCGATCTGTCGCGCATGGCCAACGATGGCGCGTAGCTCAACGGTAGCGCCTGAATTCGACAGAACAACGAGGCTATCGACCGATTTGAGCATCCCGAGGTCGCCGTGCGACGCTTCGGCGGGGTGAACGAAGAAAGCCGGTGTTCCTGTCGAGGCCAATGTCGCAGCTATCTTTCGCGCGATGTGGCCTGATTTGCCGATGCCGGTAACGATTACGCGTCCAGCGGTGGCGGCAACGATCCGGACGGCAGCGGAGAAATTCTCATCCAGAGCCGCGCTCAAGGCATTCAAGCCAGATGCTTCTTGCTCTATGACGCGCCGTCCACTTTCGATGGATGAAATCCGAGTGGCTATGTTCATACGCGGGTGTCCCTGCACAAATCACTTTATGTTTTACAATCCCGCCCCGCCCGCGTTTGTAGTTTAGGAAGCCGGTATTGCAAGCACGTTTTCGCGCTGCACAATTTTGTTAACTATAACGAGTAAGTAAATATGCTGTTATGACAATCGCTTGATTAGCGGGATGCTATCAACCATCCGATGGCCGCTTTACGCCGACGTCGGTCCAAGGCTGGCCAATCCAGCGGGCCAGTCGATCGCGGGCCAGCCACATTAACGAGATACGCCGAAACGCAATTCCCGGGAGCGAGAGCGGGTCAAGCCCTGTCCACGGGATAAACGGATTGCGCCGTGCATATGCCCATATCTCCACCCGCGTCGTCGGTCGCACGGAAGCGCCGCGGGCATGAAAACCACATGTGTCCGCAACCACCAGCGTATTTGCTTTGACCGCAAGTTTGACCGGCTCTGGAAGCCCCATTGCGCGCAGTTCATCCCGATCGACGCGCATCGATCCGCGCGCGGAAAGATGATCCACGCCTTCGGGCGCTATCATGCTGCGCGCTTTCTCCCATGCCAGACGCTGCTGGGTCAGGCGATGGGAGCCGGGAACATAAGTGAATGGGCCTTCGTCCTCCGCAACGTCAGTCAGAAAGAACCAGGCTTTCATCGTGGGATGGAAGGTATCCGCGTGCAGCAGCTCCTGCGGATCTGGCGGAGCTTCCGCGCGATGCGAGAGGATGGTCTGAATATAATATAGCGGTTCGCTGGCATAGCTTGCCACATATTGCATCAACCCGTGCCAGCGAGGCGTTGTAAAGAGCTTGGCCAAGCCTGGCACCTCACGCATCAGCTTGGCATCGATCGCGATACGCCGGGTGATCGTATCGCCTTGCAACATTTCCCGCGCAGGATATGCGCGGTCCAGCAATGTGGACCGTAATATCTCGAACTGCGCGGGGCCAAGGAAATTGGGGATAGCAACGTAACCGAGTGCATCGAACTGAATGCGATCTTCCGCCGAAACCCCTCGCGCAAGCTTACGGCGTCGATAGGCTGCTGCCCGGTGAGCAAGCGCCATTCGCTTCACATGCAACCCATAGCCGTTCAAGCGCTTCGATCCGATGAACGGATTGTCCTTGAACGACTTGGCCCCTGTCGCAAGCTGGAGAAGGTGCCATGGGCTTGCTGTTATCGAGCGAAGAGAGGTGCGCATCAATGCCATCGTGACAGATGCAATGCCGCTGGCTCGTCGCGGAGTAAAGATGTGTTACGAATTCTTTCTCGGAAGTGGATGTTGTTTGTGTTCGGAAGCCGCTTCTGTTCCGGAACAATTATCAGCGATATTCCGATACGCCGATAATAGTGCTACGAGCCTGCTCGGCATGATGATTTTAGGGAAGTTCAGGTGAATGCACCTGTCCATCAGATGATAACGCAACAGCGTGGCCCGACACTTTCGGCGTTGCGTGTGCGATTGTATCTGATCAGCTTGATCGCGGACATCGCCATTTTGTTCGCTGCGTTTGCGCTCGCCAACCTGCTCGTCATTGGCGAGTTCGTAGGCGAGCCTGCAAAGCCGCACGGCCTGGTCATGTTCGCCATGATCGCCCCGGTCTATGCCTTGCTGGCTGTGCAGGCGGGCGTATATGGGGTGCGCAGTCTGGCGACGCCGCGCGCTACCGCCATGCGTGCCTGTTGGGCGCTGATGCAGGCAATCATGCTGATGCTCGTGATCATATACTTCGGGAAGATCGCCGAGCAGCTTTCACGCCTGACCTTTCTCGTCGGCGTCGGTTTCAGCATGGCTGGGCTTGTCGCGCTACGGCCTATTCTGGCGCGGGTTGTCCCTGCGCTGATAGGGGAAATGCCTGCGGTCGCAGTTGTGATCGTGGATGGCGTTCCGTTCTCATCTACGGCGCAGGCCAGCGTTTTGGATGCCTCACAACTGGGCATAGACCCCGCACGCCACGATGCCGAGATGGCGGCCCGCCTTGCCGGAGCGATCGGGCATGCTGAACGCGTTATCGTCGCTTGCCCCAGCGCGCGTATCAACGATTGGTCGATAGCCTTGAAATCGCTTGAGGCGCGTGGCGAAATTCTTGTGCCCGAGTTGATGCGTTTCGCACCGGCCAAGCTTGACGAATATGAGCGGCATCCGACATTGGTCGTGGCGGGCGGCCCACTGCAATATCGTGACCGCATCATCAAGCGCCTGTTCGATATGATCGTCGCGAGCGCGGGTACTGTCCTGCTGTCCCCTATTTTTATCGCCGTGGCTATCGCCATCAAGCTGACCAGTCCCGGTCCCGTGCTGTTTCGTCAGCCGCGGCTCGGGCGAGATGCACGGCTTTTTTCGATCTACAAGTTCCGGACGATGCGGGCCGACATGACGGACCATGCCGCCGCGCAGCTTACCCAACGCAGCGATCCGCGTGTCACGCGGATCGGCGGCTTTCTGCGCCGGACCAGCATTGATGAACTGCCGCAGATATTCAATGTCCTGAAAGGCGACATGAGCATCGTCGGGCCGCGCCCCCATGCCGCTGCGGCCAAGGCAGCCGACAAGCTGTATTGGGAAGTCGACGATCGCTATTGGCAACGGCATTGCATCAAGCCGGGCATCACCGGGCTGGCACAAGTGCGCGGCCATCGCGGCGCGACCAATGTGCATCAGGATCTGATCGATCGGCTGCAATCCGATCTGGAATATGTGACCAACTGGTCGATCTGGCGCGATATCCGCATCGTGCTGGCGACGTTGCGTGTGCTGGTCCACGACAAGGCATACTGAGCTGTTCGGCCACCCCATGTCCATTGTTGCACGTCTGGAAGGGTCGGCGCGTATCCTCGCACTGGTCAAGCTCGCCAATGTGGCGCTGGCGATGCTGTGGGGCTTTGCCGTCACCTATGTATTTGTCCGCTTGCTGCCGATTCAGGAATTCCGGGCATTCCTGCTGCTGGTAGCGTTCGGTAATTTTACGGTCTCGGCGGAATTGGGGCTGACGAGCATCGCCTATAACCGGCTGCGGCGGCACTGGCTCGCCGCGCGTGGGGAAGGGGAGGCGAGCGATTTCCGGCCGGAGGAACTGGGCGTTCTGGTCGCGCTGCTTGGCGGACTGACGCTGACCGCGACGCTGGCGATGATCGGCGCGATCCTGCTGGGTATCATCTCGACGCAATACCCATGGCTGTTCGTGCTGTTTTTCCTGACGGCCTGCCTCAATCTGTTCGCGACGCTCGCCAAGCGTGCGTTGGCTGCGGTGGACCGAAATATGCTCTGGGAAGGGCTGGATATGGCGCGGCGGCTGGTGCTGCTTTCGCTGTTGGTGGCAACATTGGTGGGCTTGAACCTCACCGTGTCGGTGCTTCTCCAACTATTGGTCAGTTTCAGCGCTATCGGCATGGCTTTGTTGCTGCTGCATCGTCGGATGGCGCTGCGGGCCGGACACTGGTTTGCGCTTCGCGTGGGGGGAGGACATGTGCGGCGGCATTATCTGGCAGACTTCGGCGCTTCTGCCGCACTCACGGTTTCTGAGGTCGTGGCCTACAACGCGCCGTATTTCCTGATCGCACTGGCGACGCACGATCCGCGCCCGCTTCTGCTGTTCGATTTCCTGTTCAAAGTCAGCCGCTCGATCAGCGCACTGGTGCGCGCAATGATCGAGGCGGCGTTGCCGCGCCTGACTTCGGCCTGGTATCGTGGTGATGCTGCGCGGTTCAGGCAATTGCTACTCCGGGCCGTGATCGCTGGCGGCGGCATGGCGTTGGCCATCGGCATTGCCCTCATCGTCTTCGGCAGGGTGCTGGTGCTTTCCTTGTTCGATGGAAAGCTGATCGTTGATCGGGTCGATCTGGCCGGTATAGCGCTGCTGTTGCTGGGCCTGAGTATCACATGCGTATCGGTTTATGTGCAGGCGGCTCTGGGACGGTTCAGATTGCTGCTGCGCCAGTCTTTGCCTTTTCTGGCGGGATCGGTGCTCTCCGTACCGTTGGCCGCACTCGCCGCGCGCAATGGCGTCTCTTTCACAGAGGCCTTTTCGCTTCTATTGCTTATGACGTTCCTCGGCACCGGGATGCTCCATGCCTTCGCATTGTGCCGTCTTACGCAAAGCGTGAAGGCATGAAGATCGCCATGGTCGATCCATCGCTGTTTACCGGGCGCTATGACGACAGCCTGTGTGCGGCATTGGGCGCGCAAGGGCATGACGTTACGCTGCTTGGACGTCCGCTGAGAACGACCGACGCGATCCTTCCGCAAAACTATCGCTACAGTCCGCGCTACTTCCGCGTCGGCGAAACCGCTCGCCGCTTCGTTGGCGAGGGCCTCCCGTTCCGCGCGATCAAGGCAGCGGAGTATGTCGCCGATTGCCTGATCGGCGCAAAACCGAGCGCCGATGTCGTGCACTATCAATGGCTACCCTTCGCGCCCGCCGACAGACATATCCTGCGTCGCCTAAGCCATACGGGCGTTCCGCTCGTCCACACTGTCCATAATGCCAGCGCCTATCATGGCGACGCGAATTTGCAGGGCAGAGGCTATGCGGAACTTCTGGACCACTTCGACCGGCTGATCGTTCATGGCCAGACCACGAAGGACGCGCTCGTCAGTAAAGGTGTTGCGTCCGAACGTATCGCGATCATCCCGCATCCCCCCATGCAGCTTGCGCCTGCGACCGATGCAAGTCGCGCTGCCATGCCGCCACCGCAATCACCCCGCATACTCTTCTTCGGCACGATCCGGCCCTATAAAGGCCTCGACCTGCTGATCGAAGCCTGCCTCGCCTTGTGGCGGAAGGGTGCACAATTCGAACTCGCGATTGCGGGAAAACCGTTCATGGACATCGCCCCCATGCTGGCCAGCGTCACCGACGCCGGTTTCGCGCAATCGCTCCACACCGACCTTGGCTTCCTGGAAGAAAGCCGCCTGTCGGCATGGATCGAAAGCGCGGACCTGCTGGTCTTCCCGTATCGGCACATCGATTCCAGCGGTGCATTCCTGTCCGCGCTGCATTGTGGCAAAGCGATGGTCTGTACCGATACAGGATTATTTTCTTCGCTACGGGACGAGGATGCGGTCGCACTTGTCCCTTGCGAAAACGCGGACGCATTGGCGCAGAGCCTCTTGCCGATACTCCAGAGCGCTGCCATCAGGCACGAAATGGGCAACCGCGCAGCGGCGCTGGGGCATCGCCTCGGCAATTGGGACAAGGCAGGATCGGCAACGGTGGACATATATCAGCAGGCACAGGCGATCGCCGCCCGCGGCGGGAAGGCCAACGCATGAGTCCCCGCGTCAAACGTGAACTGCGTGACCGCTGGCTGGCCCTGCGCCTTTCGCTGCGCGGCCGGGTGCACGAATATCCCGAAGTTTTGCAATTGCGGCGGCTGGTCGCGGCATTCGATATCGACTGTATCATCGACGTCGGGGCCAATGCCGGTCAGCACGCCACCATGCTACGCCGCGATGTCGGCTTCAAAGGCACAATCCTCTCGTTCGAGCCGAACCCGCAGGTATTTGCCGCACTGGAACGCAACGCCGCGCGCGATCCGTACTGGCATGCCTTCAACGTCGCCTTGTCGAATACAGACGGCACGGCGCAATTCAATGTGATGGCGGCCAATCAGTTCAGTTCGCTGGAAGTCCCAGCCGAACGGATGGACCCGATCTTTGTCGAGCGGAACAAGGTCGCCCAGACCGTCGATGTGCAGTGCCAGAGGCTGGATGGGCTATATCCGCAATTGCAGGCCAAGCATGGCTTCTCCCGCACGCTGCTCAAGATGGATACGCAGGGCCATGACAGCATCGTCTGCGAAGGGGCGGGCAATCTGCTGAGCGACATGATCGCTATCCAGACTGAGTTGGCGATCCAGCCGCTCTATCGCGGAGGGAAAGGCTATCGCGACATGATAGACCTTATGGATGCGCGGGGTTTTGCCCCCAGCGCGTTCTTTGCGAATAATAAGGGGCATTTCCCCTGCTTGATCGAAATGGATGGGCTCTTCGTCAATCGCGAGGCGTTGAAGGGGTAGCCCCTAAAGCGCTCCAATCCGCCCATATTCGCAGGGCGTGTCATCGTTTCGTCATAACGGACACAAATCAGTAACATTACTGTCGCCAAAACGACACGTGAATACAATCAACCTGTCATCAGCAGAGCCTAGTCGCCGCTTCGAGGGCGGCAGGGGGCTTTGCTGATTCGTATTATTCCCCTTGGCGCTCCGCAGCCAATTCACATCCCGGTCAGGGCCGGAGCGGAGACATTATGTCCAGTACTTCACGCATTTCGAAGATCTTGCTTGGCGGTTGTGCCGTCGCCGCGCTGAGCGCATGCGGCGCCAACGACATTGCATCTCCCGGCACCGGCGGATCGGTTACGATCAATAACCCCGCGCCTGCGCCTGCGCCCGCTCCGGCACCTACGCCTACGCCGACCGGTGTAGTGGCAGCCGATAGCTGTCCGGCTGTTGCCGATCCGCAAGGTCTCGGAAATGCAGGCACGATCACGGGCCCAACCGGCACCTATCGCGTATGTAATTTGCCTGCGCGCATCAATAAGAGCATTACGTTGCCGAAGATCGCTGGTCTTTTGTATCAGTTGCCCGGTCGTGTGGACGTGGGTACCGACGGCGGTCCTACTGCATCGGCAAACGATACTAACGTCACGCTTAATATTGATCCCGGCGTGATCGTCATAAGTGGCGGCGGTGTTTCTTGGCTTGCAGTGAACCGCGGTAACAAGATCAGCGCAATTGGAACGGCGACCCAGCCGATAATTTTCACAAGTCGTGAAAATGCTTTGGGGAACGTCAATATCAATTCTTCGGGTCAGTGGGGCGGCGTCGTCCTTATGGGCCGTGCACCGGTCACCGATTGCGAAGCCACCGGTGTAACGCCCGGCACGGCAGCATGCGAACGTCAGACGGAAGGCGCGGCCGATCCTGCTAAGTTTGGTGGTGCAACGCCCGCTGACAGCAGCGGTAGAATGAGCTACGTCCAGATTCGGTATTCGGGATATAATCTTTCGCCGAACTCTGAGCTTCAGGCTCTTACGACCGAAGGCACCGGGTCGGGCACCATCCTTGACCACATCATGTCGTATAACAGCTCGGACGATGCGGCGGAATTCTTCGGCGGCGTCGTAAACATGAAGTACTTCATCGCCGTCGGCGCGGAAGACGACAATCTGGACACCGACACGGGCGTCAAAGCCAACTTCCAGTACGTGATCGCAGTGCAGCGTCAGAACATCGGTGACGCCATCATCGAAGCAGATTCCGACAATGCAGCCGATGGCAACACGCCACGTCAGAACACCCGCGTCGCGAACTTCACGTTCATCGATCGCTCGCCTAACCCCACTTCGGACGTGGCTTCGATCCTGTTGCGTGGTGGCACCGACTACACGCTGGTCAACGGCATCCTCGCCAGCCCGGTCAACCCCTGCCTGCGTATCAGCCGTCCGCAAACTGCATCCACAACAGCCGATGCTGCAATCGACGAAGCTGGCGCACCTGTCTTCAAGTCTGTCGTCATGCAGTGCACTACCAAGTACCTCGGTGTGAATGGCGTTACCGATGCCGTCGTTCAGACGCTGTTCGGTTCCGGATCGAACAACAATAACGATGCCTTCACGCCCAGCCTGACGAGCGTGTTCATCAACGGCGCCAACGAAACGGCTGTCGTTGCAACTGATCCCAAGACCATCAGCGCCTTCTTCGACACCACCACCTACATCGGTGCGGTCAAGGACGCGAACGACAAATGGTATCAGGGCTGGACCTGCAACAGCGACACTGTTGGTTTCGGTACAGGCAACAGCGGCCTCTGCACCTCGCTTCCGACTACGTAAGTCTGGTTAGTGTTTTGGGCGGGGTGTTGCCAATGGCAGCGCCCCGTCCTTGCCGTCTACATTAAAGGGGTTCTCATGACTAAGCCGTTCGGGCTTGCCAGCCTTCTGCTCGTTTCCTCGGCGCTCGTTGCGCCTTCGGTTGCCGTGGCACAAAACACCGCAGGCGACGTTGCCACAGGCACCGTTCCCACAGCCCCGGACAGCACAGCCACGGACGCTGTCGACCCCACGCCCGCGCCGCCACAGGCCGAAGAGCAAGCCGACGTCTCGCTGCCCGGTGTCAGCAACGACATCATCGTCGTGGGACGCCGCACGCGCGATATCGCGCGCACGACCAGCCAGGTGGTGTCGGTGCTTTCTTCCGCCGACATTGCACGAACTGGTGAAGGCAATATTGCTGGCGCACTGGGTCGTGTCACTGGCCTTAGCGTTGTGGGCAACGGCTTTGTTTACGTTCGCGGTCTGGGCGATCGCTATTCGCTGGCGCTTCTCAACGGCTCCCCGCTGCCTAGTCCCGAGCCTTTGAAGCGCGTGGTGCCGCTCGACCTGTTCCCGACCAGCGTGGTTTCATCGTCACTGGTTCAGAAAAGCTATTCTGCGAATTTCCCCGGCGAATTCGGCGGCGGCGTCATTAACCTGACGACAAAGGCCATCCCGAAGGAAACCACGCTCACCTTGTCTGGTAGCCTTGCGGGCGACAGCGAAACCACCGGTCAACTCGGTTACACATATTACGGCAGCAAGAGCGACTGGACGGGCTTCGACAATGGCTCACGCGATCTTCCGCCCGCTCTTGTCGGATATCTCAACAGCGGTCAACGCATCAGTGAGGGGGGAGTCGATACGCAGGCGATTGCCGGCCAACTGGTGAACGGACGCAACGCGCTCATCCAGCGTAACAAGCATCTGCCACCCAACTGGTCGGCGGCCATCACGGGTACGACGTCGCTGGAACTGGGTGACGATGCGAGCCTGGGGATTATCGCTACCGCCGGCTATAGCAACAAGTGGCGTACCCGCGATACGCTTCAGCAGACAGCGAACTCGGTCGACCTGTCGAGCAAGGAGCTCGATTTCCAGCGGGTTATCACCGATGACCGCATCGTTGCCAACGGCCTCCTTGGCTTCGGTCTTGAATTTGGCGACAACAAGGTCCGCTGGACCAACCTCTACATTCGCGACACGTTGAAGCAGGCGCGCCTGGGCGTGGGTACACGCGCCACCAGCGGTAGTGCTACTTTGCAACAACAGGACACGGCCTGGTACGAGCGGCAACTGATCGACACCCAACTGGTCGGCGAGTTGAAGCTGACCGACGCGCTCAGCCTCGATTTGCGTGGCGCCTTTGCCAACTCCAAGCGGCAGGCACCCGATGAGTTCAGCTTCGAATATGCGCGCAGCAACGATCCCAACGATCCTTATGGCGCCTATTTCATCAATACGCTCGGTGCCAACCAGCGCGGCGGCAGTGCCTCGGTCAGCTACTCGGATCTGAACGAAAATCTATGGTCAGGCGCCCTCGATCTTTCGTATAAAGTGACTCCGGACATCAGCGCGACGGTCGGCTATGCCGTGACCGATACAAAGCGCCGTACGGAAGTGCGCGATTTTCAATTTCGGGCGCCGAGCGATTTTCCAACGGCTATCGGGTTGTTCCGACCCGACTATCTGTTGCAGCCGTCGATTATTGATTTCTACAAGATCAATCTGATCGATACCAATGAAGCGAACCCGGTCTTCATCGGTAAATTGCTCACCAACGCGGGCTATGGCCAGGTGCAGGCGGACATTACATCAAAGCTGAACCTCAACCTGGGTGTGCGTTTCGAAAAGGCGAGGCAGACTGTAACCCCGCTTCAGGTGTTTACCACGCCCACGGCTTCGCTCGCCAATGCCAGCTTGCGACGGGATTACTGGTTGCCGGCCGCTACGGTAACGTGGAAGTTCAATCCGGATATGCAGGTGCGTCTGAATGCGTCCAAGACGATCGCACGGCCTCAGTTCCGCGAGTTGATCTATCAGCTCTATTTCGATCCGGACAATAACCGTGAATTCCGCGGCAACCCGTTGCTGACCGACAGCCAGCTGTACAATGCCGAGGCACGGTACGAATGGTATTTCGCGCCGGAACAACGGATTGCCGTGGCGGCATTCTTCAAACGGATCGACAATCCTATCGAAACCTTCGCCAGCTTCAGCGACAACACTGTCATTTCCAGCTTCGCGAATGCGCCAAAGGCTAATCTCTACGGCGTCGAAGTGGAGGCGCAGAAGTTCTTCCCGCTCGATACCATATCGGACGCACCTTTCTGGGCATCGCGCAAGTTCGTCGCGATCGCGAACTACAGCTATACGAAGTCCAAGCTGAAGGTGTCCGCCAACGATCCTGTTGCCGTGTTCGCATCGTCAGCGACTAAGGCGACCGACTATTTCCGCGACGGGGCACCGCTCACCGGGCAGTCCGATCACATCGTTAACCTGCAGCTGGGAATGGAAGACAAGGACACGCTTTCACAGCAAACGATCCTCTTTTCTTACGCGAGCAAGCGCGTGACGAGCCGCGGCGCAGCGCTTCAGCCCGACATCATCGAAGAACCGGGTATTCAGCTCGATTTCGTGGCACGTCAGGGTATCCGCATCCGTGACATCGAAACGGAGCTGAAACTGGAAGTGCGCAACATCACCGGCACGAAGTACAAGGAATATCAGCAGAACGGCGAAAACCGCATCTTCTACAACTTGTACGACCGCGGCACGATTGCGACCCTGGGTCTCAGCGTGAATTTCTAAGGTGCATCCCGAGCGACCTTGGGCTCACGCCCAGGGCCGCTCCCGATACCATTTCGTGATCACATATTTGACCCCGCTACGGACCTTCATACCATGATGGATCGTAGCGGGGTTTAATACGCCATCTGCGTTGCGATTGTCCCACGCCAGCAGCTTGCCCGTCTCCGGCTGCACAGTCTTGCCTACTTTGGTGAACCGCGTCGCGCCGCCTGCTTGGGGCAGGTTCAGGTAGATCATGAACGTCCAGGTGCGGTTGCCTGCGACGGAGCAATATTTGGCAAAGTCGGTGCCATGCGGCTCGAAGTAATCGGTGTGCGCCTTGAATTCCTGTCCCACGGCGTAACGCTGGCCCTGCAATGGCTCGCCGTAGATCGGGTCGATCCCGGCATAGTTGGCGATCAGGCGATCGACGTTCGCAACGAACGGGTCCAGAGGATCGAGATCGCAGGTTTCGCTCGTCCGAAAATACCCGTCTCCATTGGGATCGGCGATGGTCGAGGGGCGGCGATCCTTCTCTATCCGCGCGATCAGTTCTGCACATTGCGTGCCTGACAGAAAGTCGCGCTGGATGAACAGCGTCAGATCGCGGTTGGGAAAGCGCATCGCACCGGGATGGGCGGCGATCCGCGCGGCATCGGCGTCTGCGCGCCATTGGTCGGATGGAGAAGCCATGGGGCTTGCCTAAACAAAATTATTGCCGCCGCCAACGGGTTGATGCACTGCAATAAAACTGTCGCAATTGCGTCATGTAAGCGTAAGAATAGACGCCTAGCACCACGCCGTCGGCGCTTACTGCCAAAGGGATCGCTAAAGCTATGCAGATTGCGATGACCGAAATGCTGCGGACCAGATCGGCGTCTTTGGTCCGGCGTTTGCCGCGACCCGATATGCAGCGCATCAATGGCGTAGCGGCACTCGAATGGCTCATGCTCGCGCTTCTGGCGATTCAGATCGCGCGCCTCGTCTGGGCAATTGTCACGCCCGCGGACAGCTTTGGCAACTGGCAGGGTCGTCAGGCAGTCATTCCATCGACAGCGGAACGGCAAACGCTCTTCACACAGTTCGATCCCTTTTTCCGCACGCCGAACGCTGCCATTGGCACGCCGGTCGTCACGTCCCTTTCGATTACCGTGTATGGAATCCGCGTGAACGAAGGATCGGGGTTGGGCAGCGCAATAATCGCGACGCCCGATGGCGTGCAAAACAGCTTCGCCGTGGGGGACGAAATTCTGCCCGGCGTAAAGCTCAAATCTGTGTCCTTCGATCATATTGTCATCGATCGCGGCGGTGCGGAGGAAACCGTGTTCCTTGACCAGTCGCAGGCAGCGCCAGTGGCCGATCCTGCATCGGTTCCGCCGGCATCCGGCGGAACCGGCCAGGCTGTACCGTCCCCTGTAGCATTGCAGGATCTTACGGCCGCCGCGATCAAATCGGACATCGGTTTCAGCCCGCGGAGCGAAAGCGGCCGTATCACTGGCGTTGTCCTGTCGCCAAAAGGTCCGGCCTTTCAGCGCGCCGGATTTCTGGCGGGTGACATCGTGACGCAAATCAACGGTCGTCCCATAAACAGCGCGTCTGACCTTCAGGTGCTTCAGGGGCAGATATCCCCCGGCGCGCGCCTTTCCCTTATCGTGGAGCGCGGCGCCAGCACCGTTCCCATCGCCCTGACATTGCAAGGTTCATGAAAACACAGCTCTTTCTTCGTGGCGCCGCTCTTGCGCTGGTGCTGTCTGCACCATTCTCGACGCCTGTTCAGGCCCAGCAAACGCTCAACGTTCGCGACGCCGATATCCGGGCCTTCATCCAGGACGCGGCGCGGGTCACCGGCAGAACGTTCATCATCGACAGCCGGGTTCAGGGGAAGGTTTCGGTCGTCACGGATCGCCCGTTAAGCCGTTCTGAATATTTTGAAATCTTCCTTTCGACCCTGCGGGCCAATGGGCTTGTCGCCGTGCCTTCGGCGGGCGGTGCCTATCGCATTCAGCCCGCCGAAGGCGCTGCAGGTCAGCCGAGCAGCGTCGGGCGCGCCGCCAGTCGCAATCAGTTCGTTACGGAAGTGTTCCGATTTCGCTCTATTGACGCAGCGTCGGCTTTGGAAACACTGCGCCCGCTCGTGAGCCGCGATGGATCGGTTACCGCCAATCGCGCCGGAAACAGCATCGTCGTCGCCGATTACGCTGATAACATCCAGCGCATCCGCCAGGTGATCGGTCGGATCGACCGAGATACCGCCGCGACTGAAATGGTCATGCTGAAAAATGCAGGCGCCCGTGAAATCGCAACATCGCTGCAGGCGCTCGTCGGCAATGGCGGGGGCGGTGAAGGCGGGGCCGGGGCAGGGGCAGCAGCCACCGTTGTACCCATCGACAGCAGCAACGCGATTGCCATTCGCGGTGATGCGGGCACTGTCGCCCGCCTCGCTAACATGGCGCGCAGCCTGGATAAGCAAGCGGCCAGTGGCACCGAAATTCGTGTATTCTGGCTCGAACATGCCGATGCAGAAAAGCTGCTGCCCGTATTGCAGCAGCTCGTCGGTCAGGGCGGCGGCACACAGGCCATCGAAGCGGCGAGGTCCAGCGCGTCAGGCGCGAAGGGCGCACCTCCGGCTGCTGCCCCGGCGCCCGTTTCGGTATCGAGCAGTCCGGCATCGGGCGGCGGCATATCCACACGCGGCCCGGCTATCGTAACCCGTTATGAAGGTGCCAACGCCATCATCGTCGCCGCCAACAGCGATGTACAACGGATGTTGGGCGAAACGATCCGCCAGATCGATACGCGCCGCGAACAGGTGCTGGTCGAAGCCATCATCGTGGAAATCGGCGACAGCGCCGCGCGCCAGCTTGGCGTGCAGTTCCTGCTGGGCAGCACCAAAACCGGCTTCGCTGCGACTAACTACAGCAACGCCAATCCCAATATTCTGACTCTGGCCGGGGCATATGCGTCCACGAAACTTGGCCAGACGACGACGACTGTCGTCGCGCCGGACGGTACGCGCACGACCACCAGCACCACCGAAAACGGCGATCTTTCCAGTACACTGCAAAAGGCGGCCGTCGATTCTCTGCTCAACGCCACCGGCGGATTCGGCGGACTCGCGACCAACATCGGTAAAAACGGCCTGTTCGGCGCGATCATCAACGCCGTGCGCAGCGATACGGACAGCAATATCCTGTCGACGCCATCGGTGATGACGCTCGACAATCAGAAGGCCAGCATCCTCGTTGGGCAGGAAGTTCCGGTCACGACCGGCGAAGCGCTGAGCCAGAATTTCGACAATCAGTTCCGCACTGTACAGCGTCAGAATGTCGGTGTGCAGCTCGAGGTGAAGCCTCAGATCAACGCAGGCGGCGCCATCAAGCTGTTCCTGCGGCAGGAAGTCAGCAGCATCGCAGGGCCTGTTTCCAGCAACAGCAGCGACCTCATCATCAACAAGCGCGAGATCGAAACCACCGTCACGGTCGACGATGGCGAAATCCTGGCACTGGGCGGTCTGCTGGACGACAACGAGCGCCGTACGATCGAACGCATCCCCTTCCTCAGCGACATTCCCTTGCTCGGTGAATTGTTCAAGTCGCGCAGCCGGTCGCGCGCCAAAACGAACCTCATGGTCTTCATCCGCCCAACGATCTTGCGTAGCAAGGAAGATGCTCAGCGGCTGACTGCGCAGCGTTATGGCTATATTCGCGGTCAGCAACTGCTTAGCAATCCCGACAGCGAACCTAGCCTCGACGAGTTGCTGCGCGATTACATGGGTACCACGCCGCCCGTACCGGTTCAGGCAGGCGATGTGACGGCTCCGGGCAGCGTTACCGCACCAGAAGTGACGACGCCTGAAGTCAAATCCTCGACCAGCGTGGTCCGCCCCGTCGCCATTCCGCCAAGCGAGCCACCGAAATGATATTGCACGTGTCGACTTATTTCGATGGCGCGCACCTTCAGGAGTGCGGCGCATGAAAATCGGTCGTGGCGGTCCCGACGATGACTCGATCGTATCTGAAAATCCGCTCGCTATCTCGCCGCATATCGCACCGCGTCTGATCGACATTCCTTACGGCTTCGCGCGCAAGTTCGGGGTCGTTTTGCTCGGTGTTGAGGAAGGTGCACGTTTGGCGGTGGCCTTCCGCGAAGGCGGCGATCCCCGTGTTCTCCTTGAGGTGCGTCGTCACCTTGCCCAGAGCTTCGACGTGCGCTTTGTCGATGACGTGCAATTCGACAAGCACCTGTCCCAGCATTATGCGATGGACGGCAGCGCTGCGGCGATGGCCGGGTCGATGGAAGTCGGTGCCGACGAACTGGACCTGATCGCTGGGGACATTCCCACCGCCGACGATCTGCTCGACAGCGCAGACGACGCTCCTGCCATCCGCCTGATCAACGGCATCATTGCCGAAGCCGCGCGGCAGGGTGTGTCTGATATTCATATCGAACCCTATGAAACGGGCCTAGTTGTCCGGATGCGGATCGACGGCGTACTGCGGGAAACGCTCCGCATGCCGCCGCATGTCGCGCCAGTGGTCGTCAGCCGCGTCAAGGTGATGGCGCGCCTCGACATTGCGGAACGTCGCGTGCCGCAGGATGGACGTATTGGCTTAACGCTGGGCGGCAAGCTGCTCGACGTGCGCGTCTCCACCTTGCCAAGCCGCGCGGGCGAGCGCGTGGTGCTGCGTATTCTCGACAAGGAAAATGCCGGTTTGTCGCTCGATGTGTTGGGCATGACCGGCAATGCCGACCGCATTTTCCGCGAGGCGCTGGCCGAACCCAATGGCATCATCCTCGTTACCGGGCCGACCGGTTCGGGCAAGACGACGACGTTGTACGGCGGCCTGCGCCAGTTGAACGACGGTAGCCGGAATATTCTGACCGTCGAAGATCCCGTTGAATATGCCATCGACGGCGTCGGCCAGACGCAGGTGAATCCAAAGGTCGGGCTGACGTTCGCGGCGGGGCTTCGTGCGATCCTGCGCCAGGATCCTGACGTGGTAATGATCGGCGAAATCCGTGACCGTGAGACTGCAGAGATCGCGGTGCAGGCGTCGCTCACTGGCCATCTGGTTTTGTCGACTGTCCATACCAACGATGCCGTGGGCGCCATCACCCGGATGCGCGACATGCGGGTCGAACCGTTTCTGCTGGCCTCCACGCTGCGCGCTGTGATTGCTCAGCGGCTGGTGCGACGCTTGTGCCAGCATTGCCGTGAGCCCGTACAGGCGGACAAGTCGGCTTCTGCATTGCTCGGCTTTGACTTGGGTACCATCGTGTACAAGGCGAAGGGGTGCCCGGAATGCGGCGAGACAGGGTTCAAGGGCCGCATCGGCGTGTTCGAAGCTATCCGCATCGACGACACCATTCGTCGGCTTATCAACGACGGCGGCGATGAATCGCTGATCGCGCGTCACGCCTTCCTCAACGCGCCCAATCTGGGGTCTGCGGCTAGAGCGTTGGTCCGTGACGGTCAGACTACGGCCGAGGAAGCTATCCGGATTTCGCGCCGCGAAGCCGAGCCGGAAGCTGTAAAAGCCGATGCCTGAATTCGATTATCTCGCCATCGACCCTGCCGGTCGCGAGAAGCGAGGGAAGGTGCACGCCGACACGATCGATGACGCAAAGGCGCGACTGGATGCGCGCAAGCTTTTCGTCGTCAAGGTCGATGCGGGCCTGACCGCGACGGCCCCGGCAGGCCGCGCGCTGCTCGCCCGTCGTGGCAAGAAACTGTCGCCCAAGGAACTGACGCTGTTCACCCGTCAGCTTTCGACGCTGGTGCAGGTCAGCCCGCTTGAAGAATCGCTGCGTACCATTTCTCGGCAAAGTGAGCAGGATCACGTTCGCGCTGTCATCGGTCGGGTGCATGCCGGGGTAATGGAAGGCCGCCGTCTGTCGGACGCCCTGGGTGCCGATCCCCGCAGCTTCCCGCCGCTTTACCGCGCGATGATCTCCGCAGGCGAAAGCTCCGGCAGCCTTCCCACGATTATGGAACGTCTCGCCGACCTGATGGAGCGGCAAGCGGTGATCCGGTCGAAGGTGACGACAGCCGTCGCCTATCCGACCGTGCTTGCGGTGTTCGCGGTTACTGTCGTGATTGCTTTGATGGTGTTTGTCGTCCCCAAAATCGTCGAGCAATTTGATACAATTGGTCAACAATTGCCGTTGCTTACGCGCATAGTCATCGGCATATCCAACATGCTGGTAAACTACTGGTATGTGTTTTTAGGTGTCGGCTTATTTGCCGGGGTAGCCGGTTGGTACGCCCTGCGGCAGCCCGCAATCCGCTATCGATTCGATGGCTTTTTGTTGCGCCTGCCAGTCATAGGTCGCCTGATCCGCGATCTTCACGCCGCCCGCCTTGCACGTACGCTGTCCACTATGGTCGCCAGCCGATTGCCCCTGATGGAAGGGCTCGCGCTGACCGCCAACACCGTTCACAATCGCGTCCTGCGCCGTGCCTCTGACGACCTCGTCGTGGCCATTCGCGGCGGCGGCAGCCTGTCAGCGGCGTTGCGTCGTGCAGGGGTCTTCCCACCGCTGCTGGTATATCTCACAGCCAGCGGAGAAGCCGCCGGACGGCTCGACACCATGCTGGAACGCGCGGCAGATTATCTGGAACGGGAGTTCGACAGCTTTACGTCCACTGCGCTAGCCATGCTGGAACCGATCATCATTATCTTGATGGGCGGCCTAGTTGCCGTCATCATCCTCTCCATCCTTCTTCCCATCCTGCAATTGCAAAGCCTTACAGGTGTTTAAGTCCATGAAGTCCCCCTTCACCCATCGCGCCGCAGAACGCGGCTCCGTGTTCTCGCGCCGTTCCGCCGAACACGGCTTCACGCTCGTCGAGCTTCTCGTCGTGATTGTGATCATCGGCTTATTGGCGACCATCGTTGCGATCAACGTCATCCCCGCGACCGACAAGGCCCGCGTCGAAAAGGCCAAGGCCGACGTCGCGACGATCGAGCAGGCGCTTGATCAGTACCGCCTCGACAACCTCAATTATCCAAGCGGCACCGAAGGGTTGCAGTCGCTCCTGTCGCCCCCTGCGACGCTGGCCCAACCGGCCCGCTACCGCCGTGGCGGCTACATCAAGAAGCTGCCGGCCGATCCCTGGGGCCGTCCTTACAGCTATTCCGTACCTGGCAAAAAGGGACCGTTCGACATCTATTCGCTGGGTGCCGACGGCCAGCCGGGCGGCGAGGGTGACAATGCCGACATCTATTCCAGCGAGATCTAAAGCCAGAGAGCAAGGCTTTACGCTGGTAGAGTTGATGGTGGTGATCGCGATCATCGGCCTCACGTCGGCCGCCGTGCTGCTTGCTATCCCGGATCCTCGGGGGCGTGTCATGGACGATGCGGAGCGCTTCGCTGCACGGACACTGGCCGCCCGCGACAACGCCGTCGTGCTGGCACAGCCTATCGCCGTGTGGGTGTCCGCATCGGGCTATGGTTTCGAACGTCGCCGGGAAGGACAATGGGTGCCGGTCGAAGACAAGCCCTTCGTTACGACGAACTGGCGCGAAGGCACGACCGCGCTGGTGGGCGATTCTGGGCGCGTACAAGTCATGTTCGATAGCACCGGGCTCCCTGCCGACCCTCTCAATTTAAGGCTGACCCGCGACGACCAGACGGTGTCCGTGCGAGTCGACATGGCTGGAAAAGTCGATGTCGAAGGTTGATCGGACGATGCAGCAATCGGGCTTCACCCTTCTTGAGATGCTGGTAGCGCTTGCGGTGTTCAGTCTCGCTGCGCTGGCCCTGATCCGCTTGCAGGGCGTCACCATCCGCACTGCCGCCGATCTCGACGGCAAGGTGATGGCGCAGATTGTCGCGCGCAACCTTATGGTCGGATGGCAGACCGATCCCCAGCCGCCAAGCATGGGTAAAGCCGATGGTGAAGTTGAGAACGCCGGGCAACGCTGGCGTTGGACACGTGAAGCGACCGCCTTGGACGACAAACGCCTGATGCGCGTCGATGTAAGGGTCGAGGGCCAAGTGAGCACCGCGCCCGCCGTCCTCACCTTCGTACGACGGGTTGAATGATTACCGTGCGGAACAATGGATTCACTCTGATCGAGCTGCTCGTCGCCCTCACGATCTTCGCCATGCTGGCGGGAGCGGGTGTGTTGCTGCTTGGCAATAGCGTATCGGCACAGGGTGCGATCAAGGCGCATCTCGACGACATGGCGGCGTTGGAACGCATGGATGGCGCACTTTCCGCCGATCTGGGGCAGGCGGTATCGCGGATCAGCCGCACGGAAACCGGCGCACTGGCTCCAGCATTTTTCGCCAATCCGCAAGGCGAGGCGGCACCCATCATGCAATTCATCCGCGCCGGACGCAGCAACTTCAGCGATGCGCCCCGCTCTTCCCTTCAAAAGGTCGAATATTGGTTTCGCCAGGGGAAGCTCGAGCGGCGTACCTACGATCAGGTGGATGGCGGCGTGGCGGTTGACCCTGCCGCTCTACTGGAAGGCGTCCAGTCGGTGACGCTGCGATTCCGTAATGCCCGTGGCGATTGGCTCAATGTCTGGACACCCCAACAACCCGATCTATTACCGCGGGCTGTGGAGATGAACCTGGTGCGAAGCGGTGGTTCCGCGCTCACTATGCTATTTGCGGTTGGCCCAGGACCGGAAGAGCGCGCTTTGCCCGGGGCGGTGTCCGGTGGGTAAGCAGCCGAAAGACCATGAACTCGGTGCGGCGCTCCTCACTGTGCTGCTCCTAGTGGCCGTGATGTCCGTCATTGCTGCGACCGCGCTGGAGCGGGTAACTCTGGCAACCCGGCTGACAGGCAACGCCGGGCTGCAGGCACAGGCGCGCGCCTATGCCGACGCTGCTGAAGACATCGCCAAGTTGCGTATCGCCGATCTTGTGGCGGCGCAGCCCGGCAAGACCACGCTTGCAGGCAACTGGCTCGGCACCCCGCAACAACTGCCGGTACCCGGCGGCAGTGCAACAGCGCGCGTGACCGACAGCGGAAATTGCTTCAATCTCAATAGCGTGGTTACTGGCGATAACCCTGAAAATCTTAAGGTCCGCCCGGTCGGCGTAAGCCAGTTCGAGGCACTGATGCAGGCATTGGCAATCGATCCAAGGCAGGCGCAGATTGTAGCGGCCTCCCTGGCCGACTGGATCGATACCGACGCGGTTCCGCAACCCGGTGGGGGCGAAGACGAAGTCTATCTCGCCCTTGCGCAACCCTATCGCGCCGCAAACCGCTTCATGACCGATCCCAGCGAATTGCGTGCCGTGCAGGGCGTCACCCCAGCGTTGTATGGAATATTGCGGCCGTGGATATGCGCGCTGCCGATCAGCGATCTTTCACCCATCAATGTCAACACGCTCTTGCCGCAGCAGGCGCCGCTGTTCGTCATGCTCCTGCCGGGAAAAGTGACGGTCGAACAAGCGCGACTATGGCTGGCGCAACGCCCGGCGGATGGCTATGGGAGCCCCAACACATTTTGGGCGCTTCCAGGACGGGCAGGGATCATTCCTTCTGGCGAGGTCGGTGCGCAGGTGAAGTTGACCAGCCGATGGTTCCGTGTCGATATTGAGGTAGAATTGGGGGGCATGGACTTGAGCGAGACAGCGTTAATTGACGCGCAGCCCTCTATGCCTGCCAAGCTTGTGTATCGTTACTGGGGCGAAAGCGCATGAGCGGCCGCGATGCTTTGATAATCGTCCTCCCGCAGAAGGCTGATGCCGAGCCGGAATGGATGCGCGTGATCGACCAAACGGTTGTTCAGCGTGGGAAAGGCGCTGACTGGTTGTCCGCTTGTGGCCTCCGAGAGTTGCCCACGAATAGTGTCTCTATGCTGGTGGCGCCTGCTGCGGCGACTACGCTGCATTGGGTGGAGATGCCCGATCTTCCGGCGCGGCAAGGGCGGGCAGCGGCGCGTCTCGCCGCGCTCGATACCAGCATCGGGCAAGCCGACACCATGGCCGCGGCGACCGACGAGCAAAACGATCCTGCCAAGCCCCATCTAGTCGCCGTCACCGCTCGCGCCGATTTGCAGCATTGGTTGCTCTGGTCTCAGCATAATGGGATAGATCCCGACGTCATCATCCCGGCTGCTCTGCTGCTACCCGACCCGTTGGAAAGCTTTGCGCGCGGGACGGTCGGCGATACGACGCTGCTACGCGGCAACGGCATCATCGTGGCGGAAGACGATCCTATTGCCTCGGTTCTGGTGGCTGACGCGGTTGTTCAGGATTTGCCAGCCGATGCCGTTACAACGGCTATGATCGGTGCGCTGGAGCACCCGGCAATCAACCTGCGCCAAGGCGATTTTGCCAAACGGACCCGCATGACTGTCGACCGCGATCAAGTCGTGCGGATCGTCATGTGGAGTGGCTTCGTAGCGTTGGTCAGCCTGCTGATTGCCTTGATAGCGATCATAAAGCTCAACGTTGACGCCGACCGTCTCGATGCCGAAAGCCTCGCCATAGCCCGCAAGGTCGCGCCCAATGCCGTAGATGCCATTGATGCGGCAACCCAAGTCGATCAGCAACTGATCAAGCGCGGCACCGGTGCTTATGGCTTCTCCGGCCCTACGGCGGGCCTTTATGCAGCCATGCGGGGCAGTCCGTCGGTTGGATTGACTTTACTCGACCGCAGTCAGGATGGGACATTGAAAGCGACACTGGCGGCGCCGAAAGCCGACGATATCAATGTCGTGCTGCTGGCATTGCAGGCATCGGGTTTTACGATCACCGCGACATCTTCGCAGGACCCCAGCGGTCGCGTGCTGGCCAACATAACGGTGCGGCCATGAGCGCTCTCAAAAACTGGTGGGCTGACTTGAGCCAGCGCGAACGCATGCTGGTCGGGGTAATGGGCGTCCTGATCTTCGTTGTGTTCCTGTGGCTGGCCATCGCTCGCCCGGTTGAGGCAGGATTGGCCAACGCGCGGGAACGGCAGGCACAGGCACAGGACCGCAACGCCGCTATACGGGCAAAGGTCAAGACGCTGAAGGCTTTGCCAACTCAGCAGGCTGTCGCTGCTGTGGGCTCGCTCGATCAGATGGTCGGCCAAAGCGCAGGTGAAGCGGGCTTCACTCTCGAACGTGCGCAGGCTCAGGGAGAAGACCGGGTCGAACTGGCCATCGCATCTGCGCGTCCTACGGCTCTGTTTGGCTGGATCGCCGCGCTCGAAGCGCAAGGCGTTGTCGTTGAAACGCTGACGGTTCAACCAGCCCCGACTGCCGGGACGATTTCCGTGCGGGCCGTGTTGAAGAGGGCAGGCCAATGATGAGGCCCGTTCTTTCACGGCGTGCAAAGCTTGGCTTGCTTGGTGCCTTCGTTCTGGGCTTGGTCGCATTCTTTCCCCTGCGTTTGGCAATCGGCTTATTTGGCTTGGAAGGGCAGGGGGTTAGCGCGCGCGCCGTTCAGGGCAGCCTTTGGTATGGCCGGATCGACCAGTTGATGGTCGGCGACGTGTCGGTCGGCACGGTGCATGCCGGTTTGTCGCCGATCCAATTGCTGGTCGGTCGGGCGCGACTTGATCTTGGACGAAAGGCAGGATTGCCTGACGATATCGAAGGCGCGCTGACCGTTGGATTTGGGCGTATTGGTCTGGATGATGTGACGGGCAATCTGCCTATCGGTGTCGCCTTGGCGCCGCTGCCGATCAGCGGCGTAACTTTCACCGATATGAGTGCATATTTTTCCGCTGGAGCCTGCGGTCATGCTGAAGGGCGGGTCAAAGCCTCGATTGCCGGTGAACTACCCGGTTTGAATCTGAGCCAAGGTTTGAGCGGGGATGTGCGATGTGATGGGTCTTCCATTCTGCTGCCGCTGGTCAGTCAATCGGGGCTGGAGAAGCTAAACCTGCGTATCAACGCGGATGGCCATTACACCGCTGAAATGCGCGTAACGAGCAGTGATCCCGCCTTGGGGCAGGGATTGGGCGCTATGGGGTTTCAGCAGGCCGGGGATGGTTATATGCTAAGGATCGACGGGACGTTGTGAACGCACTGTGGGCGTTCGGCATCGGTGCTGTTGCGGGTGCGATTATCGGCAGCTTCCTTGCGACCCTCATCCTCCGCTGGCCACAGGAACGCTCGGTGGCACAAGGGCGATCAGCTTGCGATAGTTGCGGTGTTGTCCTCGGGCCAATGGATTTGGTCCCGTTATTAAGTGCGGTGGCGTACCGAGGGCGCTGCCGGCGCTGCGGAGAGCCAATCGACCCATTGCACTTTTCGGTTGAATTGGGATGCGCTTTGATCGGTGGCATCGCGCTTATGCTCGCCCCGACTTTGGAAGGGGCTGGCTGGGCAATGCTCGGATGGGGGCTTTTGACCTTGGCCGTGCTGGACTGGCGTCACTTCTGGCTGCCGGATGCAATAACATTACCTCTGGTTTTCCTTGGCCTGACTTTGGGTATGGGGACGACTGACATTGCCCTAGTCGACAGGGTTATCGGGGCCGCCGCAGGATACGGTGCATTGGTCGCGATCTCATTGGGCTACAAGGCTTGGCGCGGTCGCGAAGGCCTCGGGTTGGGCGATGCCAAGCTGCTGGGCGCTATAGGCGCGTGGTTCGGATGGCAGGCTCTGCCCTTCGTGTTGCTTATGGCCAGCCTTACCGCCTTGGTTGTGGTGGGTGTAAGCCTTATGCGCACACGCAACCTCGATCCCGCTATGCGCATACCGCTTGGGACGTTCCTATGCATCGCTGCTGTACCAGGGTGGTGGGCCCTGAACGCCTTGACCGGAATGAACGCTGGTGCCGGCTGAGGGATTTGAACCCCCGACCTTCGGTTTACAAAACCGCTGCACTACCACTGTGCTAAGCCGGCTCACCGCGTTGGTGCGACGCCCATACTATCAGTAGACGCCAAAGGTCCACCCCTCCGTTTGCGCTATTTTTGGTGTTAGATGTTCGGGATGCCAAAGTGCGGCATCCGCAACCGCCCGCCGCAACCAGGCTGTAGTGAGAATTGCGTCGGTACTGTGGTCGTCATACCTCGCAAGCGGCGCATGAGGGCGCGTGCCAAATGCCGCCAGTGCTTCATCGAGAGACGCGCTGTCACGGATTTTGGACAAGCCTTTGCGCAATCCTGCAGCACGGGCGGCCAGCGCCGTATAAATCTCAACGATTACTGGCCCATGATCCGGCAACGGGTCGAATGGCCAGATCGGCACCAACCCCCTCAACCGATGGAGAACCCGCATCCCGGTCAGGCTGGACTTCCCCACTTGCGCCGCACCCACCAGATTGAAACAGCTATAGGGCGAAAGACGCATGGCCGCCTGTCCATGCTCACACACCCGAAAGCGTCCGCGTCCCGTAGGAAACAGATCGCCGCAATCCCTTAACTGCCGAAAATGGCGGCGCGCTTCCGGATGGAGGAGGAAGCTGTTGGCGGAGAGATGCGGATCGTTAGCACTTAGTGCGTCAATAAACTGCCAAAGCGCCGGAGCATCGGCGGGTGATTGGTCCCAGCTTGGGAAATAACCGCCTGCATCTAGAAAGGGAAAAGCGGGAGAAAGGTCCATGCCCACCAGCATGCGCGTCCCCGCACGCCCATGCTCCGCAAGCCATTGCGCAAGGGCTGGCCGGGTCCATCCCCTTTCGGGACGTAAAAGGGTAGGGGCCGCGTCGCCCCCAGTTGCGTGGGCAAGTGCCAATCCGGCAGGCCGTTCCACGGCTTGCCCGGACCAGTCAATGACGGCGAAATGATCGAAGCGGATGTCGCAGAGCGTCAATTGTCGCGTTGTTCGGCGCGGCGCGCGTCCCACCATGCGAGACGCTCGGCTATGCGCTGTTCGAAGCCGCGATCTGTGGGTTGATAAAATGCCTGTGGGGGCAATTCGTCTGGCCAATAATTTGCAGCGGAGAAACCGTCCGGCGCATCATGATCATAGGCATAGCCCTTGCCGTAGCCGACATCTTTCATCAGCTTGGTAGGAGCGTTCAGGATATTTTGCGGGGGCATCAGCGACCCTGTCTCGCGCGCGGCCTTGAACGCCGCTTTCTGTGCAACATAGGCCGCGTTGGATTTGGGCGCTGTCGCGCAATAGAGGCAGGCTTGGACGATGGCCAATTCACCTTCTGGGGAGCCCAGAAAATCATAGGCTTCCTTAGCAGCTAGGCACTGCACCAGCGCTTGTGGGTCGGCGAGGCCGATGTCCTCACTCGCGAAGCGCACAAGTCGGCGCAGTACATAGAGCGGCTGTTCGCCGGCCGTCAGCATTCTTGCCAGATAATAAAGCGCCGCTTGTGGGTCCGATCCCCGCAGGGATTTGTGAAGCGCAGAGATGAGATTGTAGTGACCTTCTCGATCCTTGTCGTACACAGCAAGCCGCCGGTGGAGCAAAGCGGATAAGCCTGCCGGATCGAGCGGATCAGGGATCGATACCGAATATAATGTCTCGGCTTGGTTGAGCAGAAAGCGGCCATCGCCATCGGCACTGGCGATCAAGGCTTCCCGCGCATCAAGCGTTAAGGGAAGGGGGCATTGGACTAACTCCTCAGCCCGTGTCAGCAATTTTTCCAGCGCATCGCTATCGAGACGCCGCAGGATCAGCACCTGGGTACGCGAAAGAAGAGCAGCGTTCAGTTCAAAGCTGGGGTTCTCCGTCGTAGCTCCGACCAGAGTGACGGTGCCGTCTTCTACATAGGGGAGAAAGCTGTCTTGCTGGGCCCGGTTGAAGCGGTGAATTTCATCGACGAAAAGCAGCGTCTTCTGGCCGATACGAGCATGATCGCGTGCTGCGGCAAAGACCTTCTTTAGATCGGCCACGCCGGAAAACACAGCCGAGATCGGCTCGAAACGGATTCCGACTGCATCGGCCAACAGGCGGGAGATTGTGGTCTTTCCCGTTCCCGGCGGGCCCCAGAAAAGGATGGACGATAGGCGCCCGGCTGCAACCATGCGCCCTATCGCGCCCTCAGGGCCGGTCAGATGATCCTGACCCACGACTTCCTGTAGCGTGCGAGGACGTAAGCGGTCTGCCAGCGGTGAGTCAGCCTGACCCCGTTCAGCGGGCGCGTTATCATCATCGCCAAAGAGATCAGTCATGACAGATCACGGAACGGGGCTGGCAAGCGCCATCGCGCCACGGGTGCGCTGACCGATCACGCGAATATATGTGTCAACCAACTGCTGATTGACCTGATCCCATCCATAGCGTTCCGCTTCCAACCGACCGGCCTCGCCAGCACGATGGCGGCTTTCAGGGTCGACGCAATATTGTTGTAGCGCATCGGCAAACTTGTTGATGGCTCCGGGGCGGATTAGGCGGCCGGTGACGCCGTCACTAACCAGAGACTCGCTACCAGTGGCGCGGGCCGCAACCGTCGGAAGCGCGCATGCCATGGCTTCAAGGGTTACATTTCCGAAGGTTTCGGTCACAGAAGGATTGAAGAGCATATCCATGCTGGCGACACCGCGGCCGAGATTTGCACCACTTTGGAATCCGACGAAGGTCGCATTGGGCAACCTGTTTTCGAACCACCCCCTTGCGGGACCGTCGCCCAGCACCAGAACGTGATGCCGGACGCCACGGGTCTGAAGTTGCGATATCGCATCGGAAAATACGTCCAGGCCCTTTTCCATGACCAAACGCCCGGTGAATCCGATGACGGGGGTGTCGTCGGCTATCCCAAGACTGCGGCGCCATTCCAGATCGCGCCGTCCAGGGTTGAATATCTCTTGATCGATGCCGCGCGTCCAGATGCCAACATCATAGTTCATGCGCTGGTTGCGCAGCAGTTGTGCCATGGAATCGGAAGGTGCCATGATCGCGTCGCACCGGCGATAGAAACGGCGCAACCCCGCTTCGATAATGGGCTCGAGAAAAGCGAGGCCATAATAGCGGGGGTAGGTTTCAAACCTAGTGTGGACGGAGGCTACGGCGGGTAAATTGCGTGCGCGTGCCCAGCTTATGGCACGATGTCCCATCGGATCGGGACTGGCAACATGGACTATGTTCGGCGCAAATCGCTTAAGGTCTTTTCGCAGTTTAGGCGAAAGACCCAACGGTACCCGGTATTCGCCGCGCCCTGGTATAGGTAGGGAAGGCGCGCTGACTAAATCGCCCGTCGCAGGGAAAGCGGGCTCTTTTACCGTAGGCGCATAAATACGCACATGAGCGCCCTGCCGTATCAAATAGCCGACCAGTCTGTTCAGGGCCTGATTAGCTCCGTCTCGTACATAGTTATAGTTACCGCTGAACAGCGCGATACGAAGGGCCGTAGTATCCATTTCCCCGCCCTTAAACCACACCGGCGCAAAGGCCAAGGGAACCGGCTGCGCCTCTTCCGCTTTATATCTTCGAAAGAGAGATTTTCGGTTATGAGTGATCCGGGCCAGACCACGCTTTTTCGCAAGGGCCAGCGCGTTCGTTGGAACTGGGGCACTGGCGTTGGACATGGCAAAGTCACCGACAGGTTTGAGAGGCATGTCGAACGAACCATCGAGAGCGCAAAAGTCTCCCGCAACGGCAGCCAAAGTAATCCTGCTTATCTCATCTCTACCGATGCTGGCGGTCAAGTGCTGAAACTTGGTTCAGAGTTGCAGTCTGTATGAACGCTGGAAATATTAAATAGATTCTGCGAAAACGTGGAATGCCAAAGATGACCATCACTGCCTTGTTGACAGGCCAGCCTGCGCTATTTCGCGATCAGGAATATAGCGCAATCGAGAAAAAGGAAGTTCCAGGCCCCGTACGGATCGGTTGGCTCGGACTGGAAGGGGATGCCGTTGCAGACCCCGTCCATCATGGCGGTTGGGACAAAGCCATCCACCTGTATCCCCAAGATCATTACCCTTTTTGGAATGAGCAACTTTCCGACCATTTCTTATTGAAGAAACCGGGTGCATTCGGGGAAAATATCGCGTCGCGCGGTTTGGTGGAAACGGAAATCTGCATAGGCGATCGTTTTACATTCGGCAGTGCTGTGGTCGAGGTGAGCCATGGACGGCAGCCATGCTCCAAGCTCGATCATCGGTTTGGCAGGCGCGATGTTATGGCGACAGTCGTGAAAACCGGGCGATCCGGAGTTTATTTCCGCGTAATCAAAGAGGGCGATGCGGAGGCGGGGTCTGAAATGACTTTGATAGAGCGTCCGCTTCCCGAATGGAGCGTCGAGCGCGTTTTCAACCTGCTGATAGCCGGCGGCTACAAACGCGATCCGGAAGCTGTACGAACGTTAGCGGCCATGCCGCAATTGGCCGAAGCATGGCGCCAGCGGGCGATTGGCTTCACCCTTAGCTAATTTGTAGGGAAATCCGCTCTCGCCGACAAATTGGTGATATCGTTTATGTTCAGTGACCCCACGCCGAACGCATCGATAATCAGCCGGGCCTTTTGATCGGAAGGCAAGGCCATCACATAAGAAATGAGCTCTGACAGGGTCCCACTCTTCAAGGTTTTGAATTCGACGAACATGTCGGAGCCAGCATCGTCGCGCTCATGCAATTGAGCGTTTGCGCTCCAGTTGACGGCATCCATCGAATCGTTTCCCCTCAAAATCTTAGATAAGACAGTAAACGGCTGCGCTAGCCGCGCAAGACCACCCGCTAGTCCGTTTCATGACCATTGTCATGCTGCGGCGGATGGAGGCGCAATCGACTGACCCTTCGACTGTCGCTTGCCGTAACTTCCAAACGCCAGCCGCTCTCTTCATGCAGCAGAATTTCACCGATTTCCGGAACCCGTCCAGCGATCACGAAAGCCAGGCCTCCTAATGTGTCCACGTCTTCTTCGATATCGGCCAGCTTCTTATCGATTTCTTCTGCGACATCGTCGAGCTCCGCGCGCGCATCCGCATCCCATAGTCCGTCTTCCAAGGGGATGAGGAGAGCTTCCGGCTCGTCGTCATGCTCGTCTTCGACTTCGCCAACGATTTCCTCGACAAGATCTTCGAAGGTCAACAGTCCCTCGGTGCCTGAATATTCATCAAGGACAATGGCGAGGTGCGTGCGCTTGGCGCGCATTTCCGCAAGAAGATCGAGCACGCCCATGCTCTCCGGGACATAGAGAGGCTGGCGGATCAATGGCTCAAGCGTTGCGGGGGGAGGGGCTTTTCCAGCCAGAATGGCAAAGGCATCGCGAATGTGGATCATGCCGATGATAGTGTCGAGCGTATCGCGATAAACGGGGATGCGGCTATGGCCCGCGTCGGCAAACAACGCTGCCAGGTCGTCGAAACTCGCTTTTTCTTCGATGGCAATGATATCGGCCCGCGGTAGCGCGATATCGTCAACGGTATGCTCGCTGAAATGCAGGAGATTTCGAAGCATTTGCCGTTCTATGGCCGACAAATCGCCCTTGGTTCGGGAAGAGCCGTCTTCCTCATTGTCCTCGTCATATTCGTCTATGGCTTCTTCGATCTCCTTGCGCAGACTATGATCGCTGTCTTCGCCGAAGATAAGAGCCTTCAGGCCTTGCCATAAGCCGCCTTCGCCCGAGGATGCATTGCTGCTACTGTCCGCGTCTTTCGAAGGCGCCGGGCTGTCGTCAGCCATGAGAAGTTCTCTTCCTTATGTTGTTGAGCCAGTTGTTCAGCTCGAATATGGGTCAGCAAGTCCCATAGAAGCAAGGGCGCGTATTTCCAATGCTTCCATGGCCTCGGCGTCGATTTCATCCATATGGTCATAGCCCAAAAGGTGAAGCATGCCGTGTACGATCAGATGCGTGGCGTGATCGGCTACGGAGACGCCTTTATCCTGAGCCTCAGAGGTGCAGACGCCAGCGGCTAGCACGATATCGCCAAGAAGGACTTCGCCATCGTCTGTGTTGGCCATCGTTTCGAGCAGGTCGGTTTGCACCATGGGAAATGACAGCACATTCGTCGGCTTGTCTTTCTGCCGATAGTCGCGGTTGAGCGTTTGGACTTCCGTATTGCCGGTCAGCTTTACGGCAACTTCGTAGGATACAGGTTGCGTTTCATAATCGGCATAAAGGCTGTGTCGTATGGCTGAAACGACAGCGCGTTCCGCCAGGCTTTCCCAGTCTACTCCCGTCGGCCATTCATTGCCTTCATTGATAAGCGCAACGTCAAGCATCCGGACCCTCGTAAGCCTGAACAATCCGACCAACGACAGGATGACGCACGACGTCGGATATGCCGAACGGCACGACCGCGATGCCTTCGATACCCTCCAGCTTTCCGACAGCGTCTGCCAAGCCGGAGGCACCAGGCTGCGGCAAGTCAACCTGTTTGGGGTCGCCGCAGATGACCATCCGGCTATTCTCGCCGAAGCGGGTAAGGAACATCTTCATCTGCGCGATAGTAGTGTTCTGCGCTTCATCGAGGATGATAAAGGCGTTCGCGAGGGTGCGCCCGCGCATGAAAGCAAGAGGCGCGATTTCAATTTCACCAGAAGCGATGCGGCGCTCGACCTGTTCGGCAGGTAAGGTGTCGTAGAGCGCATCGTAAAGCGGCCGCAGATAAGGATCGACCTTTTCCTTCATATCGCCGGGAAGGAAACCCAAGCGCTCACCCGCTTCGACGGCCGGACGCGA
The DNA here is from genome assembly GCF_027925545.1 of Sphingobium sp. BS19. NCBI lineage: Bacteria > Pseudomonadati > Pseudomonadota > Alphaproteobacteria > Sphingomonadales > Sphingobiaceae > Sphingobium > Sphingobium sp. BS19. The sequence continues at coordinate 205,112 of NZ_BSEF01000008.1, forward strand.
CAGGATGAGGCGATCGACGCTTCCTGAGATGAGCTGACTTACGGCCTGCGCTACTGCAAGATAGGTTTTGCCGGTTCCTGCTGGCCCAAGGGCAAAGATGACATCGTTGCGCGCCAGCGCTTCCATATAGGTAATTTGCGTCGGCGAGCGGGGGACGATTGTCTTCTTGCGCGTCCGGATCATCACTTTGGGCGGTTCGGCAACATCGCGGCGAATGATGCCGTCCAGAGTAGGCTCCGATGACATGGCAATCACTGCCTCCACGGCGCCGGAATCGATGGGCTGTCCCTCGACAATGCGATTGTAGAGGCCGGTCAACACGTCACGGGCACGCGCGGCGGCTTCGGCCTCGCCTTCGATCTGCAGATGGTTGCCGCGTGCGGCGATATATACGCCCAGCCTGTTCTCGATAGCGACGAGGTTTTGGTCGAACTGACCAAAGAGCGTTCCGAGGAGGTAAGGCTTTTCGAATGTGACTTCGAGCCGGACGCGTTCGCCAGGTTCGGCCTTGGGATGATGCTTCTTCGCCATTATCGTTCCCTCCTGGTGATTTCGCTCAAGCAGCTTTCCTCCCTGCAATCTCGCCCGCCAGACTATTAGGTCCGGCGCTGACAATATCGACGTCTATTACATCGCCCAGCGCAGCATGGGGGGCAGTCACATGAACGGATTGCAGCCACGGCGTCTTGCCGATCAATTGACCGGGGTATCGCCCAACCCGTTCCAACAGAATAGGCACACGCTTGCCCACAGTCGCGGAGTTGAACTCAACCTGATGCGCATTGATGCGCGCTTGGAGTCGTTGAAGACGCTCATCCATTACGTCAGGCGAAATCTGGTCACTCATGTCTGCAGCAGGTGTGCCCGGACGAGGACTGTATTTGAAGCTGTAGGCCATGGAATAGCGTACCTGATCCAGCAGGGTCATGGTCGCTTCGAAATCGCTTTCGCTTTCGCCCGGAAACCCCACGATAAAATCGCCAGACACTGCAATATCCGGGCGGACTGCCCGCATTTTGTCAATGATCGTCAGGTAGCTCTCAACCGTGTGGTTGCGGTTCATCGCCTTCAATATGCGATCGCTTCCGGCCTGTACTGGAAGGTGCAAAAAGGGCATTAACTTGGGTACTTCCGCGTGCGCCCTAATCAACCCATCGGTCATGTCGTTGGGATGGCTGGTCATGTAACGAATGCGCGATAAATCAGGTAAGTCGGCCAAGGCACGGATAAGATCGTCAAAACCCATGTGCCGCCCGCGCTCGTCTTCTCCGGTCCAGGCATTCACATTCTGCCCGAGAAGGGTGACTTCGCTTACTCCCCCGTCGATCAGCGCTTTGGCTTCATCGAGAATTGCGGAACAAGGGCGACTGATTTCCGCACCGCGCGTGTAAGGAACGACGCAATAGGTGCAGAATTTGTCGCATCCTTCCTGAATCGTAAGGAAAGCGGTTGGCCGTGCTTGCCTGGGTCGCGCCGGAAGTGCGCCGAATTTCGATGCCGCCGGCATATCCGTATCGAGTGCCGCTTCGCCACGCACAGCTTTGCCGATTAATTCCGGTAAATGGTGGTAGGCTTGCGGACCGACCACGATGTCCACCGTAGGAGCGCGACGCGAAATTTCTCCGCCCTCGGCCTGTGCCACGCAACCGGCCACCGCAATCATCGGTCGGGTTCCATCCTCATAGCGCATCCGGCCGATGTCGGAATAAACCCGGTCAACGGCCTTTTCCCGAATATGGCAGGTGTTGAGCACGACAAGATCGGCTTGCGCGTTTTCCTCCGCGGCATTCATCCCTTGCGCAGTCAGCATTTCAGCCATGCGTTCGCCGTCATAGACGTTCATCTGGCAGCCGAAGGACTTGACCTGGAAAGTTGTCGGCGCACCCGCTCGGCGGGCCGCTGGAAGATGCTTGTTGGGCAGAAGAGGTCGATTCATTAGATCGGCTATACCGCGCTCGGATGTGTGGCGATAGGCGGTAGGCAGGTTGAAATTCTTTTTCTGCATTCCGCCGCCAGCATTTTCCGATCAGGAAAGTCTTCAGGATCGAAGGGAGGCAGAAAGTGCAGTGTGACCAAGAGATTTCCAGGGCGCGTTAGAACGCGAAGCGCGTTTGTTGCCAGACTGGGTTCGTGCCAGGCAATCTCGGAAGCAGCCGTTCCGTAGTCGATGTAAACAGGCTGCACGTTAAGATCGCGGGGCGGGGGAAGCATAACGGATAACAGAGCAGGCTTGAACGGCAGTAGAGTTGCGCCATGCCCTGTGGTTCCTTCTGGGAACAATGTCATTGGCTGATGCTGTTCCAACGCGCGCCTTAGTGCATCGACCTGATCGCTTACCCGATTGCGGCTGTGACGCGCGATAAACAGCGTGTTGTTTTGTGCTGCAAGCCATCCGACCAGCGGCAGGCCTTTCACATCATCCTTTGAGACGAAGGCCGTTCCTGTCGCTCCTCCCATGGCCAGAATATCGATCCAGCTCAGATGATTTGCCACAAAGAACACATCGCGTTCCAGAGGCTTTCCTCTGATTTCTACGCGAGCGCCAACGGCGCGTGCCGCCAGACCGAGAAATATGCGAGGCCATGGCGATCGCCATGGCAATATTCGCCAAAGCACGTGCGGCAACACACACAATAACAACACTGTCAGGAGCGCGGCGAGCCGCTGCGCTCGTCTAATGCGGTCTGCCAGTGGAAAGCGCTTCAAATCAGCTTTTACGGTCTAGAGCTACGCCGTAAAGTTCCATGCGGTGGTCGACCAGGCGAAACCCCAGCTTGGCAGCTATCATTTTTTGTAGCTGTTCCAGCTCTGGGTCTACAAACTCGATCACCATGCCGGTTTCGACGTCGATCAGATGATCGTGATGAGATTCCGGGGCGGCTTCATACCGTGCTCGACCATCGCCGAAATCATGCCGCTCCAATATGCCCGCTTCTTCGAACAGGCGCACGGTGCGGTAAACCGTCGCAATGGAGATGCCCGGATCGATAGCCGCTGCACGCGCGTGGAGCCTTTCCACGTCAGGATGATCTTCAGCGTCCGATAGTACCTGAGCGATAACCCGCCGCTGCTCGGTAATGCGCAAGCCCTTTTCGGCACATAAGGCTTCAACGTCGATCTTGCGGTTCATGAGCGCCCTATTCTGCGAGTCATTACGGGTAAAGTGACTTGCAGCTTATCTAATTTATCGCAGATGCGAAAGGGCTGCGCTGTTTGCTATCAAACGCATCCCTTCCACGACCGACGCTATCTTCAGATTACTTGGCAGCGACGCGGCGGCGCCTTTTAGTCCCCAAGCCAATCTTCTTCGCCAATGTGCGGCGTTGCTCAGCATAGTTGGGGGCCACCATTGGATAGTCGGCTGGAAGGCTCCACTTTGTCCGGTAATCGTCCGGCGTCATCTGATAATGGGTCATAAGGTGACGCTTAAGCATTTTGAGCTTCTTTCCGTCCTCCAAACATACAATGTAGTCCGGTTTGATAGAAGATCGAACAGAAACAGCCGGTTCCAACTTGACTTCAGGTACGACAGGAGCATCCGAAAGGCTGGAAAGTGCACCATATACATTCTTGATGAGAACGGGCAGGTCGGAAACAGCTACGCTATTGTTGGATACATGCGCAGCAACGATGTCGGAGGTTAGCGTTATGAGCATTTCTGACTGGGCATTTTGTTCGTCCATTATGACACTCCTGACATCGGTTATTGAGGCGACCCGTCCGTTACTTATTTTTAGGAGGGTTGTTGACCCACTATGGGCGAACTCAGTAGATTTCAAGCCAATAGTAATAGGGCGCTAAAGATCAATACGGAAAGTCAAAGCGTCACGAACCTGACCGTCACTGCCATGATAGTAATTAGGACGAGTATTTATATGGTTAAAGCCAATGTTTTTGTAGAGATGAATTGCGTCATTGGTTGATCGCACTTCCAAATGCATCGTGAGTATGCCGCGAAATCGTGCAGCGGTCAGGCAGTCCCGAAGCAATGCAGTCCCAATGGAACGGCCGCTCCACCCAGGGTCTACGGCCAACAGAAGCAACTCGGACTCATCGAGTATCGCGCGTACCAGCGCAAATCCAAGCGTTGCAGCGTCAAGTCGCGCCAATGTCAGCCAAGTGCCCGGTAGTGCCACCATCCCAGCGAGTTGAGACGCGGTCCACGCTTCACCAAAAACAGGATTGAACGCGCGCGTCATGATGGTCATCGCGGCGGCCTGCGCATTCCGATCGGCCTTTTCGTGCCGTTGTAGAACAAGCCCGTGGATCATGCTAACGCCGCCATCCCGGCCATTGGCATGGCATCTGCGCCACGACCGTAGAGAGGCGTCGCGGGCAGGGTCCGGTCTATCGAATTCATAAATGCGTAATGGGCCGTGTCGATTTCCACATCGATTGCATCGCCAAAGCCGCGGGCGTCGACCAGCGCCGTTGAGCCACTGCCATAGACCACTGCGTTAGTCAGCGTGACTGCCAATGCGGAAATCGCCGTAGATCGCAATGGCGTGGTGGCACACGCCGTATCGGGGGCAAACATTTGCCAGAATAGCTCGCCATGACCGCCCGTAATGACGACGGGGAAAGCGCCTTCTGGCGAAAACTGCTGCTTCACTGTCGCTGCTATCAATGACAGCGAACTGTATCCGTTGAGCGGTACGCCCCAAGCAAATGCCAAAGCGCGCGCTGCGGCGACGCCAATGCGGACACCGGTGAAGCTGCCTGGCCCGACATCCACAGCTATTGTGTCGGCCAGCCCTCCGTTGGGTAAGGCGGCAATAGCCGGCAGCAGGCGCTCCGCGTGGCCGCGCCCCACGCGCGTACTCGCTTCGGCGACGCACGCGGCATCGTCGAACAATGCCAGTGACAACGCCAGCGTTGCCGTATCGATAACTAAAGTGCGCATTCCCAACCCCGAAAGACTACTCCCGCAGGCGCTAGTCTATACAGTTGAATTTTCCAAATTCGGGACGTGGCAGACGTTCGAAAATCGTGGCGGGATCGCCATAGCCAAGGGTCGAGATAAAGTTGGACTTCACACTGGGCGTATCCGCGAAGAAGGCCGCATCGACGGCAGCATTGTCAAACCCCGACATCGGTCCGGTATCGAGCCCAAGCGCACGCGCGGCAACAATGAAGTATGCCCCTTGCAGTGTGCTATTGCGGAAGGCGCTGATCTTCCGCAGTTCTTCGTTTCCGTCGAACCAGGACTTCGCGTCTGCTGGCGGGAAAAGCTCTGGCAAAAATTCGTGAAAATTTTCGTCCATACCGATGATAGCCGTCACCGGCGCCTTGCTTATCTTCTCGGCATTCGTTCCCGACGACAGTGCCGCAAGCTTATCCTTCGATTCCTGCGATACGCACCATATCAGCCGCGCGGGCAACTGGTTTGCTGAAGTGGGTCCCCATTTCATAAGATCCCAAATCGCATGCAGGTCCGCTTCCGCAACAGGCTTGTCGAGGTAGCCGTTGTAGGACCGTGCCTTTACGAAAATCTGATCAAGGGCATTCTGCGGCAGAGCGTCAGCCATGTCGTAAACTCCAGATAGCAATGAGATTTATTTCGAAAGGATGTCTAAACGGCGCGAACTTCGGTTACCTCAGGCACATAGTGCTTTAGCAAGGACTCTATGCCTTGTTTCAAAGTCGCAGAAGAGGACGGACAGCCAGCGCAAGCGCCCTGCATCTTCAAAAAGACCTTACCCTTGTCGAAGCCACGGTACACGATGTCACCGCCGTCGTTTGCGACAGCGGGGCGGACGCGCGTTTCGATCAATTCTCTGATCTGGGCAACGATTTCGGCATCGGCTGGATCATCTTCGAATGCCTCGTCGTCAGGAACGAATATCCCCGACGCGCTTCCAGAGTGGAATAGCGGCATATTGCCGGAGAAGTGATCAAGGAGAATGGCGATTACGTCTGGTTTAACGTCCGACCAATCGACGCCGGCGCTCAACGTTACCGAGACGAAATCATAGCCAAAAAATACGCCGGTTACGTCGCCCAGTGAAAAGAGCGTCTCTGCAAGAGGTGACGCAGCCGCTTCCTCTTCAGTAGCGAAATCGCGTGTGCCTGACGCCATTACTGCCTGGCCTGGCAGGAATTTGAGAGTGGCGGGGTTCGGGGTAGTTTCGGTCTCGATCAACATATGTGTCATTTGGGGTGTTAGCTGACGCAGATCAAGCAAGCTTTTGTTTGGTGCCTCACAAGGAACCCGCTTTGGCCTTGGGCGCTTTACCCCAATGAACTTCACCAAAGGAGCGTTGGAATGACCCAGGAGCATGATATCAAGGATCGGTTTTGGAAGGAGCTTTCCGACAGTCCCTTTCTAATGGTGGGGCTGGACAATGCTCCGGGGCATAGCATCCCTATGACTGCGCAACTGGACAAGGATGCTAATCATGCATTCTGGTTCTACACGTCGCGAGATAACAGGCTGGCAGCCGGTGGCGCAGCAATGGCCCAGTTTGCTGGCAAGGATCATCATCTGTTTGCGTGCATTTCGGGCACTTTGGTTGAGGAGACCGATCAGGCCGTAGTGGACGCGCATTGGTCCAACGAAGTGGCCGCCTGGTATGAGGGCGGGCGGGAGGACCCCAATTTATTGATGCTCCGTTTTGATCTGGGGGACGCCGAAATATGGTTGGCCGACATGTCCCTCAAAGGCGTTTTCAAAATGCTGATCGGCGGCGACATCCGTTCCGAGATGAAGGGGAAGCACGCCGAGGTTACACTATAAGGCGATCTGCCACCCACTTTCCTGACAGTCGGGAAAGTGGGTGGCTTCTCAAGACTTAAAATTGTTGCTTTTTTAATCGATCACACCTAAAGACCTCCGCAGCGCAGCATCCGGGCCATTTCGGCCCCGTAGCGATTGGTAGCGTGATCGTCCTTATATCCGCCTGGCAGAGCCGCGTGGATGACTGGACCGGCCAATGACCTGCGCTTTGCTTGAGGCTTCCCTTTTCACGCGGGTCGTTTCGTAACCCGCCTTGTGCCGCGATTGCGTCTTGCAATCGTTTCGGCGCAACGCTCCATTGTGAGTATTTAACTTTGACTACATTTAAAGAACTCGGCCTTGCTGAGCCGATCCTGCAAGCGCTTGCTGCGAAGAATTATGAAGTGCCGACGCCGATCCAAGCGCAGGCTATTCCTGCTTTGATGGAAGGCCGCGATTTGTGCGGTATCGCCCAGACAGGAACCGGCAAGACCGCAGCGTTTGCGCTTCCCAGCCTGGATTACTTTCATAACAATCCGAAGCTGACGCCCCAAAAGGGCTGTCGCATGCTCGTCCTGTCGCCGACGCGCGAACTGGCCGCGCAGATTGCGGACAGCTTTCGCGACTATGCACGCTTCATGAAGCTCTCAGTTACAACTGTCTTCGGGGGCGTCCCCATCAACAAGCAGATCAATCAGCTTCGCGGCGGTGTCGATATTCTTGTTGCCACGCCGGGCCGTCTGCTGGACCTCATCGAACAGCGCGCACTGAGCCTTGGGCATGTAGAAATCTTCGTTCTCGATGAAGCCGATCAGATGATGGATCTGGGCTTTATTCAGCCGCTCAAGCGCATCGACAAGATGCTCCCCAAGCAGCGCCAGAGCCTGTTCTTCTCTGCCACTATGCCTAAAACCATTGCCGATCTGGGCAGCCAGTTCCTTGTCGATCCGGTGCATGTCTCTGTCGCGCCGCAGTCAACGACTGCCGAACGTGTGAAGCAATATGCGACATATGTGAATCAGGCCGAAAAGCAGGCGTTGCTGACCATCACAGTCAAGAACGAGCCAATCGAGCGTGCGCTCATCTTTACGCGCACCAAGCATGGCGCGGACCGGGTGGTGCGTTTTCTGGAAGGTGCGGGCATCCCCGCTGCCGCTATTCATGGTAACAAGAGCCAGGGGCAGCGTACCGCCGCTTTGCAGGCATTTCGTGCGGGGCAAGTGAAGTTGCTGGTCGCAACCGACATCGCCGCGCGCGGCATTGACGTTTCCGGTGTCAGCCATGTCATCAACTTTGAACTGCCGAACGTGGCAGAACAATATGTGCACCGCATCGGCCGTACGGCGCGTGCCGGAGCGGAAGGCATTGCCATCAGCTTCGTGGCGGATGACGAGCGGCAGTATCTCAAGGCCATCGAAAAGGTGACCCGCGTACGTTGTGAGTTGCAGGTGCTTCCGGAAAACTTTGCAGAAGCGGTTCGCAACCTGCCGAAGGCGGCGCCGCCCAAAAAGGGCAGCGAAGGTGGCAATGGTCGCGGCGGTCCCGGTCGGGGCAATCCCGATCGCGCACATCGCGGTCGCGATGGAGCGGCAGGCGACGGCGCGGCACCAGCGAAGCGTCCCTTCCGTCCGCGCAACCGCAATGGCGTAGGCGCACATAAGGGTGCGGTTCAGCGGGTCGCTGGACGGTAATTCCTCTTATATTTTATAAAAACGCCCGCTCTTGGTTGTCCAAGGGCGGGCGTTTTTATGTCATGCGCGAACCGTGCTGCCGCTTTGTCAGTGGCCATTCATAAAAATGGCGCTAGGCTGTCGCCATATGACAATTCCCTTCCGGCGCGCAGCCACTTCGCTTTCCGTTATCGCATTCCTGCTGACGGCCAGTCCCATATCGGTTCAGGCGAAGGAGGCTGTATCCACCACGGCGCTGCCCAGCACCGATGTCGCACAAAAGCGCCCCTGGCTTTATGAAAACAGCGATGTGCCAATCGATCCAGAATGGCATTTCGGTGCGCTTCCTAACGGCGTTCGCTACGCCGTCCGGCGCAATGGTGTACCGCCAGGTCAGGTTGCCATTCGCCTGCGGATCGATGCGGGATCGCTGATGGAGAAGCCCGACGAGTTGGGCTTCGCGCATTTCATGGAGCATCTGACGTTTCGTGGGTCGAAATATGTGCCGGATGGTGAGTCCAAGCGGATCTGGCAGCGCCTTGGTGTCACCTTCGGCAGCGACAGTAACGCGCAGACTACGCCGACCGGCACAACCTATGCTCTCGATCTGCCGCAGGCCACGCCGCAGGGTTTGGACGAGAGCATGAAGATCCTCTCGGGCATGATGACCGATCCGAACATTGTCGATGGCGCGGTAACCGCCGAGCGGTCCGTCGTTCTGGCGGAGAAGCGGGAAGGCGAGGGGCCGGGGAGCCGTGTCAGCGACGCGACCCGCGCATTTCTGTTCGCCGGTCAGCGGATGGAAACGCGCTCACCTATTGGGACGAATGCTACTCTGAATGCTGCGACCGCTGCGCGGATGGAGGCTTTCCATCAGCGTTGGTATCGACCCGAAAATGCTGTGATTTCTATTGCTGGCGACATTGACCCCGCAACCGCCGAAGCACTGATTGCGAAATATTTCACGCCCTGGAAAGCCGCCGGTGCCGCGGAAAGCGTTCCGGACTTCGGTGATCCCAATCCAGCAAAGCCGGCGGCGGGGGTGATTGTCGAGGCAGGCGTGCCGACCGGGTTGAGCTACGCGTTTTTGCGGCCTTGGCGGCCTCGGGCGGATACGATCATCTACAATCAGGACAAGCTGACAGACGCGCTGGCGCTACAGATCATCAATCGCCGACTGGAGCAAGCGGCCCGTAGCGGGGGTAGTTTCCTGCAGGCCAATGTGGAGCAACAAGACGTTTCGCGCTCGGTGGATGGCACTTTCATCAGCATTATGCCGGTAGGGGCGGATTGGGCCAAAGCGTTGATGGATGTGCGCGCTGTCATAGAAGATGCCAAGACGACACCGCCCACGCAGGCGGAGATTGCGCGCGAATATGCGCAGTTCGATACTGCGCTGGCGATACAGGTCGAGAATTCCGATACGGAGGCCGGATCGAAACAGGCGTGGGATCTGGTGAACGCCGTCGATATTCGCGAGACGACCGTCAGTCCGCAAGCGGCGCTCGACATATTCCGTGGTGGCAAGGCAGCGATGACGCCTGACAAGTTGCTTCAGTCGACACGCCGCTTGTTCACTGCCGATGTTACCCGCGCTTTGCTGATGCTGCCAACGGCGCAACCCGATGCACAGGCGAAACTCACTGCAGCACTCAAGACGCCGGTGACAGCCGCGACGGGTGTTCGGTTGGCGGACAAGGCCGTGACGATGGCGGACCTGCCCAAGCTAGGCGCGCCGGGCGCGGTGGTTTCGCGCACGCCGCTGGGCGTATTGGGGATTGAGACCGTCACCTTCGCCAACGGCGTGAAGCTGACATTGTTTGCCAATAATGCCGAGACGGAGAAGGTCCGCATCAATGTCCGCTTCGGGCATGGACAGCAGGCCTTTTCTCCCACCAAGGCAGTTCCCAGTTGGGCGGCGAGCTATGCGCTGGTTGCCGGGGGGATTGGCAAGCTGGGGCAGAGGGATCTGGATGAACTGACCAACGGGCGTCGACTGGGTTTCGACTTTTCCGTCGACGATGACGCCTTCGCCATGGCCGCAGTTACCCGTCCGGCGGATTATGCCGACCAGTTGAAGCTGTTTGCCACCAAGCTGGCGTATCCGGGATGGGATCCCGCGCCGATTGCCCGGGTCAAGGCCGGCATGACGGCCGCGTACGATACGCTTTCCACATCGGCGGATGCGGTGTTGAGCCGCGATCTCAACTGGCTGATCCACGCAAAGGACGTGCGTTACCGGACGCCGGATAGGGCAGAGATTGCTGCTCTGACGCCGCAGGCATTTCGCGCCACCTGGGAGCCTATTCTGGCTTCCGGGCCTATCGAGGTCCAGATTTTCGGACAGGTGAAAGCGGACGATGCGATTGCGCAGGTTGCTGCTACTTTCGGGGCTTTGCCTGCGCGACCGGATAAGCCGGTGCCTGCCGCCAATCGGCAGATGCGCTTTCCGGCGCATGTCGCTACCCCGGTCGTGTTGCGTCACCGCGGCGACAAGGATCAGGCTGCTGCTGTGATGGCGTGGCCCACGGCGGGCGGCTTTGCCGGATCGAAGGAAGCGCGGCAGCTTGAGATATTGACGCAGATTTTCAACGATCGACTGTTCGAGAAGCTGCGGTCAACCGATGGCGCGGCCTACTCGCCGAATGTCCAGAACAACTGGCCATTTTCGTCGGAGAGCGGCGGCTATATTCTGGTGAATAGTCAGGTGAAGCCGGAGAAGGTCGGCTACTTCTTCCAACTGATCAAGGATACGGCAGCCGATCTGGCGGCTAAGCCAGTCAGCGACGATGAACTGCAGCGGGCGGTGGCGCCTATGCGGCAGTTGTTGTCGCGGGCCAGTACCGGCAACGCTTTCTGGATGCAGCAGACCGCCGGGGCGGCGCGCGATCCGCGTTATGTCGATGTGGTGAATAATATGGGCAGGGACTTGCTGACGGTGACGTCCGCCGATTTGCAGGCTTTGGCCAAGAAGTATCTGGTCGCAGATAAGAGCTGGTCGGCGGTCGCACTTCCCGAAGGGGTGCAGGCGGGCAAATAAGCTGTGGCGGATCGACCGGATTTGCTCCGGTCGATCCGCCTGCAGAACCCCGCTGGACGTCAATAACCCGACACGTAAAAGCGGGATTCACGCGTCGTGCGCCCAAATAAGTCGACACGTAAAAATGTGTTTCAACGGTCGGCGAGGTGCCTTTACCGAAAAATAAGTCGACACGTGAAAAGCAGATTTTGAAACTACCATTCTATAACATATTGATATTATTATAGAATATACTTGCTCAAGTCGGTGTCGCGGGCGATTGAGTTGAGTTGCTTCGCCACATAGTCGGCATCGACCACCAAGGTTTGCCCAACGCGATCTTCCGCATCGAAGCTGACTTCTTCCAACAGTTTTTCCATCACGGTCTGAAGGCGGCGTGCGCCGATGTTCTCGATCTGCTCATTCACTTCGGCGGCGATTTTCGCCACGGCGCGGATGCCTTCGGGGGTCAGGTCGATGGTCAGGCCTTCGGTCGCCAGCAGGGCTTTATACTGCTCGGCAAGCGACGCCTTGGTGTCGGAAAGGATCGCGACAAAGTCGTCTTCCGTCAGTGCTTTCAGTTCGACACGGATCGGCAAGCGGCCCTGTAGTTCGGGCAGCAAGTCGCTCGGCTTGGCGACGTGAAAGGCGCCTGACGCGATGAAAAGGATGTGGTCGGTCTTGAGCGGACCGTATTTGGTGGCGACGGTGGTGCCTTCGATCAGCGGCAGCAGGTCGCGCTGAACGCCTTCGCGACTGACCGAGCCGCCGCGCACGTCGCTGACCGCGATCTTGTCGATCTCATCGAGGAAAACGATCCCGTTCTGCTCGGCATTGCTGAGCGCCACACGCGCGACATCGTCCTGATCCAGACGTTTGTCCTGTTCTTCCTCGACCAGCTTGTCCCATGCTTCGGGCACGCGCATCTTGCGGCGCTTTTTCTGTTGTTGGCCAAAGGCTTTGCTCATCATGTCGGAAAGGTTGATCATGCCGACCTGACCGCCCATGCCCGGAATTTCCATCGGCATGGAGGGGGCGTCAGAGACTTCGACTTCGACCTCGGCCTCGTTCATCTGATTGGCTTCGATCCGCGAGCGGTACGACAGGCGCGTGGCTTCGCTGGCTTCCTTCCCCGTGAGTGCATCGAGCAAGCGGCCCATGGCGGCTTCGGATGCGGCTTCGCGAACGGACTCGCGGCGGCGATCCCGCTCCAGACGGACAGCTTCTTCGACAAGGTCGCGCGCGATCTGCTCGACGTCGCGCCCGACATAGCCGACTTCGGTGAACTTGGTGGCTTCCACCTTCACGAACGGCGCGTCGGCCAGCTTGGCAAGACGACGGCTGATTTCGGTCTTGCCGCAGCCTGTGGGGCCGATCATCAGGATATTCTTCGGCGTTACTTCGTCGCGAAGGGCAGCGTCGAGCTTTTGGCGGCGCCAACGGTTGCGCAGGGCAACGGCAACCGCGCGCTTGGCGTCAGTCTGTCCGATGATGTGCGCGTCGAGCGCAGCGACAATGGCTTTAGGGGTAAGGGCGTCGTTCATGTCTGTCTTTCTGCCGTCCTGTGACGGAAGGGGGAAGGGCGCACGAGCATATTTGGTCTCGCGCTCTCTGAAGGAGGGAGATTTACGTGGCGCTGACCAACGTTTCCAAGGTCAATTGATCGTTGGTGTAGACGCACAGATCGGCGGCGATAGCCATGGCCTTGCGGCCAAGCGTCTCGGCGTCGGCTTCATAGTCTACCAGCGCGCGGGCTGCGGCCAGGGCGAAGTTGCCACCCGATCCGATGGCTGCCACGCCACCGACGGGTTCCAGCACGTCGCCATTGCCGGTCAGGATCAGCGTTACGTCCTTGTCCGCCACGATCATCATGGCTTCGAGATTGCGCAGATATTTATCGGTCCGCCAATCCTTCGCGAGTTCGACGGCAGCGCGCATCAACTGGCCGTTATGGCGCTCAAGCTTGGATTCAAGCCGTTCGAAGAGGGTGAAGGCGTCCGCAGTTGCGCCTGCAAAGCCGCCTATGACGGAGCCGTCATGCAGGCGGCGGACCTTGCGGGCGTTCGGCTTCATGACGGTTTGCCCCATGCTGACCTGCCCATCGCCAACGACGATGACGTGGCCGTTTCTGCGCACGGATAAGATGGTCGTGCCATGCCATGTCGGCATGCTGTTCTGATTGTCGCTCATATCGCGGATATGGTGCGGATATCGGCTGCTGCAAGACAGTGTCGCATTCGCTGACCGATCTCGACCCAAAATTGAACATTGCGATGGAACTGGATCAATTCATGCGTGTTGACTTTGTGCGGTGCAGCATAAAAATTATCGGTGTCGTGCCGAAGGCTCGACTCGCAGGGAAGACGTGGCATGTCGCTGAAGACCAGAGTTCAGGAAAAGATAGAACGTGCTGGAATAGCGAACTATTCCTTCGATGCCGACACTCTGATCCTGTGCGGCGTACGCTATGCGATTGAGGCCTGCACATGCGGTGCGACCGACTGCGACGGTGTGCAGTTGCAGCGTAAGGCAGGTGACGGTGTCGTGACGCTGCAATAATCTTCTTTCGCAAATATCGCGGCCCATTCTATATGCGTCGCATGAACAGCAATCCTTCTAAGGTGCGGGAAACCGGCCTGATCCTCGATCCGAAATATGGACCCGATGGCCTGATAACGGCGGTGGTGACCGACGCCGCCGATGGCAAGGTCCTGATGCTCGCGCATATGAATGCCGAAGCACTGAGTTTGACCATCGATACAGGCGTCGCGCATTTCTGGTCCCGCAGCCGCAACCGGCTTTGGAAGAAGGGCGAGACGTCCGGGCATATCCTGTCGGTCGAGGATATTCGCATCGATTGCGATCAGGATGCCATATGGATAATCGCGCGCCCCGCGGGTCCGGCATGCCATACGGGGGAAGTGAGTTGCTTTTATCGTCGGGTAACCGCTGCGGGCCTGGAAAGGGTCGATGATTAGGGGAGCGGTACTGATCGTCGCGATGTTGCTATGCGGCTGTCAGTCGAAGGACCTGCCCGCCGGGGACAACCCGGCCATTGCGGGGCTGGAACGCGCGGGCATAGAAACCGGCGTGGTGGCCGACGCGACGAAGATACCACCGGTCGGATTGTTTCAGCGCCGCAGCGACATGGGCAAGGATTCGCTCTGCATCGTTCCGGGCAAGGCCAATGCGTATCGCTTTGGATTGGAAGTGCAGCTTGGGGCGAACGAATATTGCGCCGGGAGCGGGACTGCCCGGCGCACAAATGACAAGCTGATCCTCAATTTCTCGCGTGGCGCGCGCTGCATAGCGGTGGCGCAATATGACGGCGACCGTGTGGTCATGCCGGGCGTGATGGACATGAAGTGCGCCGATATGTGCGCCGGGAAAGGCACTGTCGAAGGCGTCGATCTGCCCAGATTGGCCAGCGGTGTGAGCAGCGCCCGGGCCGCTCGGGATCGGAGCAATGCGCCGCTCTGTCCGTAGCGGCGCGTTACAACGGTCCGCCTGATTCTGCATCCTGCGGTCCATAGGCGTCTATGGCTTCGAATAAATGTACCAGCGCCGCGCGTTCTTCTTCGGTGATTTCAGGGCGCCATATTTCGAAAAGCAGGATGACGCGGGTATCGGCGCTGCGGTTCCAGGCTTCATGTTCTATGCTGTCATCGAAGATCAACGCCTTGCCCGGTTCCCACGAGCGCGTTTCGTTCCCGACGCGCAGTGCGCAATCGGGCGGAACGATCAGCGGGATGTGGCAAATGAGCCGCGTGTTCAGCATCCCGTAATGGGGTGCGATATGCGTGCCGGGTTTAAGCAGCGACCATAAGGCCATGGGCGAGCGGCCCCCGATATGCGGAAGTGGGGCAGCGGTCAGAGCGGCCATCGTCGCCGGAGCGCGGGCTGTATTTTCAGTTACGTGCGTGCCATTCTTCCAGAAATAATGGGCGCCCCATGCCGGATCGTCCCGCAGAGGGTTGTTGGGTGCCGGGCGATCCGGCGCGGTTTCGACATAGGGTCGGAAATCCTGTCCATCGGCAAGAACATCGCGCAGTTCGGACTGCATGTCGGTCGTTGCCGCTTCGACTTCGGCAAGCCAGTCGAACTCTGCACGCTCGTAGAACTGGCGCTGGGGCAGGCCGGGGAAGTAGAACATGCTGGGTTGCTGTTGGTAGAGGGTGGTCTTGCCGGTCAGAAGATCGATCGACTGCGCGATCCTGGCACTTTTCTGGGCAAGGCCCGCTGCCGACAAGCTGTTGCGCAGGTGGCTTTCAAAGGCGGCGTTGGCTTCCATCAGGAAGGCCTGCCCGCGGTCGAGCAGCGGGTGGAGGGCGGCCGGCACCTCCATCACCGACGCCTGCGCGATGGCCGTGCGGTAGAAGGATGTCGCGGCGCGATGGTCCTGCGTGCGTTCCTTCAAGACGGCCATTGCCAGCAGGGCCGGGAGGTTCCGCGCGTCAGCGGCCAGTTGCCCTTTCAGCGCGGCTTCTTCGCCTTCGCTATCGCCCATACGGTTGCAGGCTTGCGCAAGCGGTAGCCATGACGGCGGGGACATGGCTTCAAAATGCCGTCTGGCTGTGACGAAATCGCCGCTGCGCAAGGCAGTCAGGCCGCTGGCGAGTAGCGTGGCGTTTGGCGTGCTTTCCATCGTCCGCGTTCTAGCGAGGCGCGGCGGCGGAGGTAAGGAAAAGTTGCGGGCGGAAAAGGCGGCAATCGTAAGAGATCGTTAACGCTGTCTGTTTACCTTTGGCGCTGTGTAATTGCGAAGGTGCTTATGTCGCTGATTTCGATCCTCTCTACGTTCACAAGCGGATCATCGTCCGCCACGGGCAACAGCGTTATTTCTGCGGCGCAAGCGCGCCTTGTTCTGGCGCAAGCTGCCCAGGAAAAAGCGGACGCCAAATCCAAGCCATCGACAGGCGATGTGCAGATATCGCCCGCCGCCACGCTGGCGCAGGCGAACAAGGCCGATCAGACCAAGAATTTTGGCGTGCTGGCCAAAGAGATGCGGGCCATATTGAACAGCCAGTATAAGGCAGGCAACACATCGCCCGACTTTGCGAAGATTTCCGGTCGTGGCCTTGCGTCCATTGTTCTTAACGAAGGGCATCAGTTTTCGCAGGAAGAACAGGCAGCGGCGCGCGCGGCACTGAAGGGGCGGGAGCGGGACGTGCTGACCACGGCTTTGTCCAGCGGCATGTCGGTCGCTACGCTGGCCAGCTATGGCAAGACGCTGGAGCAGAATTACGACACCAAAAGCCCGGAAGAGCGCAAGGCGCTGGGCTATACCGAGCAGACCCGGATCAACGCTGCGCGCATGGCGGGGACGAAGAACATCTCCCTGTTCGACGAGCTGGACTGAACGGGGTCAGCTTAGGCTGACGAAACTGTCCATCACGCGCTTGCGCCCGGCAGTTTCGAAATCGATTTCCAGCTTGTTGCCTTCAATCTCTGCAACGGTGCCATAGCCGAATTTCTGGTGGAACACGCGCAGGCCGACTTCCATGTCGCTGCGGCCCTTGTTGCCGATGGAAACGGCGGAGGCGCGTGCCTCCACTAGCCGAGTGGGTTCGCGGGTGAACTGGCCGCCAGTCGATGCGCGTTGCCAGCCGGGGCCGCGCCCTGTGCCACGCACGACGTCGGAGAAGGGATCGTCGCGTTCCGACCAGTTGGCGCGCCATAGGGACGCGCCGCCGGTCATGCTGCTTTCCTCAGCGATGTGCGCCTTTGGCAATTCGCCGACGAAGCGGCTGGGTATCGAGCTGGTCCACTGGCCATAGATGCGACGGTTGGCGGCGTGGAGAATGACGCATTTGCGCCGCGCGCGGGTGATTGCGACGTAGGCAAGGCGGCGTTCCTCCTCCAGCGACGCGAGGCCGCCTTCGTCGAGCGCGCGTTGCGAGGGGAAAATGCCTTCTTCCCAGCCGACCAGGAAGACTGTGTCATATTCCAGTCCCTTGGCGGCGTGGATGGTCATGATGGTGACCTTCTGACTGTCCGCCTGGGCCTCATTGTCCATGACGAGGCTGACATGTTCGAGGAACGCGCCGAGCGTTTCATATTCTTCCATCGCGCGGACGAGTTCGGTGAGGTTTTCGAGGCGTCCGGCCGCTTCGGTCGAGCGTTCGGCCTGTAGCGCGGCGGTGTAGCCGCTTTCGTCGAGGATCTGGCGCGCAAGTTCTGGGTGCGGGAGCTGGGTTGCCTTGTCGCGCCAGCGGGCGAGATCGCCGACGAAATTGCCGAGCGCGCGGCGGGCCTGTGGGGTCAGTTCGTCGGTGTCGAGGATGCGGGCAGCGGCGATGGTGAGCGGTGCGCCTTCGGCACGGGCGAGGCGGTGGAGTTTCTCGACGGCCTTGTCGCCCAGGCCTCGCTTGGGAACGTTGACGATGCGTTCGAAGGCGAGATCGTCGGCGGGCTGGTTGACGAGGCGGAGGTATGCGAGCGCATCGCGGATTTCGGCGCGTTCGTAGAAGCGGAAGCCACCCACGATCTTGTACGGCATCCCGATCTGAATGAAGCGGTCTTCGAATTCGCGCGTCTGATGCTGGGCGCGGACGAGGATGGCGACATCGTCCAGCGCGCCGCCCGCGCGCTGATGGTTTTCGATTTCGTCGCCGACGCGGCGCGCCTCTTCCGGGCCGTCCCAGATGCCGAGCACCTGCACCTTTTCGCCTTCGGCTTCGTCGGTCCAGAGCGTCTTGCCGAGCCGTCCGCCATTTTCCGCGATGACGCCCGATGCGGCGGCGAGGATGTGCGGGGTGGAGCGGTAATTCTGTTCCAGCTTGACGATTTTCGCGCCGGGGAAATCCTTTTCGAACTTCAGGATGTTTTCCACTTGCGCGCCGCGCCAGCTATAGATGCTCTGGTCGTCATCGCCCACGCAGCAGATATTCTTGCGCTCCTGCGCCAGCAGGCGAAGCCAGAGATACTGGCTGGAGTTGGTGTCCTGATATTCGTCCACCATGATGTAGCGGAAGCGCTGTTGATACTGGGCGAGTATCTCGCGATCCTTTTTCAGCAGGGTCAGGACGTGGAGCAGCAGGTCGCCGAAGTCGCAGGCGTTGAGCGCGAGCAGCCGCGCCTGATAGGCAGCGTAGAGTTGCTGGCCCTTGCCATTGGCATAGGCTTCGCTCTCGCCTGCATCGATGTCCTGCGGGGTCAGCCCCTTGTTCTTCCATCGGTCGATCAGACCGCCGAGTTGCCGTGCGGGCCAGCGCTTTTCGTCGATCCCTTCGGCCTGAATCAGTTGCTTCATCAGCCGGAGCTGATCGTCGGTATCGAGGATGGTGAAGTTGCTTTGCAGGCCGACCAGTTCAGCATGGCGGCGCAGCATCTTTGCGCCGATGGCGTGGAAAGTGCCGAGCCACGGCAGACCCTCCATCTGACCCTCTGGGCCGCCCATCATGCGCGCGACGCGCTCCTTCATTTCACGAGCCGCCTTATTGGTGAAGGTGACGGCGAGGATTTCCGAAGGATAGGCGCGGCGGGTGGCGATGAGGTGCGCGAGGCGTGCGGTCAGCGCTGCCGTCTTGCCTGTGCCAGCGCCCGCCAACACGAGTAGCGGGCCTTCGGTGGTAAGTACCGCCTCACGCTGGGGGGCGTTGAGGCCGCGCAGATAAGGCGGATCGTTCGGAGACGGCGTATCGGAAATGGGGAGAGACATGATCGAACAATTAGGGAACGTCGCCCACAGGAGCAAGGATAAAGGCGCATTATCCATTCGCGTCACGCGAAGCACGGTCGGTCGCGATTCACGGCGCGAAGGGGAACGGGCAGGCGGCACTCCGGTTGAGCGCCTACCGAATATAACGACAGAGGATGATCTCCATGAAACTCTCGATGCTTATAAGCGCCGCTGCTCTGGCCATTGCTGCCCCCGCCATGGCGCAGGAAGCCGGTCAGATGGCACCGCCGCCGCCGCCGGCCGGAGCGCCCGATGCCCCGATGCCGCCGCCTCCGCCAAACGATATGAGCGCGCAGCAAATGCCGCAGAGCGGCCAGATGCCGCCCGCCGATCCCAACGCAGGTGGAACGGAAAGCGCGCCACAGCCCAATGGTGGTATGATGGCACCGACGCCGCCGGCACCTCCAGGAGCGCAGGCTGGCCGAGCACCCATGCCCGCCGAAGCAGCGCCCGCGCCGAAGACAGATTATCCGATGTGCAGCAAGACTGTGACGGACAGTTGTATGAACCCATCGGAAGCGCGGAAAATGAAGCGCAAGCGCTAAAGTTTGCTGACCCTTTTATGGGTCACGAGGGAGGAAGAGGTCGGATCGTTGATCCGGCCTTTTCTTTTTGCGTCAGGCGCCGGTCATCCTGAGCAAATGGATACGGGCTTTGCCGATGTCGCGGACAGTTTCCGCTTCGAAGCCCTTTACGTCGATCGTTTCGCGCTTGTCGGTTTCGATGCTGACCCAGGTCGCTGGGCCGATCCAGCCGAGGCGCGATAATTTGTCGAGGGCCACGGCACCGGCACCGGTGCCGTAGGGTGGGTCCATCAGAATGAGGTCGAGCGGCACAGGCGCGCTGCCCAAGGCCAGCGCCGATGTCTGGCGGACGTCCGCGCGCAGCCCCAGCTTTTCTGCATTGGCCCGCAGGGCATCTACGGCTGGCTTGTCATGTTCGACGAAGATGCAGCTTGCTGCGCCGCGCGACAGGGCTTCGAGGCCCAGCGCGCCCGATCCTGCGAAAAGATCCGCGACGCTTATGGCTTCGAAGCTGCCGAGGCGGCTGGTGAGCATCGAGAAGAGGGCTTCGCGCGTGCGGTCGGCGGTGGGGCGAGTCACTTCGCCTTTGGGCGCGACCAGCGGACGGCCACGCCATTGCCCGGCAATGATCCTCATTTCTTGAGCGTCTTTCGAAACTGCGCCAGATCATGCTGGCGCACTTCGAATACCTCGCCAACGGGCAGATCGGTCAGTTCGAACACGCCATAGCGCGTACGGATGAGGCGGTTCACTTCGACGCCGAGATATTCCAGAACGCGGCGCACTTCGCGGTTTTTGCCTTCGGTCAGCGTCATTTCGATCCACTGGTTCGTGCCGGTGCGGCGTTCCAGATTGGCGTCGATGCGGCCATACCGCACGCCTTCGATTTCTACCCCCATCGCCAGATCTTCAAGCTGTGCCTGACTGACGGTGCCGTGCGCACGGGCGCGGTAGCTGCGCTCTACGCCGGTGGAAGGCAGTTCCATCTGCCGCTTGAACTCGCCATCGGTGGTGAGGAGGAGCAACCCTTCGGTGTTCATGTCGAGGCGGCCGATGGGCATGACACGCGGCAGACCGGCGGGCAGCCGGTCGTAGATGGTCTTGCGCCCCTTCGGGTCGCGCTCGGTCGTCAGGAAGCCGGCGGGCTTGTGGAAGAGGAAGAGGCGGGTCGGTTCGGGGGCGTCGATGAACTTGCCGTCGACAGTCACGCCTTGCAGGTTGGCGAGCAACGTTGCCGGGGTCGTCAGCACTGTGCCGTTGAGAGAGACGCGGCCTTCCTCTATCATCCGCTCGATCTCGCGGCGCGAGGCGACTCCGGCGCGGGCCAGTAGCTTGGCGATCCGTTGCGGCTCGTCGCTTCCTGCGCTCGCGGCCTGCGCGCGGGCGGGGTGCGGATTGGCCGCAGTCGGGGTCTTGCGCGCGCCCACGACGGGACGTCGCGTGGCGCGAGCAGGGCCGGGAGTTGCGAAGGGTTTCTTGGGCGGGCGCAGACTAAATTTCCTCTTACCGGCTGACCGGCGTACAAATTGGATAAACAGTGCCAGTATGCTGGCAGATTAATAGGGTGTAGCGGGTCCGGCAGGCAACTTGCGGATGATGCCGGGCGTTATACCACACGCGCTAATGCTGCGCGCGTGATGACGGAAATGGGGCGGGACGGCAAATGTTTTTCGGGAAGGGCGTCTCTGGGAGTGCGCGACAGGCAATCCATCGCATATTGGTGGTGGAGGATGAGCCGCTGGTTGCCTTCGATAATGAGAATTTTCTGGTGCATGCCGGGTATACGGTGGTGGGGACAGTCGACAGCTATGATGCGGCCTTTGCGCATATGGAAAGCGACGCCATCGATCTGGTGATTGCCGACGTAAATCTGTCCGGTGACCGCAATGGCGTGGAGGTTGCCGCCGTTGCCGCCGAGCGCGATATTCCGGTGCTGTTCGTGACAGGGGCTTGTCCCGGCGAGGCGCGGCATCTGGCTTATGGGTGCCTTGCCAAACCTTATTCCCAAAAAGATTTGCTGGCGGCGATCAAGGTTGTCGATGCCCTTATCCGCGGGAAACGGCCGCCGCGATCTCCGGGTGGATTGAGCCTGTTCCGGAGCGTGGGGGACAATCCGCCGCAATAGGGGGTGGTGCGCCGTCCATTTTTGGCTAGGGTTCGCGCAATGAGACGGGGACCGCAGCGACCATGACAGTGACGACCGAGACGACAGGCTGGCGCAGGAATGTGCCGGAAATGGTGCGGCCCTATACGCAGCCTGCGCCTGTGGCGGCTTTCTTTCTGGGTGTGTCTTCTGGCTTTCCCTATGCGATGATCGGCGCGACGCTGACGACGCGGCTGGCGCAGGACGGGATCGACAAGAAAGCGGTGACCGCGTTCACGCTGGCGTTTCTGGTCTATAATCTCAAATGGCTTTGGGCCTGGGTGGTCGATGGTGTTCGGTTGCCGCTGATCGGGCATATGGGCAAGCGCGTGTCGTGGTTGTTGCTGGCGGGCGTGCTGGTGATGGCGGCGGTCGCCAATCTGGCGCTGGTCGATCCGCGTGCGAGCCTGCTCGCGACGGCCTATGCCGCTGTGCTGGTCGGTGCGGCGGGGGCTACATTCGATATCGTGATCGATGCCTATCGCATCGAATTGCTCAAGCCCGAGGAACTGGGTGTCGGGTCCGGCATGACGCAATATGGCTGGCGCATCGGATCGGTCGCCGCCGGAGCATTGGCGCTGGTGCTTGCGTCGCGCATCGGGTGGGAAGGGGCGTATCTCGCCTGCGCGGTGTTTGCGCTTCCCGCCATGCTGACCGGGCTTATCATGGGTGAGCCAGAGCGGCATCGCGATCCTACGGCCAAGCGCGCGGTGGGCGAGTTGTGGCAGTCTATCGCAGGCCCGCTGGTGGAGTTTTTTCAGCGGAAAGGCGCGTTTCTCGTCCTGCTGTTCATCCTGCTGCACAAGATTGGGGATACGCTCGCCAATCTCACGTTTCGTTTGTTGTTCGACGATCTGGGGTACAGCAATGACGAGATCGCCATTTACGACGTGGGTATCGGTTTCTGGGCCTATCTGATCGGCATTTTCGTGGGCGGCATCCTCTATGCGCGGATGGGGATGAAGCGGTCGGTGCTGGTCAGTTTGATCCTGATGGGCGTGTCCAATTTCAGCTTTGCGGCGCTTGCGTCGGCGGGGCACAGCAATTGGGGGATGGCGGGGGCCATCGGCTTTGAGAATTTCGCGAGCGGCATTGGGGGCGTGACGGTGATCGCTTACTTCTCGGCCTTGTGCGATCTGCGTTTTACGGCCGCGCAATATGCGTTGATCTCTGCGGCGGCGAGCATTGTCGGACGGTTCCTGACGGGGACAAGCGCAGGAGCGTTGATCGAGCGGTTCGGCTATGTCGACTTTTATCTGCTGACTACGGCGCTGGCCGTGCCGGGGATATTGCTGTTCTGGCTGATGATGCGGGCGGGTCTGATCGATGCCAGCGTGGGGACGGCGGGCACCGTCGAGGCGCCCGATCAGCCTTCGGCATAGAGGTCTATCGGGCAGCCCAGGTCTGCATAGCTTTGTGCGACAGCCTGCGCGCATGTCAGGGCGCCCAATACAGCGGTTTCCATAAACAGCGTCGACAAGTCTTCAAAGGCCTTTGCAGGATCGTTGCGGGAGGTCGTCATTGCGCGGATCATGCGCGCTTCGTCGCCGGTCATGCGATGGCAGCAGCACGGCGCGACGAGAATTTTGCGGTTAGACACGCGCGAGAATTCCAGCATCATTGCGCGCATCAGGATCAGCGGGCGCCGATAGCTCTTGCCGAAGTTCCCCAGCAGCGCGTTTGCGGCGTGCGCATCGTTGACGCCTGCCGACGCCATGCGGCGCATCGCGAAAAGGAAAAGCCGACTGCCGCTGGTATGCGGCATGGGCCTGTCTGCTATGGCCGGGGCGGACGATGGCGTGGATAGCGAAGCGGGGCGCGAGGGAATCTGGGACATGATCGGGGTCTCCTGTAGCGGCAGCACCCACGATATAGATTAGCTATTGCGAGTCAATCGCAATAATGAGAGGCGGTGGATTAGTCCGGTAGTTGGTTGTTTCGCCGGAGCACATCGCCCGCCAGATAGAGCGAACCTGCGATCAGTATGGACACCGGTTTTCCTTCCGCCGCTATGACAGCGACGGCCTCTGCAGCGTTGCTATGGGGGGTGCAGCCGATGTCCCATTGTGCAGCGATGGCTTCGAAACGGTCCGCGCCGTGATGCTCATGGCCGGGAACGGGAAGAGCGTGGATATGCGCCACCTTGCCCTTTAGCGGGGCGATAAAGGCGTCCACATCCTTGTTCGAGAGCATGCCGATGATGAGGTGCAAGCCCCCGTCAGGCAGATTGGGCCCGCTGAAAAACGCACCGAGCATTTCGCCGGCGTCGGCATTATGCCCCCCGTCCAGCCAGACCGAGCTGCCGGTGGGGAGCGGTGCGACGAGCGGGCCGCCGTCCAAACGCTGCAACCTGGCGGGCCACTGCGCCCAAAGCGGTGCAGCTTTGAGCGCCGATTCGCTGATTGGAACGGCGTGCTGGTGACGCAGCATGGCAATTGCGAGCGCGGCATTCATGGGTTGATGCGGGCCGGGGAGGCGGGGCAGCGGCAGGTCCAGTTTTCCGAGCGCGTCGCGATAATGCAAGCGCTCGCGATAGACCGCCGCATCCCAGTCCGATCCCATGGGCAGCCATGGAGCCTGAATGGCGTTGGCCACGCCTGCGATGATGGGTTCTATCGATGAGGCATAGCGTGCCGTCACCAGCGGGACTTCCGCTTTGGCGATGCCTGCCTTTTCCGCTGCAATTTCCGCGAGGCTGTTTCCGAGGAAAGCCTGATGATCGATGCCGAGTTGCGCGATGCCGCACACGGTGGGCGTTGTCAGGACATTGGTCGCGTCGAGCCGTCCGCCCAATCCGACCTCTATGATGCAGGCGTCGGCAGGGTGCCGTGCAAAGGCCATGAACGCCACGGCGGTAGTCACTTCGAAGAAACTGGCGCCGATGTCCGCCGATCGGTCGAGCACATATTCCAGATATTCGGCCAGCATCGCGTCGGTGATGAGTGCGCCGTTTATGCGGATGCGTTCGTTGAAGCGGACCAGATGCGGCGACGTGAAGACATGGACGCTCTTGCCATCCGCCTCCAGCGCGGCGCGCAGGAAGGCGCAGGTCGAGCCTTTGCCATTGGTGCCAGCGACGTGAAAGATCGGCGGCAAGGACAGGTGCGGGTCGCCAAGGCGCGCCAATATCTGCGTGATGCGTTCGAGGCCAAGGATGTCGGCACCGGGCGACAATGACCACAGGCGATCAAGCTGAGCCTGTACGGCGGGATCGGTGGAGGTCGCGTTATCGGGCATTAGGCCTCACGAGCCTCTCAAGGGAGGAGAAATATAAGAACTAGGCTGCTTCTTTAGCTGTCAGATAGCCGACCACCTGGGCAAGCGTCGCCTTCAGATCGCGGCGGTGCACGACCATGTCGATCATGCCGTGATCGAGCAGATATTCGGCGCGCTGGAAGCCTTCAGGCAGTTTTTCGCGAATGGTGTTTTCGATCACGCGCTGTCCGGCAAAGCCGATGAGGGCATTGGGTTCGGCAATCTGTACGTCGCCCAGCATCGCATAGCTGGCGGTCACGCCACCCGTGGTCGGATCGGTCAGCACGACGATATAAGGAAGGCCCGCCGCATGAAGTTTCTGGATCGCGGCCGTAGCGCGCGGCATCTGCATCAGCGAAAGGATACCCTCTTGCATCCGCGCGCCGCCTGCTGCGGTGAAGATGATGTAGGGCGCGCGATGGGCGATGGCTTCCTCGACGCCCTGAACGAAAGCTGCGCCCACACCCATGCCCATGGAACCGCCCATATAGGCGAAATCCTGTATGCCCAGTACGACAGTGCTGCCGTCGATGGCGCCCCGTGCGTTGATCAGCGCGTCGGTTTCACCCGTTGCGGTGCGCGCCGCCTTGATGCGGTCGACATATTTCTTGGAATCGCGGAATTTCAGCGGATCTTCGCGGACGGTGGGCGTGGAAAGCACCACAAAACCAGCATCGAGCAACTGATTGAAGCGCGCCTTTGGACCGATGCGGCCATGATGATCGCATTTGGGGCAGACCGACAGATTCTCTTCCCACTCCCGCGTGAAGATCATCTGACCGCAATTGCCGCACTTGTGCCAGAGCGTGTCCGTGTTTTCATTCTTCTTCGCGATGAAGGGAATGACGTTGCGAACGCGGTTGATCCAGCTCATGTGACAGGCTCTTTGACGGTAAGGGCTGCGCGGAGGGAGGCGACATAGTCTGTGACGTAGGCCGCAGACTGATTGCCATGGGTTCCCACGATGTCGATGATCGCCGAACCCACGACCACACCATCGGCCACCCGACCGATGGCAGCGGCCTGCTCCGGCGTGCGGATGCCGAAACCTACGGCGATTGGGATATCGGTGGCAGCCTTGAGCTTGCCGACCGCATTTTCGATGCTGGCCTGCTGCGCTTGTTGCTTGCCGGTTATGCCTGCGACAGACACATAATAGAGGAAGCCGCTGGCGCCATTGAGAACCGTAGGCAAGCGCGCATCATCCGTGGTCGGTGTCGCGAGGCGCACGAGATGCAGTCCGGCGTTGCGGAGCGCGGGGCCAAGTTCGCCGTCTTCTTCGGGCGGTATATCCACGCAGATGACGCCATCGACACCGGCGTTGCGCGCTGCGGTCGCGAACCACTCGCCACCGCGTCGAACCAACGGGTTGGCATATCCCATCAGGATCAGCGGCGTTTCAGGGTGACGTTCACGAAAGGCCGTGGCGATTGCGAGGATGTCTGCGGTCTTTGTGCCTGCGCCGAGGCTGCGCAAATTGGCAAGCTGGATGGCTTGGCCGTCGGCCATCGGGTCGGTGAAGGGCATGCCCAGTTCGATAATGTCAGCGCCGCCCGCGACGAGCGCGTCGAGGATCGCAGCGGTATCGCCCGGTGTCGGATCGCCGGCGGTAACGAAGGTGATGAGCGCAGCGCGCCCTTCCGCACGGCATTTGGTGAAGCGGGTGGAGAGACGGTCGTTCATGTCAGATATCCACGCCGAGTGCTTCGGCCACGGTAAAGATGTCCTTGTCCCCGCGACCGCACAGATTGGCGATGATGATCTGGTCGCGATCCATTTCTCGAGCCTTGCGGGCGACAGCGGCGATGGCATGGCTGGGTTCGAGCGCGGGGATGATCCCTTCGGTCCGGCAGAGAAGCTGGAACCCCTCCAGCGCTTCCTTGTCAGTCACCGATTCATATTGCACGCGGCCGATATCCTTCAGCCAGCTATGCTCCGGGCCGATGCCGGGATAATCCAGACCGGCGGAAATGCTGTGTGCCTCGGCGATCTGGCCGTCTTCGTCCTGCAGCAAGAAGGTCTTGTTGCCGTGGAGGATGCCGGGGGTGCCGCCTGCAAGGCTGGCGGCATGTTCTCCGCTCTCGATCCCGTGACCGGCCGCTTCGATGCCCAGCATGGCAACATCGGGATCGTCGAGGAAGGGATGGAAGAGGCCGATGGCGTTGGAGCCGCCGCCGATGGCTGCGATCAGCAGGTCGGGCAGGCGTCCGGCCAGTTCCTGAATCTGTTCGCGGGCTTCACGGCCAATGACCGATTGAAATTCGCGGACGAGTTCGGGGTAGGGATGTGGCCCCGCCGCCGTGCCGATGATGTAGAAGGTGTCGTGAACGTTGGCGACCCAATCGCGGAGCGCTTCATTCATGGCGTCCTTCAGCGTGCGCGCGCCGCTCTGCACGGCAACGACTTCGGCGCCGAGCAGCTTCATGCGGAACACATTGGGCTGCTGCCGCTCTATATCGCGGGCACCCATATAGATGACGCAAGGGAGGCCAAAGCGCGCAGCGACGGTCGCGGTGGCCACGCCATGCTGGCCTGCGCCAGTTTCCGCGATGATCCGCGTCTTGCCCATGCGCTTGGCGAGCAGGATCTGGCCGATGCAGTTGTTGATCTTGTGCGCGCCGGTGTGGTTCAGCTCGTCGCGCTTGAACCAGACTTGTGCGCCCTTGCCCTCCGGTGCACTTTCTCGCAGCGTTTCGGTCAGGCGTTCGGCGTAATAAAGCGGGCTGGGGCGGCCCACATAATGCTTCATCAGCCAGTCAAATTCCTCATGGAATTTCGGATCGGCCATCGCCGCGCGATAATGGCGGTCAAGGTCGAGGACGAGCGGCATCAGCGTTTCGGCGACATAGCGTCCGCCGAATTGGCCGAAATGCCCGTTCTCGTCGGGCTGTGCGCGGAAGCTGTTAGCGAGGGGTGTTTGCTGGGTCATGATCGGGAAACCGCTTTGCAGAAGGCAGCGATCTTGTCCACATCCTTGATGCCCGGCGAACTTTCTACGCCGGAGGATACGTCCACAAGAGGGGTGCGGGTGACGGTGACTGCTTCGGCCACATTGTCGGGGTCGAGGCCGCCTGACAGGCCCCAGGGGAGCGGCGGGGTGAAGCCGACGAGCAGCGTCCAGTCGAATCGCAGGCCCATGCCGCCGGGAAGCGATGCACCATCCGGGGTTTTTGCGTCATAGAGGAGGAAATCGGCGGCGCCTGTATAAGCGCGGCCTTGGTCGAGGTCGGCGCGGGTCTTGACGGAGATGGCTTTCCACAGGGGCAGGCCGAAGCGCGCGCGGATCGCGGCGGTTCTTTCAGGGGTTTCGTGGCCGTGAAGCTGGATAGCGGTGACGCCGGCCTGTTTGGCCTGGGTTATGGTGTCGTCGTCCGGATCGACCATGACGCCTACACTAACGACATGCGGGGGGACGCGCGCCGTAAGGCCGGCGGCGCGGTCGAAATCGACATGGCGCGGGCTTTTGGGAAAAAAGACGAAGCCGACATGGCTGGCCCCGGCTTTCAGGGCAGCATCGAGCGTTTCCGGCGTGGAAAGGCCGCAGATTTTGGTGGCGATTCGGGACATGGGGCGGGTTTAGACGGGTTGGGGCATCATACCAACTGGAGATGGATTTCCACCTTCGTGGGCATCACGGATGATATCAGAGCGTTGCTTCGATCTCGCGAGCGGCCAGATCGGGGTCCTGCGCCATGGTGATCGGGCGGCCCACGACCAACATGGATGCCCCGCGATCCAGTGCCTGTCGGGGCGTAACGGCGCGCTTTTGGTCGCCCATCGCGCCGCCAGTGGGGCGGACGCCGGGGACGACGAAATAGCCATCGTGCCATGCGCGCTTTGCGATGGCGACTTCTTCGCCGGAACAGACGATGCCGTCGCAACCTGCACTTTTGGCGAGTTCCGCCAGCCGCGCGACCTGATCCTCTGCGCGGGCACTGACGCCGATATCATTGAGGTCGCTATCGTCGAGGCTGGTGAGGACAGTTACGGCGACGACCTTCGTGTTGAGGCCGGCGGCGGCTTTCGCATTCTCCAGCATCGCGCGGCCACCCGCGGCATGGACGGTGATGACCGCCGGTTCGAGAACGTGAAGCGCCTGCACTGCCTTCGCGACGGTGTTGGGAATGTCATGCAGTTTAAGGTCGAGGAAGATGGGCAGGCCGATCTTCGCCATTTCGTGCACGCCATGATGACCGTTGGCGCAGAAAAATTCGAGACCCAGCTTCAGTCCGCCGACATGGCGTCGCACTTTGGTCGCCAAGGCCTGCGCCTTGAGCAGGTCGGGCGTGTCGAGTGCGAGGTAGATCGGGCTGGTCATGATGCGTTCGGTACTATGGTAATGTCTTCAGGCGGAAGCATGGGGGCAGGGGGCGGGGGCGGTACGGCTGTGGCATTGGCCAGCGCCTTTTCCATCGATTCCAACCGTTTACGCATGCTCCATCGCGTAGCGCGCAAGGCGATCCACAAGGGCACCGCGCCCAACAGGAACGCTGCCATCATCAGGATCGGCAGCTTGATATCCGCGACCAGATCGCCCCAGAGTTTTACGGGAACCGACGCCCAGTTCGCCTTGCAGAACAAGGCAATAGCGACGGCGATCACCACCCAGAACGCGGTTTTCAGAAACTGCATCGGAAGCCCTCTTGCTGTTGCCCGATGCAGTCTAGGGGATTTCGCATGGTCGTTCCAGCCCTACCGCCGCAGCGGTCAGGCTTGCCCGAAGACGCGGGTGAAGATCGTGTCGACCTGCTTGAAGTGATAATCGAGATTGAACTTGTCTTCGATCTCCTGCGCCGACAGCGCAGCGGCAACATCGGCGTCGGCCTTGAGCAATTCGAGCAGCGAAAGCGCGCCGTCCGATTCCCACACCTTCATGGCGTTGCGCTGGACATAGCGATAGCTGTCCTCCCGGCTCACTCCGGCCTGCGTCAGTGCCAACAGCACGCGCTGCGAGTGGACGAGGCCGCCCATCTTGTCGAGATTCTTCATCATCCGCTCAGGGTAGACGAGCAGCTTGTCGATGACTCCGGTCAAGCGACCCAGCGCGAAATCGAGGGTGATCGTGGCATCGGGGGCGATGTAGCGTTCGACCGAGGAGTGGCTGATATCGCGCTCATGCCAGAGCGCGACGTTCTCCATAGCGGGCAGAGCGTAGGCGCGGACCATGCGCGCGAGGCCGGTCAGGTTCTCGGTCAGCACGGGGTTGCGCTTGTGCGGCATGGCCGAGGAGCCTTTCTGGCCCGGCGAGAAATATTCTTCTGCTTCCAGAACTTCTGTGCGCTGAAGATGGCGCACTTCGATCGACAGGCGTTCGATGGAAGACGCAACCACGCCCAGCACAGCAAAGAACATGGCGTGCCGGTCGCGGGGTATGACCTGCGTCGAGACGGGTTCGACGGCGAGGCCGAGCTTCGCGGCAACATGCTCTTCGACTTTCGGATCGATATTGGCGAAGGTGCCGACCGCGCCGGAGATTGCGCAGGTGGCAATTTCCTCGCGTGCGGCGACGAGGCGCGCGCGGCAGCGGGAAAATTCGGCATAGGCTTCGGCCATCTTTAGGCCGAAGGTAACGGGTTCGGCATGGATGCCATGGCTGCGGCCGATGGTGGGCGTCAGCTTATGTTCGAAGGCGCGGCGCTTGATGACGGCCAGCAGGGCGTCGATGTCAGCGATCAATATGTCGCTGGCGCGGGCAAGCTGTACCGCCAGACAGGTGTCGAGTACGTCGCTGGAGGTCATGCCCTGATGCATGAAGCGCGCCTCGTCGCCCACATTTTCCGCCACCCAGGTGAGGAAGGCGATGACGTCGTGCTTGGTCACGGCTTCGATAGCGTCGATGGCCGCAACGTCGATGGTCGGGTTGGTCGCCCACCAGTCCCACAGCGCCTTGGCCGCCGATTGGGGCACTACGCCCAGATCGGCCAAAGCTTCCGTCGCATGCGCCTCAATCTCAAACCATATACGGAAACGGCTTTCCGGTTCCCAGATGGCAGTCATTTCGGGGCGGGCATAACGCGGGATCATTGGCGAATCCTGTCTGGAGAGGTCGCGTGCCGCCTAGCAGGCGTGAACAGGAGGGGCAATCTGTGAGGTTTAGATCACGGCTCGTCCCACTATGGGCGGGAGTCAGGGGCGAAACGCATATTTCCGGCGATGGGTCGAAGTTCCATTGCAACCGGAAGTGGAACGAAGGGAGGCGTCGCCCCGTTTATTCAGGGCAAGTCGGATGCTTAGACGGCGCCATCGCCGGAGCGTCCAGACCGCTTGAAAATTTGGAGAGACGACATGATCCGTACCCTTCTTTGCTCGACGGCACTGCTGATTGCAGCGCCTGCCATGGCTCAGACTGCAACGCCCGCGCAGCAGCCAATGCCAGCCGCTCCTGCGGCGCCCGCAGCACCGATGCCTGCCGCACCGGCTCAGGCACAACCTGCACCTGCGCAAGATCCTGCGCAAACGACGACCGAAGCGCAGCCTGCTCAGCCTGCGGCTGGCGCAACCACAGTTGCGGCCATCGTGGACAGCGAGTTCCCGGCCTATGACGCCGACAAGTCCGGCCAGTTGGAAAAGGCAGAATTTTCCAAGTGGGTTGTTGCCCTGAAGGATCAGGAAATGAAATCTACGGGCAAGACGCTTCAACCTGCCGAAGTGACGGCTTGGGCAGACGGTGCGTTCGTGACGGCGGATGCCGACAAGAACGGTACGATTACCAAGGAGGAGCTGGTCAGCTATCTCAGCGGTGGCGCAGCCTAATCTGACGGTCGCGAAGGTGTCATGATAGCTGGCTGAAAAACTGGCGCATGGCGAAGAATGTGGGCGGTCTGGACATTCCGGGCCGCCCCTTTCTTATGCGTCGATGGCTTCCTCATCGACGGCGGCAGCGTTTTCTTGAATGAAGGCAAACCGATGCGCGGGGTTGGTTCCCATCAGGCGATCCACCAGATCGCGCACGCCCGCACGTTCCTCATAATCCTGAGGCAGCGTAATCCGGATCATACCCCGCGTCTTGGGGTCCATGGTCGTTTCGCGAAGCTGCATCGGGTTCATTTCTCCCAGCCCTTTGAAGCGGCTGATCTCAACCTTCTTGTTCTTGAATTCTTTCTCCATCAATTCCAGCCGATGCACGTCATCGCGCGCGTAAAGGCTCTTTCCGCCCGAGACGATGCGATACAGCGGCGGCTGGGCCAGATAGAGATGACCCCGGCGCACGAGTTCGGGCATTTCCTGAAAGAAAAAGGTCATCAGCAAGGTTGCGATATGCGCGCCGTCCACATCGGCGTCGGTCATGATGACGATGCGGTCGTACCGGAGGTGATCGGGGTTGCAATCCTTGCGGGTGCCGCATCCCAGTGCCTGAATAAGATCGGCGATTTCCTGATTGGCCAGAATCTTGGCGCTGGTCGCGGAGGCCACGTTGAGAATCTTGCCACGGATGGGCAGGATGGCCTGCGTCTTGCGGTCGCGCGCCTGTTTCGCGGAACCGCCGGCGCTGTCGCCTTCGACGATGAAGATTTCGGTGCCTTCGGGCGAATCCGCCGAACAGTCGGTCAGCTTGCCGGGCAGGCGCAGCTTACGGGCGGAAGTCGCCGTCTTGCGCTTGACGTCCTTTTCCTGCTTGCGCCGCAGCCGCTCGTCCATGCGATCGAGCACATAAGCGAGGAGCGCCTTGCCGCGATCCATATGATCGGAAAGAAAATGATCGAAGTGATCGCGCACGGCGTTCTCGACGAGGCGCGCGGCTTCGGGAGATGTCAGCCGGTCCTTGGTCTGGCTCTGAAACTGCGGATCGCGGATAAACACCGACAGCATGACTTCGCAGCAGGACATGATGTCTTCTGCCTGGATGTCCTTGGCCTTTTTCTGCCCGACCAGATCGCCGAACGCCCGGATGCCCTTGACGATGGCCGTGCGCAGCCCGGCTTCATGCGTTCCCCCATCGGGTGTCGGGATAGTGTTGCAATACCAGCTATAGCTGCCGTCCGACCAGAGCGGCCAGGCAATTGCCCACTCGACGCGACCGGCGGTGGCGGGGAAATCCTGATTGCCGGTAAAGAAGCTCGTCGTTGCACATTCGCGGTCGCCAATCTGTTCGCGCAGATGGTCCGAAAGGCCGCCGGGAAACTGAAACGCGGCTTCGGCGGGCGTGTCGTCGGTGATGAGCGACGGGTCGCATTTCCAGCGAATTTCGACGCCCGCGAAGAGATACGCCTTGGACCGTGCCAGCCGGTGCAGGCGGGCAGGCTTGAACTTCATTTCTCCGAAAATTTCGGTGTCGGGAATGAAGCTGACGGCGGTGCCGCGGCGATTGGGTGCTGCGCCGATCTTTTCGAGCGGCCCCTGCGCCAGTCCTTGCGAGAAAGTTTGCCGGAACAGTTCCTTGTTGCGTGCAACCTCCACCACCGTTTCGACGGAAAGCGCGTTCACGACACTGATGCCCACGCCATGCAGGCCGCCGGAGGTCGCATACGCCTTGTCGCTGAATTTTCCGCCCGAATGCAGCGTCGTCAGAATCACTTCCAACGCCGACTTGCCGGGAAATTTGGGATGCGGATCGACCGGGATGCCGCGTCCGTTGTCCGTGATCGTCAGCTTATTGCCGGGTTCAAGCTGGATTTCGATGCGGGTCGCAAAGCCCGCCACGGCTTCGTCCATGGCGTTGTCGAGCACTTCGGACGCAAGATGGTGAAAGGCGCGTTCGTCGGTGCCGCCGATATACATGCCGGGTCGACGACGAACCGGCTCCAGTCCTTCGAGAACTTCGATTGCGGAAGCGTCGTAGCTGCCGGACGGGGAAGGTGCGCCACCGGCGAAAAGGTCATCTGCCATGCTAAATCTATAGGGCGTGCGCCTTGGCGTAAGCAAGGGGCGGGATCAACTGGGTTCCAGCGGTCTGTTGCTGCGATGCAACAGTCTGCCCCGTTTATCGTAGGTTAATGAAACCAAGCATCAATGCCATTCGTATCTGTCGCGTTCCTACCCCCAAAGGAACGCTGAAAAAGGACAGTTTTATGAAGACTTTGATGACCATTTCCCTTGGCGCGCTTGCCATGGCTGCGGCCACGCCTGCCTTTGCGCAGTCGGACGATGCTGCGCGGAACTGGACTGGCCCGTATATCGGTGGGTCGCTGGGATTGGGCTGGCAGCCGAATTTCGACCGCGACACGCAGGAGACCCTGGCGTTCGATACCAATCTGGACGGCACCTATGGCGATACCGTGCGTACGGCCACCGGTGGCAACGCATTCTCACCGGGCTTTTGCCGCGGCGTCGCGGGCAACTCGCTGCCGGTAAGCTGCGGTAGCGACAAGGACAAGCGTACTGCGTGGAAGGTTCATGCCGGTTACGACATGCAAATGGGGAACTTCCTGGTCGGCGCGGTAGTCGAAGGTGGCAAGAGCAACTTCAGCAACAGCGTGTCGGGTTACAGCACGACGCCTGCGAACTATGTGTTCACGCGCAAGCTGGACTGGGACGGCGCAGCGCGCCTTCGTGCAGGCTACATCCTGCCGACCAACACCTTGCTCTATGGCACGGGCGGTCTCGCCTATGGGAAGATCAAGAACAGCTTTACGACCACTAATGGCTTCAACAGCTTCACCGAAGAAAACCGTACCGACAAGGATTGGGGTTGGACGGCCGGCGGCGGCATCGAGCAGAAGGTTTCGCGGAACTTCTCGGTTGGCGTCCTCTACAAATATACCCGCTTTAACGACAGCGGCTACACCGTGAACGCGGGTCAAGGCACGCCGCCTTCGCTCACCAATCCGTTCGTGAACCCCACGCAGACTGCCGGTTCCACCGACATTCAGCGCACCAGCGATCGTTTTGAAAATCATAGCGTGCAGGCAACCGCCAGCTTCCGCTTCTGATCGTATAGCGGACATAGAGAAGGGGCGCCGGAATCGGTGCCCCTTCTCATGGCATCACGATCCCAAAAAAAAAGACCGCCTCGTTTGGGGCGGTCTTTTTTTGCAGTTTGAGGTTTTAGCGAACGCGAGGCCCGCCGAACGGTAGGGGCGGAGGCGGACGGCGCGTGCCGCGGGGAAGCTGTGCCTGATAAGCCCGACCGCAATGCTCGACGCAATAAGGGAAGCCTGGGTTCACCTTTTCACCGCAGAAGTGGAAATCCGGTTCACCCGGGTGACCCATTGGCCATTTGCAAATCCGCTCGGTCAAATCCAGCAAGGATGTCTTGTCAGCGATCTCCGCGCTGGGCTTGGCTGGAACAAGGCGGCGGGGCGGGGCAGGCGGGATCGGTGCTTGCTGATCGCCGGGGCCTTGGCGCAAGAACCCGCCGGGGCCGACCGACACGATGCGGGGCGGCGGAGGCGGTGCAGGCGTGTCGTCCTCGATGCTTTCAACCGGTTCGGCTGCAACGGGCTTGACCGTCATGACGGGCGCCGGGGCAGGAGCCACAGGTGCGGCCGCAACCGGTGCTTCGGCAGGCTTCACTTCAGGCTTCTTCACGACCGGCTTTTTGCGCGCAGCGTCGTTCGCCTTTACGGGCGAAGGCCGCGACTGCAGGCCAAGGCGATGTGCTTTCCCGATGACCGCATTACGGCTCACACCGCCGAGTTCCTCGGCGATCTGGCTTGCAGTCATACCTTTTTCCCACATCGCTTTAAGTTGGTCGATGCGCTCGTCGGTCCAGGACAATAGACACTCCTTGCTATAATATCGTGTTGGCCAACATATGGGGAGCGCGAGCGCTTCCTTCAATTCACCAAAACAGGCCTTGCGGCGTCAAGCCGCACCCGATAGGCGATCCAGCGATGAACAACCAGTCCCAAAATGGCGACTCCGTTGCCAATGCCCCCCTCATAACGTCATCAATCCGTGTCGAGCCGGGTGTAACCGTTATCCGCAACGTCAATTGGCCGGGTACGAAAGCGCTGTATCTCAAAGAGGTGCGCCGCTTCATGAAGGTGCAGTTGCAGACGGTATGGGCGCCGTCGGTCACGACATTGCTGTATCTCGTGATCTTCACCGTTGCACTTGGCGGCGGGAATCGCATGGTGCTGGGCGTGCCGTTTGCCGATTTCATCGCGCCGGGACTGATCGTGATGGGAATGCTGAATGCGTCCTTCGCGAACAGCAGCTTTTCCCTGTTGGTCGGCAAGATTCAGGGAACGCTGATCGATTATTTGATGCCGCCTATTTCAACGGGGGAGCTCCTGTTCGCGCTGGTGGCATCGTCGGTCACGCGCGCCTGCATGCTGGGTTTCGCGGTGTGGCTGGCCATGGCACTATGGCCCGGCGTCCATGTCACGCCGGTGCATCTCTGGGCGATACTCTGGTTCGGGTTGCTCGGTGCAAGCCTGTTGGCTTTCATGGGCGTTATGACATCGATCTGGGCGGAAAAGTTCGACCATGCCGCCGCAGTCACCAATTTCCTGATCGCACCGCTGACTTTGCTGTCGGGAACATTCTATTCGATCGACCGCCTGTTGCCGGCGTTTCAGGTCATCAGTCATGCCAACCCGTTCTTCTATATCATCTCCGGCTTCCGCTATGGATTTCTGGCGGCGGCGGATACGGACATAGCGGTCGGGAGCGTCGTTCTGCTCGTGCTGAACGTCGTTTTCGGCGCAGCGACGTATCGGTTGTTGCGGACAGGTTGGAAACTTAAAGCCTGAGCCGCGCTGCTAAGCCTTAATGCCGGTGCACCGCGCGCAGGCTATATTTACCAGCAACGAAATCGCCGAAAATGCCTGAGATCGCCGGATGGTCGATGGGCTCTTCGCTATCGTCCATAACGATATTCTGCTGGCTGACATACGCGACATAGCTCGCCTCGCCATTTTCGGCGAGAAGATGATAAAATGGCTGATCGCGATCCGGGCGGATGTCCTCAGGAATGGCATCATACCATTCCTCCGTGTTGGCGAACACCGGATCCACATCGAATATCACGCCGCGAAAACCGAACAGACGATGCTGGACGACATCGCCGATGCTGAAACGGGCATGCATGATCGGGGGTGCGTTGCGCGCTGCCCGGGCGCCAAGGGGAGTCGTGTTCTTCATATAGCCTATGTAGGGTCACCTTTCGGTCACACAAGAAAAATGGCAAAACCTGCTCTTGGCAAAGCGCTTTTCATTCGCTAATGCCCGCCCCTCGACCCGTTCCGGGGCAAGGGAACAGCATCGGCTGGTCCCTCCGGAAACCTCGCGGAGAGGTGGCAGAGTGGTCGAATGCACCGCACTCGAAATGCGGCGTGCCCGCGAGGGTACCCAGGGTTCGAATCCCTGCCTCTCCGCCAATACTCTGTTTTCCTGCATCCACCGCGATTCACAAAAGGCCAGCTTTTCTGCGGCTTTGAGTCTGATTCGCGTCCGCTCCCATCCCCGCTCGTCCACCGGTGACTGATTGGCAATGTGGG
This sequence comes from Sphingobium sp. BS19, assembly GCF_027925545.1. Classification (NCBI taxonomy): domain Bacteria; kingdom Pseudomonadati; phylum Pseudomonadota; class Alphaproteobacteria; order Sphingomonadales; family Sphingobiaceae; genus Sphingobium; species Sphingobium sp. BS19. The sequence continues at coordinate 242,502 of NZ_BSEF01000008.1, forward strand.
AGATTAGGAGCGATGGGAAAGCTCTCTGCGACCTCGGTAAAGGCGGCCACGCGGCCAGGACGACATGGCGATGGCGATGGCTTTTTCCTGGTCATTCAAGCCAGCGGCGCAAAAAGCTGGGTCTGCCACGTTCAGAAAAACGGCAGCCGCCGTGACTTCGGCCTCGGCAGCGCCACAAAGGTAGCGCTCGCGTTAGCCCGGGAGCGGGCTCGAGAAATTCGGACTTGGGTCGAGATGGGTCTCGATCCCCTGTTCGAGCGCCGCAAACTGCAAGGTATCCCGCCCTTCAGGCAGGCAGCCGCGAAGGTGATCGCATCTCACGGCAAAAACTGGCGAAACGAGAAGCACGCGAAACAATGGCTCCAGACGCTCGATAGCTATGTATTCCCCGAGATCAGTGACTTGCAGGTCCATGACGTCACCGGGCCCATGATCCGTAATGTCCTCTCGGAGATCTGGTTGTCCAAGCCGGAAACGGCACGCAGGGTGCGACAGAGGATCGGCACCGTTTTGGACTGGGTCTACGCCTCTGGATACCGTGATAGCGAAGCTCCAGTGCGTGCGGTGACCAAAGGCTTGCCCCGCGATGGATGCGACTTCACCGCATTGCGACTTTAGTCTTGCTGCACCGTCCCGCATTGTAGCTCCCGACCGTTCGGATGATTTCACCCTGATCCGGTTCCACCCGACGTCCCGACACGATACTGGCCAAAACGCGGGCGATTAGCTGGTCGAGACGGGTTACCACATAGCACGCCACGGTAGGCTCCGCATGCGCATTGCCGATGCCGCTATCGTCAGTCAGGAATATGTATCTGCCCTGCGTCAGGACGGCCATTGTCCGCATTACATATTGGGCGCTGTCTTCTACACCGCTCGCTGCGACCGGAACAATCCGCACACCCTGTGCCCGCAAGCGCTCCGTGGCATCAAGGGTAGATTTGAGCGCTTCCTCATGCGGGGGCGCATCGGCGACAAGCAGAAGTGTCTTTGTCGCACCGCTGCGCCACTGCATTTTTTCTGCGGCTATCATGGCGCGGTCTACAGCTTCGGGCGTGTCTCCGCCGCCATCGGCATCCTGCTGCCCCAGTGCCTCCCGCATTGCTCCGATATCGCCAGATAGAGGAAAGGACCGAGTCACATATACGTCCCCGTCGTCCCGGTAGACGATCAGACCGATGCGCAGATCGACATTGCCAGCATCACTCCTCACTCGAGCGATAATCGAGCCCAGTTCCGACTGAAGATAATTCATCTCGTCACTCATGCTACCCGTGGCATCCAGAACGAGGACGAGGTCGAGAGCGCTAACGGGGCGTGCCAAGCCGGAGACCTTTAGCGTGACAGTCTGTTCGCCGCGTCCACTCAGTTGCAGCTTTCGGCCGATCGAACCCGCCTGCGACGCAACGGATATCTGCGCTCCACTAGCGATATGATCAAAGCGGGGGTAAAATGAGGCGATACCATCTGCACCGGAAATCAACAGCAGCGCCCCGCCTTGTCGGGCAACTTCGATACGCGCCTGCGGCACCGGTCGCCCCACTCCATCGACAACCTTCACCGCGACCCGTGTGCGGGTATCCACAAATGGTAATTCTGCACGCGTCTGCTGGATCACTGCGCCTGCATATTGCGCGTAAAATTCTGGGTTCAAAACATCATCATAGTCGCCCGCAGTAAGGTTGCCTAAATGGGGGCGCTGCGGTTGAGGCAATGGTGCCGCTCCGATTTCAGTCGTTCGCGTTTCCGTTCGCATTTTGACGATGCCGCCCACATTGAGTTCCCGTTTCGTGACGCTGACGGTTTCCTCCGCGCCGCTGCCAGAAGGGCCGGAGCACGCCGCCAGCGGAACGCAGACAGCCAGCACGCTGATCAGAGAAAATCGTTTAGAGATTGGCAAACGCATTATGCTCTCCTGAGAACTCGGCGACCGGCACAGTCTACTTGCACCGTTGAGAATGCCAAGGCGGCTACACCCATGTTTTCTGCGCCGATTGCCGATGCATCGAAAGACCTTTTGGGAGAAATGCCGAATTTCCGCCAATTTCCTCGCCTGCGAGGGATGGTCTGCACAGCTTCTGCACGGAAAACACGCCGCAATCGCAAGCGCTGGCACCTCGGTTCTGCATCGGCTGCTGCGATGGATAGTCCTCCATGAGGGAGGTCATCATGCATCGCTTGCCGTTTTTTGCCACATACAGGTGGAAGCTCTACCTCAGCTTAGCCATCGCTTTTCTGGGTGACTATCTTTTCTATCACAATGCACTCTTTGGAGGGCATCTCGGGCTTTTCGCCTTCGCTCTCCTGCTTTGCCTGATGGTGGGGCGCCCGAACATATTGCGGCGGTGGGAAGGTCGCCTTGCTGCTATCTCTGCCGGGATTTTCGGCTGCGCGTTGATTGTCGATCCAGGCATATTGTCATGGACGATGTTCTGGATTGCGATCAGCCTGGCTGCGCTTTTTGGAATGACGATGCAGTACGACGATGGCTGGTTGTGGTTCCAGCGCCTGCTATTGCATGCGCTGCGTTCACCCGTTGCGCCGTTCATGGACTTCTCCAAAGTTCGACGGGCAGCGCGAAGAGTCCGCCGCAGGTGCTTTAGCCTTCGGGCAATTTTGCGAGTAATTGGGCTGCCGCTTCTTGGCGGCGCGATAATTCTCACTTTGTTCGCAACCGCCAATCCGATCATTGCGCGAGTTCTGGCAATGATCGAATGGCCGGACTTGTCAGCGATCACGCCCTGGCGGATGATCTTATGGCTGATGTTCTTTGTTTTGGGATGGAGCGTCCTTCGACCGCGCGTCGCCAAACGACTGATTCCCACCTTCGACGGCAGGGGGGATTTGGACCTGCCGGGGGTGTCGGTCGCATCGGTGATGCTGTCCCTGCTCCTCTTCAACGCCATGTTCGCGGTCGAGAATGCTCTTGATGTCGCCTATCTGTCACGCGCCTTGCTGCTGCCAACGGGGATGTCGATGACGGAATATGTGCATCGCGGTGCCTATCCCCTGATCGTCACAGCCCTTCTAGCCGGACTGTTTGTCCTGATCACATTGCGTCCCGGCTCATCGACAGCCGCCGTGCCAATGATCAGGTGGCTCGTGGTACTCTGGATCGTTCAGAACATCATGCTGGTCACATCCAGCGTCCAGCGCACCCTGGAGTATATCGAAGCGAGCATGCTCACGACGCTGCGGATTCAGGCTCTCGCTTGGATGGCTCTCGTCGCGGCGGGCTTGGTGCTCATCTGCTGGCGCATGCTTCGGGGAAAAAGCTCGTCCTGGCTTATCAATACCAACGTGGGCGCTGCAGCAGCGGTACTGACCTTGTTCTGCTTCATCGACGCCGGTGAGATCGCTGCACGATGGAATGTTCGCCATGCGCGCGAAATAACCGGTTCTGGCCCGAGCGTTGATCTTTGCTACCTTAATCGCCTCGGGCCGTCTGCGCTGCTGCCACTGATTGCCCTCGAAAGTCAGACTAGCGATCCATCCTTCAGGGATCGCGTCCAGGCAATCCGAACGGGCATTTACAATGGCATGGTCAATGATGTCCGACAGGGCGGATGGACGTGGCGCAACGAGCGGCGGCTCCAAGCAGCCGACGCAATGCTCAAGGGCACAAAGCCGGTCCGTCCCGATTCCTTCCTGCGCAACTGCGACGGCTCAAGGGAACAGCCACAGTCGGATGTCTCTGCGAAAGCAGTGCCAGCAAACCCCGCGCTTCAGCCATTTGCAAGGCCTGACCCGTTGACACGGAAGGATGAACAATGATCATGTGTTCCATGCCGCGCACGATCCTCATTGTCGATGACGATCCCCACATCCGTCAGCTTCTAGTATTTGCTTTCAGCAAGGCGGGCCTTGATACGAAGGAAGCAAGCGATGGCGAAGAGGCTCTCGCCGCCGTAGAGCAACATCAGCCTGACCTTGTGATACTCGACATCAACATGCCCAAGATGGATGGACTGGAAGTGTGTCGGCGCCTGCGCACCCAGGGCGAGATACCCATTCTCTTTCTCTCGTCACGCGATGACGAGATCGATCGTGTTCTGGGCATAGAGCTTGGTGCCGACGACTATGTCGTCAAGCCCTTCTCGCCCAGAGAAGTAGTCGCGCGATCCATGGCAATCCTGCGCCGCACGGCGGGTCGGCCGCCAGCCGCAGAGACTAATGGCAGGCTTCTGCACGGCGCTCTTATGCTTGACGCGGACGCGTGGGCGGCGACATGGGGAACGAGTCCCGTAGTGCTGACAGTTACGGAGTTCACGATCCTGCGCACCTTGGTGTCGATGCCGGCCCGCATCTTCTCGCGCGACATGATCATAGACCGCCTGCACGGCCCCGGCTTTGCCATAACCGACCGCACGATCGACAGCCACGTCCGTAACCTGCGCCGCAAGTTTGCGGAGGTCGGCTGTCCCGACATCGTTGAGACGCGTGCGGGGGTCGGCTATCGCCTTGGGAGTTGCGCGGAACCACCTGCATGATTGCTGCCTTCAAGCAGCTGGTAGCGCGCCACTGGCCGGTGCTTCGGTTTCGCAGCATCATCTTCGGAACGCTACTATTCGTGGCGGCGCTCCCCGGCTTAGGTGCGGTCTTCCTGCGCGTGTACGAGAACGCGTTGGTCAGGCGAACGGAGGCGGAGCTTATCGCGCAAAGCACTGCGCTTGCCGCTAGCGCTTCGATCATCTGGCCCGGTGCAATCGAACAGCCGACTCCGAGTAATGTTCGGTTTGAGGAGCCGGTCACAGAAGTCGATCTCCAGAGTGCTACGGTCCTGCCGGAGCGCCCAGCGCCAGTCCGTGCCAGAATGCCGATCGACCAAGGTGCCGCAGGGGTTCTTCAAAGGCTCAAGCCCGTTATCACCCAAACCAAAGCTGTCACGCTGGCATCGATCCAGCTGCTCGACCGCAACGCCATTATCCTCAACGGCTATGGAATGGGAGGCAGTCTCATCCATGCCCCCGAAGTCGCGGCAGCTCTTCGTGGAAAGGCTACAACGGTTTTTCGCGATAATGCCAGCTATCGGCAAACCTATCCGCTCGAATGGCTAAGCCGAGCGTCAAGTCTGCGTCTCCATCATGCCCGCCCGATCCGTGTAAATGGACAGGTAGTGGGCGCGGTGCTGGTCTCACGGTCTCCGCGTGCGTTGTTCAAGGGCATGTATGAGGATCGTGGCAAGATCGCACTGGGCGTCATCGTCATCTTCGGCACACTCGTGCTTATTTCGGCGATCCTTGCGCGCGCCATTGTTCGCCCGATTGAAAATCTCAGCCGGGCTACACACACGATGGCGACCGGACGTGCCATCACGCTGCAGCGACCGTCGCTGCAAGTCGTCGAAGTCCGTGCACTCTATGACGACTTTGAAAAAATGGCCGAAGCCATTGCGCAACGCTCCCGCTATCTCCGCGACTTCGCAGCGGCACTCAGTCACGAGTTCAAGACGCCGCTGGCGAGCATAAGTGGTGCTATCGAATTGCTGGAGGATCATGCCGACACGATGTCCGACGCCGACAGGCAGAAATTTCTGGGGAACATGGCGGTCGATGCCGATCGGCTTTCCCGGCTCGTGCGCCGCATGATGGAGCTTGCCAAGGCAGATATGCAGCTGCCGAATGGCACCGAGCGTATTGATGTGATGCCTGTGTTGGCCAAGATCGCGGATAGCTATCGATCGCCCTCCTTCGTTGTACAGGTGCAGGCCGCGAGCCCCCGCTCAGGCGCCCTGATCGACCACATAAGTCTTGAAAGGATTGCCGCCACTCTGGTCGAGAACAGCAAACAAGCTGGCGCGACGAAGGTACTGATCTACATCCGGTATATGGACGGGCAGATGACGATAGCATTCGAGGATGACGGCGATGGCATCTCCGAGGCGGACCGCGCAAGGATCTTTGAACCGTTTTTCACAAGCAAGCGCCATAAGGGCGGAACAGGTATGGGCCTGTCCATTGCCCGATCCCTCGCGGAAGCGCATGGTGGCACTCTGGGTTTGGCGCACTCCAACCAGGGCGCGCGCTTCAAACTGGCTCTGACGTCAGGCTGATGGGCCAATCAGAGCGTTGGGGCGGATGATCAAGTGGCGGGCGCGAGCCTCAAATTCTGCGTTCGACCAGAAATCGACGCTCGAGCCTTTGAGATCGGAGCTAGAAGGGGACGTTTCGCGCCTTTAATTATGTTGTTCAACGGACGGTTTGCGATTTGGCAATATGGCGGATTGCATGACAGCTTTACTCGCTATTATGCTCGGTATTTTCGCTCATTCCAATGTGTCGAATGAGATCCCGCTCGTGGCGGTCGGGTTCGGACTCCGCTATTCTCCCGACACGCCGGTGCCAGTCTCGCCCGATCATCCGCTTTACAGCCGCGTTTTGATCGACCCGATTGAGGAAATGCCTAGCTCGGTCCGTTTGAGCATTGCTCGCCCCTCAAGCATAAACGAAGGATTAAAGCTGACGTTGGAGCATCTGCACATGCTCGCACCGACCAGTACTGATGCAAAAGTCCTTGCCCTCCGCGAGCAGGTCGCGGGCTTCATCGCGCATTTTGCGGGCGTCCCGCAAGGTTACCTGCGGGTACGAGCCAAAGCTCAGTTTCTTTTCCGCGCCGCTGCGACGAAACTTCATTCGCGGGAACCAGATGGGGAGATCACCAGAAAGAGTCCCAGCTCATCATAGAGTTTGTAGGGCTTACCACGCGTCTTAGCTCGACGAATTGCTATATCACTCAATGACATAGTTCAGGCCTTTCATGGCGAGGCCCCCACCCTTGGGGGCCTCGTGCATTTTCCGGCACGCTTTTTTTAGAAAAGGCCCCACTTCTGCCTGGGCTTCCATGGCATGAAGCGAGATTTCTCGAGCTGGATGACCATTAAAATACCGCAGATTTCCGCGGGTTGTAAAGCTATCGGGGATGTTCTGAGATCGAGAATTGGAGCGGTGAAGGGAACCGCGAAATGGGCCAAAAACCCTTGTTTTCCTGATTATCTGCGGACAGCATTTTACTACATACCCCCAATCATACCCCCAGATGCTTTGGGTAGGGCGATTAATTCTGCTTCGACACGAATTTATCAGTCGCGCGAAACCGGCAAATTTTGCATCGCGGCCACCACCTTGGCTACGAATGCGGCATCTACCGCCGGTGCAAGTTGATCCGTTGAATCCAAGCCCATACCCCGGATCAGTTCTGCCTGTCGGTGCGGTGCGACCGTGCCATAACTCGTGAGTGTCGTCATCACCCGTTCGTGGCCCAGATTCTGCGACCACGCTTTGAAAGCCTCAATGGTCGGGCAAACCTTCTCGCCGTGATGCACTAGCGTGTCGCGGAATGAATGCGGATTGAAATAAGGCAGGCCAGCCGCCTCAAATGCTTTACGGAATATGTCGCGGATTGGCCCGGCCCCCTGCCAGCATTCACCGCGGCGCAGGCCCACTGGCACAAATCCGCCATTTTCCCCTAAGCCTATCTGTGTCGGCGGAAACAGCGGGTCATCATCACCCCAAAGCAATGTGGTACGCAAATAAGCACACCAGTCCTGAACAATTTGAAGCGCTTCGCCGCCAACTGGAAAGAACCATGTCGAGAATGTCTTGCTTGCCTTGGTGCGCACATCGCGCGCATCTTGATCTACGCGGCCCTGCAAAAGATCGACGTGCTTCAGTCGAAATGAAGCCAGCGCCCCATCGCGCGCGCCTGTCAGTAGGGCAAAAGCGACCAACGCCCGGTTGCGCATTTCAATGGCGGTGCAGGTCGGCATGGATGCGATGACGTGGTGGACCTGATCCAGTGAAGGAAACACCTTGTGCCGCACTGCCTTGGCGATCCGGACATCCTTTTCAGACAGGTTGAAATAGTCGGCATCAGCATAGGACAGCCGGGATTTGTAACCTGGCTGGCCTGCTAGCCAAATAAAGAAACCGCGAAGGGCGGACAGGGTCGAATTAACCGTGGCTCGGCTCAATGGCTTGCCGGTGCGGATCGCGGGTTGCTTGTCCAATTTATGCTTAAATGCCACCGCCTGCGCACGGTGGAAAGTTTTGAAATCCTTGTGCCCGTTCGCCTCTTCGAAGCGCGCCAGTGCCTTTGCAACGGCATCTATCGATGTTTCGTCGCGGCGCTGTGCTTCCTTGAGATAGGTAAAATATTCGCGCTTGATCCGGGCGTTCGCGCCACTGTGCTTTGCCATTGGCTTTTAGTCCTTTTGATTGTCACAATTTAGGGAAGGTGATGCGCACTCACATAATGGCGGTGCAGGTCGGCATGGATGCGATGACGTGGTGGACCTGATCCAGTGAAGGAAACACCTTGTGCCGCACTGCCTTGGCGATCCGGACATCCTTTTCAGACAGGTTGAAATAGTCGGCATCAGCATAGGACAGCCGGGATTTGTAACCTGGCTGNATCGATGTTTCGTCGCGGCGCTGTGCTTCCTTGAGATAGGTAAAATATTCGCGCTTGATCCGGGCGTTCGCGCCACTGTGCTTTGCCATTGGCTTTTAGTCCTTTTGATTGTCACAATTTAGGGAAGGTGATGCGCACTCACATATGCGTGGGCTTGCCTCCCTGATTTGGACATCCAGATTGGGCATAATTGTAGCGATGGCGTCCAAACGGGTGCGCCGGTGCATCATCGAGCCGCAGGTTTCGCAAATGGCGCTGAGGTTGCCTGTGTCGGCATTCTGGCGAGTGGCTTCAATCATCCCCATGGCGGGCGCGCGCGGCTGGCGGCACTTGAGACAATAGAGCATTCCCGGTGGGCAGGGCCGTTTCGCCTCCTTGCGCTTTCGTTCAAGGTAGTCGCGGAGTTCATGGCCTAGCATCAGCACTGGGCGGGATCGGTCCACTGTTGGTAAACCGTTTTTGATCCAATTACGGATTGAGTTTTTGTGCGTCCCTAAAACAAGGGCTGCCTCTTCGACACTGTAGGATCGATGTAGTTTGATCAGGCGGGGATTGATCCGACGGGTAGACATGAATGTCGCGCCCGCCGTTTATTCAGTACCGCCATTGCCAGCGTATGGCTTTTCACCTGCGAGTGCTTTGATCGACGCAACCTTGATTAGTGTGCGACGACCGATTTTGACCTTTTCCAATCGTCCTTCATCCATGAGGCGATAAGCGGTTGAGCGGCCAATTCCGAGCGCACGCTGCGCTTCAAGAATAGATGCAAGATACTGGTCCATGTGATGTCTCCGCAATTCGAAGGCACCATGCCGTCGAGAAGCGGTGAGACATATGAACGTATGTTCGCGGATTGACAAAAACATCCGACATTATTCAAAAGGCTTGAGGTTTCTGAGATTTCCTGAACATGGTCCACCATGATGCGACGGCTCTCGGTGAAACTTCAATGCCATACTGCCATTCAATTTTAAGGACATGCCACTGGATTATGCCTTCGCGCGTGCGATAAGCCCGAATGTCGCTACCATAATGGCTTTGGAGCCAGTCGCGCTCGCAGGCCGCGCCAATCTGCAATCGCTGCCTCAGTGAGAGTGTAGCCGGTCGGCCCGCCCCATGCCGTGATCCGCCGCGTGGCATTCAGGCGTAAAGCACGCGGGCGTATCCATCCATGGTGCTGTCGCTCAATCCAGCGGCAATTCGATTGTGCGCATAATGCGGTCGGTTTCGGACAGGATTTTGACGATGCGTTGATAGTGGCGAATGTCATCATAGGATAAGGCGCGGCCCCTACGATCCTTCAACCACTTTTGCGCAGGCTGATAGCCGCCGATGTACAAGTCCCAAGCGATGGCAGGTACACCGTCAAAATACTGAGTGGAATTGATCCAGACTTGGTCGTGCTCATGGCGGGGCTTCTCCACGACGCTGTCTCCGTCGCCATGGAAGGGATAGGGCGTTGAGCCGATGGCGGCATCTTCTATCAAGTGCAGGCGGCGGAGCGCCTCGCCCTTTTCACTCACGGCGCGAAAGTTATCTGGGCTTGCAGGGAACGGTATGCGGGGGAAGTCAATTTTCAAAAATTCGGCATAGGTGGCGCGATATGCAGGGCAATGCAGAACGCCATAAAAATAGTCGAAAACCTTCACCTCATTCGGGCGTGCATCGCCGGTCGCGATTCGGAAATCAGCGCCGCCATCGGGCCCAAGAAGCCCCCTAGGGAGGCCTGCCGCCCTTAGAATTTCAGCATATATAGTAGGATCGAAATTGATGCGAATGCTTTGGTCTAGAGTATCCACATCCGGGTAAATATAGAGAGGGGCTAAATAATTCACTTCCTTAATGCTCAGCGTATGATGAGTTATTGGTAGGTCGTGAACTAAAAAGTCAGCGAAACTGCGGCCCCCCTCAATGGTGCGAGTGAATGACGCGGCTAAGTTCGGCCCCGATTGGAAATTCCGCATGAACTCGACTCGCCCCCAATCAACCATATCTGGCCGTGACAAAATCACGCGGGTGTCAAATGGGCGATATGCAATCGAATGGATGTCGTTGCACCATTCTGCTGATTGAAGCGCTTTGCGAGCGGACGGCAACTTCCAGCCTCTTGAATCGCCTGGCAAATATTTGCCAGGCTTCTTACCCCCAAAGAATCGTTCCCGAATTTCCGCATCGGAGGTGGCAGTATCTGCAAACGTAGTTATGCGGTCATTCAGTTCTTCCGCATCAAAAGCGATGACCAACCCATCGCGCGCAGTTACTATGCCAGCAACATTAGTAGGCATTAGATCCGCGACTGAAAAGCCTTTGGCGTAATCGGCTTCCAAATCATAATCGCGATTTACGAAAGGATATTGGGGCGCTTTGTTGGGCAACGGTGCTGAAGCAAGACTGGCCGAAGTTCCATCCCAAAGTTGACTATATTTATTGTCGCGCGTTCCCCAAAGTTCGCCGTGAGATACTTTTGCAAGAGCCTTAGGTCCTTTACCAACGCGCCGCTTTTTCACCGCAATGATGATCGCCACGCCCTGCATGATGTCGAACACATTCTTGTCTGGTGAACCGTCAGGACTGATTTCTTTTTTATTGGAATTTCCGTGAAGATCTAACACGTGGATGCTGTCAAAGGTGTTCATCAGGTGCCAGCGCATCCCGCGGAATGTCGGGTTGTCGAGGTAGCCATGGTTGGTGATAAAACCTAAAACACCCTCCCCGGTTTGCTCAATCATGTGTTCCGCAAGGCGAAGAAACTTTACATAATCGTCCTGCAACCAGTGCTTTCGCTCGCCGAAGTGAACGCCATCGACGTATTTGTAATCCTCTATCTTACTGGTGATCCATTCGCCGTTGTTTTGGCTGATGCCAGAATAAGGAGGGTTGCCAATTACGCACATGATAGGGGTCTGGCGCTTAATGTTGTTGGCTTGTTTGGACTCCTCAGCGATGGCGCGCTGAATACCAAAATCAAGGGTTTGCAGCACTCGCTCTCCACCTTCCAGTGAGTTGGTGAGGTAAACGCCAAGGCGCGGAGGGTTGGCTGATGGTTTGTAGCCCAGCCGCGTTAGGATCATGTCGAGTTTCATATGACACATGGCATAACTGGCCATCAGTAGTTCGAAGCCATGCAGGCGCGGGATCAGATCGCGTTCTATGTAGGCTGACAGTTGACCGGGGGCTACGCCTCTGATCCTTTCGGACACCAGTTTCACCACCTCAGCCAGAAAAGTGCCGGTGCCGGTGGCCGGGTCAAGTATCTGGACGCGGTGAACTTCCTTCTTGATATATGCAGGCTTGCCAGTCTTCAGGTCGTTCTGGCCCGTATCCCAATCGATTGTGATCTTTGAGGTGTCGGCCAAGCCATCGGACAGACCAAATTCTCTTTTCACCACATCGTCTACTGCGCGCACAATGAAGTTTACCACGGGTTCGGGCGTATACCATACACCCCGCGCTTTCCGCTTTGCCGGGTTATATTCGGTTAGGAAGTCCTCGTAGAAATGCAGAAATGGGTCTTGTCGAGCGGTGATCTTGCCGAAATTGCGCAGCACTTTGTCCATGTTGGTGGCGCAGAATACGTCGCAAAGTTCGTCAATCACTCGGCGTAGTCGTTCGTCCAGATTAGGACCAGCAATGTAGATAAACAGTTCGCGCAAAAACGGGTTGGTCTTGGGCAGCAGGTCCAGCGCCTCGGCGCGGCTGAAGTTATCCGGCGTTACATCATGCAGCCGGGCGGCGAACAGCCCATAGGCAATGGTTTCCGCGTAAATGTCCGCAAACTCTTCGACCGTGATATCGTGGATCAGGCTACTTTTGAACGCCTCGTATTGGCCGATCAGGTCGGTTGCACCGGTGCTATGATTTCGGGTTTTGAAATCCGCCACTAGTGCCCGGCCCATGATGTCCTTGATGATAGCCGCCTTGCCCGCCATCATTTCAGCCAGCCGCTTGGACGATGTTATGCTAAGAGGCGTGACATGGGCGAAGTCGCGCAGCCGGTTGTCCAGCAGAGAAAAATTGTCTGGTCGCGAGGGCAGGGTCGGGATCAGGTCTGCAATCGTGATGAAATCCACCATGTCACCATCTCGGATGAACTCGAAGTCCAGTCCGTTGGTATAGATCAGGTTGGGCAAACCCTTTCTGTAGCGATCCTTTTGCCCTTTGCTGTAATCGTTGGCCGCGAATTTACGAATATCCTTGCCGATGTCCTTTGCCTCGCACCAGCCGATTGCCACGTCACCGCGTTGAAACACAAAGTCGGGCGCGCCAACATCGGTGATATGCTTCGGTTCGTTAATCACGGTAAGCGCGGAATCGATAGAGCCAAACAACTTGGCTAATGCAGGCCGAAAACTATGTTCCGTGGTCTGGCCGCTGGCATAGAGGGATCGGATTTCAGATAGATACCCGTCGATGTTCATCTGCGTCGTGGCCCCAACTCGTTCTTTCCGAAGGGCTTAACGACACTCTCCCCGATCGCCAAGCGGTTCAACCTGCCTCACGTTCGGGGAAAGGCACAATGTCTGCCCCCTTGCGCAACTGATCGAGATAGTCCGACCACCATTGCGCCATTTCAACGCGCTCCTTCCAATGCGCGCCCCGATGATAAGCCGCGCGAACCTTGTCGGTATCGCCGTGGGCAAGCGCGCGTTCGATAGCGTCTGGATGCCATTTGCCGCTTTCATTCAGCAACGTTGACGCCATAGCGCGGAAACCATGCGCGGTCATTTCATCGCTGGCATAGCCTAGCCGTCTTAAGCCAGCATTGACGGTGTTTTCGCTCATCGGACGGGTTCGGGTACGGATCGAAGGGAACACGAACCCGGCTGGCCCGGTGACGGCTTTAACTTCCCGGAATAAGTCTATTGATTGCTGCGATAGAGGGACGTGGTGCGCCTTGCGCATCTTCATCTTTCCCGCAGGAATGATCCATAGCGCGCTGTCGAAATCGAATTCGCTCCAATCGGCATGACGCAACTCGCCGGGTCGGACGAACACATGGGGGGCAATCTGCAAAGCCAACTTGGTTATGCCGCTGCCTTCATAATCATCGATAGCGCGGAGCAACTGGCCTACCTTCGTCGCTTCGGTGATAGCCCCGTAGTGGGTGACCGTAGGCGCAGTCAGCGCGCCCCGCAGATCGCGGGTTGGGTCCGATGCCAACCTTGCTGTCGCCACGGCATAACGGAACACCGCGCTAGCCAATTGAAGGCTGCGCCGTGCGCTTTCAAGTTTTCCTTTGCCTTCAATGCGACGGATGGCAGTCAGCACGTCGGCGGGTTCAATCTCGGCAATTGGCAGTTTGCCGATTGACCCACAGACTAACGAAAGCAGATATTCACTACGAACGGCGGTGGCAGGCGCCCAACCCTTAGCGCCGTCGCGCCTGCGCTTTTGGCAATACTCGTTACAAATTGCCGTAAAGGTGTCCGCTGCCTGTATGCGGGCGCGCACCTTCTCGCGCTGCTTCTCGCGAGAAGGGTCTTTTCCTAGCGCTATCAGTTCACGCGCCTCTTCCCTGCGCCTTCGGGCTTCGCCAAGCCCAATCTCGGGATATGATCCCATGGCCAGTAACTTCTCGCGCCCATCAACACGATATTTGAGCCTCCAGAGTTTTCCACCGGCTGGAGTGATAAGCAGGAACAACCCGCCGCCGTCCGACAACTTGACCGCTTTCGTGCCGGGCTTGGCGTTACGAATTGCTACATCAGTCAAAGCCATGAATTTCCGAGCCTCTCTAAGGGTATACCCCCAATATACCCCCAGACGTGGGGGTATCGAGTAAGCCGTTTTGCATATACCCCCCAATCATACCCCCAGCGACTAGCAACTGGAGGCAGACACGCAGGGACGCTGGCGGTCCACTATGCTCTTAATACCTTGGATTTTCTGGGTTTGTCTAGACGTTGGCGAACATCGACGAACAGGAAAATGGAGCGGGTGAAGGGAATCGAACCCTCGTCGTAAGCTTGGGAAGCTTCTGCTCTGCCATTGAGCTACACCCGCGAACTGGCTTTAATCAGTCATTTCCGATCGCCTAAGTCAGTCCGGTTTACAATCCGGTTTACGCCTCTTGCGATACGTCGGCCTACTGCCACGATTGTTGCATTCTGGTCAACACAGACCTTTCGACTGCGACCTACTTCATTGGGCGACCATCCGAGAATATCTGCAATCTCGAAGCTGCCGGGGCATACTACCCATTTTATGTCTTTCTCGGTCGCTTTTCCATTCCCCGGAAGCGGACATAGGGCAATGTGCGGTCGCTGTTTTTTCAACGTCCGGGATGTTGGACACCGCGTAATTGATTTAGCCACCCTCCTGGATGCTACGAAGTCGCCATGGCGCTTCAATGCAGGAGGGTGACCGATGACAATGTATGCAGGATTAGATGTGAGCGACAAGTCCACGCATATTTGCGTGGTTGATGGTGATGGCACGGTATTACGCCGCGATGTGGTGGCCAGTGATCCAGAGGTTTTAGCGAAGTGGCTCGTCAAGCATTGTGCTGATTTGGCTCGTGTGGTGCTGGAGACCGGACCGCTTTCCACCTTCCTCTATCACGGCCTTGTCGAGCGTGCGGTGCCCATCGACTGCATCTGCGCCCGTCACGCCAAGGGCGTTCTTGCCGCACGGGTAAACAAGAGTGATGTGCATGACGCCGAAGGACACGCCCAGCTCGCGAGGACCGGTTGGTTCAAGCGTGTTCACATGAAGGCGTCAGCCACGCACATCGACCGGGCCGCTCTCCGCATTCGTGCGCAGCTGATTACCACGCGCGTGGCGATGGGCAACCAGTTGCGTGGGCTCTTGAAGCTGTTTGGTTTGCGTCTGGGTGCTGCCCGAACACCGGGTAAGCGCCGTGAACGCCTCATCGCCCTGTACCAGCAGCGGCCAGATCTCGAGCCGCTGTTTGCCCCACTGGTGGCATCCATGGAGGTGATTGAAGAGCAACTGCGCGCTTCCAATCGCCTGCTGGAAAGCCGTGCGGAAGAGGATCCGGTGTGCAGTCGGCTGATGAGCGTTCCTGGCGTCGGTCCCATCACTGCTCTGACATTCACCGCCAGCGTTGAGGATCCGCATCGTTTTGCTCGAAGCGAAGACGTGGGCGCATACGCTGGCCTGGTCCCGCGACGTAGCCAGTCCGGCGAACGCGATGTCCGCGGGAATATCTCCAAAGCGGGGGATGCTATGTTACGGAGATCGCTCTACGAAGCCGCGAACATCATGCTGTGTCGGGTGCAGCGACCCTTTGCACTCCAGCAATGGGGTCAGAGGATCGCAGAATCTAAAGGCAACAAACGCGCTAGGATTGCGGTTGCCCGTAAACTAGCCGTGCTGCTGCATTCGCTTTGGTTGAACGAGACAGAGTTTCGCTGGCAATGACACCAGTGATCCTCTTTCCGGTCAGCCATGCCAGGGTGATCTCGCCCGGACTGTAGAGGCGAAAACCTCGAGTTGGACACAGAGACACCCACCCTATCTCGCCCGGCCGCGATCATGAAGGCTCGGACTGACCGCTACCAAACGCCGTCCGATGACCTCGAAGACAACCATTGGCACCGGGAAAAGGAATGAAAATGAGAATATCAATTAGACAACACTCCGGAAAGGCAGCTTCGGAATCCCGAGGGTGATATGCAGCCCATTACTTCACCCGCGCTCATGCGCAACAACGCGGTTCGGCTCCAATCCCAGCTGTGGGAAAGCTGGGGGTCACGTCAGTGGCACCAAAGCGTCCAAACTATCTTCGGCCTAGAATCTCACCGAGGCAGAATCGCTCGACGAAGACAAGCTGTCCTGGCGGGGCCGGGTATCCGACATGCGTCAGTTAGGCAGATGCGTCGTCCCATGCGGTTGACAGCATTATTCGCATCAACAGCCCTCGATTTCTTGCTGCGCGACGAAAAGCGCTCTGCCACCTGATTAAAGCCGGACACGGACGCCGACAGAGACATACCTGCCAATCACGTCATAAAGCGCCTTGTTGGTCGAATAATAAATGCCGAAAGGCGCGCTTGGCGCGACTGGCGGTTCGCGATTGAACAGGTTGTTAACCGTTGCGATGAGCTCGAAACGTCGACTTCCCGAAGCCACCTTGAGCCGGGCGGTGACATCAGTGTAGAAAACGCTGCCGACCCGGTTGTTGTCGAGCGCGCCTTCTCGGTTGCCCGACGGTGGTTCTGCCGAAGTTCGATGCGGGCGTCGCGCTCGACATGATCGAACGCGAGCAGGTCACGGTGCTGTGCTGCGTCAGCACCCAGTTCATCATGCTGCTCAATGAACAGGCCGAACGGCCGCGCGACCTGTCGTCCCTGCGCTCGATGTTCACCGGCGGCGAAGCGGTGCCCTATCGCCGCGCCGCCGAGTTCGAGGAAGTGACCGGCGCCGTGGTCCTGCAATTCTATGGATCCAACGAGACCGGCGCGCTCAGCCGCACGACAGCCAGCGACAGCCGCGACCGGCGGCTGACGACGGCGGGAAAAATCATTCCCGAGATGGACGTGCGCCTGTTCGATCCGGCGACCGGCGCGGAAGTCGTTGGGCGGGGGCAGCCCGCCTGCCGTGGTCCGGCGACCTGCCTTGGCTATTGGGACGATGACGCAGCGAACGGAAAATTATTCACGCCAGACGGATGGATGTTGATGGGCGATATCATTGAAATCGATGACGAGGACTATCTGCGTGTCGTCGGCCGTACATCGGAATTTATCATCCGCGGCGGCAAGAATCTCTCTGCGCCCGCTATCGAGGCCGAAGTCGCGACTCACCCCGGCGTCGCGCTGGTCGCTGCCGTACCGGCCCCCGATCCAGTCTTCGGTGAACGGGTGTGCATCTATGTATCGCCGCGTGCCAATCATGCGCTGACGCTGGAAGCTATCATCGCGCATCTCCACGATCGTGGCGTATCGCGCGAATGGTTTCCCGAATATCTCGTGTTGATGGACGATCTGCCCCGGTCTTCGGGGGGCAAGGTCGCCAAGGGCGAACTCACTGCGGACGCCAAGCGGCGCTGGGCTGTGCCGGCATGACGTACAACAACATTACGCTCGTCTATGAAGACCGCACCGCGTATCTTACCCTGGCGCGCCCGGACAAGCTCAATCCGCTCGACTGGTCGACTGTCAAGGAGTTGAAGGCGGCGGTCGCCGAGATCGAGGCGAGGCCAGCGATCAATTTCGTGCTGCTGACGGGCGAGGGGCGCAGTTTCTCGGCCGGTGGCGATCTCGATGGCTATATCCGGCTTTATCAGAAGCCCGCTGAATTTCAGGCATTTCTCGACGATTTCTACGTGATGCTGACAAGCATCGAACGGGCGCGGGCGATCTGGATCGCAGCAGTCAACGGCGTCTGCGTCGCAGGCGGCATCGAACTGCTGCTTGCCTGCGACATGGGAATCGCCTCGGAAAGTGCGAAGATCGGCGACGGGCATCTCAATTTCGGACAGCTTCCGGGCGCGGGCGGGTCGCAACGTCTGCCGCGCGCGATTGGCCTGCTGCGCGCCAAGCATCTGATGCTGACGGGCGAACTGCTGGATGCAAAGGCGGCGGAGCAGTGGGGCTTGGTGACGAAGGTCGTGCCCGATGCAGAGCTAGTCAAAGCGGCGAAGGACTGGATCACAGCCATGGCGGCCAAGAGCGCGGTTGGCCTTGCCGGGGCAAAGCGGCTCGCCAACATGACGCTCGACACGCCCTATGAAGAAGGACTGCGGCAAGAGATCGCGTTCGTGCACCGCTACGCCACCACTGAAGCTGACGCCACCGAAGGCCTGCTGGCCTTCAAGGAGAAGCGCGCTCCGCGCTTCGGCCAGGAAAACCGCACGCCGCACTCTGGTGCGCCCAGGAAAGACTGACAGCCATGTTCAAGCTACGCGACAAATATGCGATCGCTGGAATCGGAACGACCGACTACAGCAAATTCTCCGGCCGGACCGTCCGCAGCCTCGCGACCGAGGCTTGCCTGAAGGCGATTGAGGATGCAGGCCTCACCGTTGCCGATATCGACGGCATCGTCAGTTTCAACTTCAACGACAGCGCCCCGGCGATGGGCGTTGCGACGGAGATGGGCATAGCAAATGCCGGCTATGCGGTCGACTATGCGGCGGGCGGCAATGGCGCGAACCTGATCACTCTGGCGGCGACTGCGGCGATCGAGGCGGGGCTGGCGAAGAACGTCGTCTGCTTCCGCGCCATGAACGGTCGCTCGGGATTTCGCCTGGGCGGCGGGCGCGACATGTCGGCTTATGGCGTCACCCAATATACAGCGCCGCTGGGCTGGATCACCTATCCGCAAGCGATGGCGATGTGGGCACGCCGCCACATGATCGACTTCGGCACGACTGAAGAGCATTGGGCGGAAATCGCGACCACCTTCCGCGACAATGCCGTGATCAATCCGCGCGCGATGCAGCGTACGCCGATGACGAAGGACGACTATTACAACTCGCGCTTCATCGTCGATCCCTTCCGCATGTACGACATCTGCCTGGAAAGCGACGGCGCTTGTGCGGTCGTCATCACCGCCGCCGAACATGCCCGCGACCTCAAGCAGAAGCCGGTCTACATAATGGGCGGCGCCTATGGCGGCGGCCCCAGCCAGGGCGACGACCTGTTCGATGCGATCCGCTGGCCCAGCCATTCCCACAATTGCTTCAAATATCTGGCCGACGACTTGTGGGGCAGCGCGGGCATAAAGCCCGAGGATGTCGACGTCGCCGAAATCTATGACTGCTTCACCTACAGCGTGTTGATGGCGCTGGAGGGGCTCGGCTTCTGCAAGGATGGCGAGGGCGGTCCGTTCGTGATGGATGGCCGGATCGCGCGCGCTGGCGCGCTGCCGGTCAACACCCACGGCGGCCTCTTGTCCGAGGCCTACATCCACGGCTTCAACCATGTGATCGAAGCGGTCGAGCAATTGCGCGGCCAGTCGGGTGCGCGCCAGATCGAGGGTGCGGAGATCGCCCTCACCACGGCGGGCGCCATGACCTGCGGCAGCGCCATGATCCTGAGGAACTGAAAAATGGCCAGCAAACCTTATGCAAAGCCCCTGCCGGTCCCCGATTCGGAAAGCACGCCTTTCTGGGACGGGATGCGCGAGGGCAAGCTGATGCTCCAGCGTTGCGCGTCGAGCGGCGAATATCTGTTCCCGGCCGTCACTTTCTGCCCCGGCTCGCTGGAACGACCCGAATGGACGCAAGCGAGCGGCAAGGGGACGGTGTTCAGTTGGATCGTTGTGCGCCATCCGGTGCCGCGCGACATCTATGCCGATCTTGTGCCCTATGTCGTCGCGCTGATCGACCTTGAGGAGGGCTGCCGGATGACCGGCAATCTGGTCGATTGCGCGCCTGAGGATGTGCGCGCGGGCATGCCCGTAGAGATCGGGTTCAACCGGGTCACGGCGGAGATCACGCTGCCAGCGTTCCGGCCTGCGGAGGGCTAAGCATGGCCGCCCCGTCGATCGTACCAGCCCTGCACGATCCGTTCGCCGCTTCCCCATTGCTGCGCCGCTTTGCCGCTGTCACGCGGGAAGAACTGGAGGCGCATCAGTTGCGCAAGGTGCAGGCGCTATGCGCGCGGCTTTACGCCAAAAGCGGCTATTATCGAGACAGAATGGACAAGGCGGGGCTGGTAGGCGGCGTCATCGACAGTCTTGATAGGTACACGAAAGCCTTTCCTTCCTCAGCCAAGGCTGATTTCCTGGAGGACCAGAAGGACGCGCCGCCGTTCGGCCGCCGTCTGGGTGTCGATCGCGACGAGGTCGTCCATATCAGCATGACCAGCGGCACATCGGGGCAGGGGCAGGAGATATACGGTCGCACCCAGCGCGACGTGCAT
Source organism: Sphingobium sp. BS19 (assembly GCF_027925545.1). Lineage (NCBI taxonomy): Bacteria > Pseudomonadati > Pseudomonadota > Alphaproteobacteria > Sphingomonadales > Sphingobiaceae > Sphingobium > Sphingobium sp. BS19. Next base: position 262,742 of record NZ_BSEF01000008.1, read on the forward strand.
ATGCTCGGCTATTTGCATGCGCTGCCCTGGTATATGGCGGGACTGCGAAAGGGCGACACCGCAATCAACTGCGTGCCCGCCGGCGGCATGACTACAGGCGGCTGGGGACCGGGCGAGGCGATCCGTATCCTGGGCGCGACCCCCTTTCATGTCGGCGGCAACCTATCGACCGACGCCAAGATCGATCTGATGCTGAAACTGGGCGGCATTCACTTCATCTATGCCTCGACCAACTATCTCCACACGCTGACCGAAACGCTGCTGGCACGTGGTATTGTCCCGCGCGAAGCCTTTCCAGACATGCACGGCTTGTTCATTGCTGCGGAGGGCTATCCGCTCGAATGGGCGGAAAAGATCGAGGAACATTGGGGCTGCCGGTTGCAGGAGGGCTATGGCAGCACCCAGCTCAATGGTTTTGGCGGATCGACTGCAGCGGCCGGCGTGTTCGGCGACAAGGGCGCGCGCGGCCTGATCCGTCTGTTCGAATGGGAGCATTTGATCGAGATCGTCGATCCGGTAACAGGCGCTCCTGTCCGGCCCGGCGAACAGGGCGAGATGGTCGTGACGAACCTGTCGGTCGAGGGCAGCCCCGCCGTACGCTTCCGCACCGGTGACGCTGCGGTCTTCGTGCCCTGGCAGGAATGCGGCGGCGCAGCCTGGAATGCGATCGAATGCGGCACGATCGGTCGCTTCGACGACATGATGAAAATCCGCGGCAACAATATCTGGCCGTCGATGTTCGACGCCGCCGTCTTCGCCCACCCGCAGGTCGGCGAGTATAAGGGCCGGGTCTATACGCGCGACGGGAAGACCGAGGTCGAGGTGAAGATCGCGGTCGCTGAGCATCAGTCGGGTCTCGGCGCAGAGGACCGCGCGCAACTGGTCCAGTCGGTGCGCGCCGCAATCAAGGAACGCAGCAATATGTGGGTCGACGTGTGCGAAGTGCCGCGCTCAGAGTTTCAGGGCTTCGCTTATAAGGCGCGGCGCTGGACCGATGAGCGGCAGGACGGATACCGGCTATGAAGGACAAGGATATGGCGCAGGCCGACGAAGGCCATGAGAGCCGCCTGCTGGCGGAGATGCTGACGCTGGCCCATAGGCTCAAGGAGAGCGAGGATGCCTTGCTGGCCGGGCAATATGCGCATCTCCATGCGCGCGTCGCCGCGCTGATCGAACTGCGGTCGCTCGCGGGCATGACGCTATGACGTTGAGCGGCCTGCAGCGTTTTTCGCTAGACGGTCAGGTCGCGGTTGTGACTGGCGGGGGCGGCGGACTCGGATCGGCCGGTGCCCTGGCGCTGGCGGAGGCAGGAGCCGATATCGTGCTTGTGGGTCGCAATCGCACGAAGCTGGACGCGGCAGCGGCAGCGATCGACACTACAGGCCGCCGGGCCTGCATCGTCGAAGCGGACGTTAGCGACGCCACCTCGATGGAGGATGCCGCTGCGCAGGCCGTCGATGCGTTCGGCCGGATCGACATATTGTTCAACAATGCGGGCATCACCAATCCGCAGGCCTTGCTGGATATCGCGCCGGAGGATTTTCGCCAGGTGCTCGACGTCAATGTCGTCGGAGCCTTCCACACCATCCGGACCTTTGTGCGGCCAATGATCGGTCGCGGTTATGGCCGGATAATCAACATGGGGTCGATTCTGTCTGGCCGCGGAATGGCCAATCGCGCCGCCTATTGCGCATCGAAGGCGGGGCTCGCCAATCTCGGCGCAGCCTGCGCGTTTGAATTCGGCGCGGACGGCGTAACCGTCAACACGCTGGGCGCGACTGTCATTGTCACGGATCTCAACCGCGAACTGGTCCGTACCCAGCCCGCGCTCTACGAACAGATCGTGCGCCGCACGCCGCTGGGTCGCCTTGGTGAGACTGAGGATCTGATGGGCGCGCTGCTGTTCCTTGCCTCCCCCGCATCCGCCTTCGTCACCGGCCAGACTGTATTCGTCGATGGCGGCTACACAGCCGGCTGATCCGGCCCCGACAAAAGGGTTTTGCATGTCTACATCGTTGAAGACCTTGTTCGATCTCACAGGCCGCACGGCGCTCGTCACCGGAGGGTCGCGTGGCCTCGGTCTTACAATGGCGGAGGCGCTGGGCGAATTTGGTGCAAAGATTATCCTGACGGCGCGCAAGCAGCATGAGCTTGACGCTGCGACGGCGCATCTGGCGGCCCTGGGCATTACCGCGCGGGCGATCGCCGCGGATGTCGGCGATCCCCAAGCCCCGGCCCAGATCGTCGCGGATCTTCAGGCGAAAGGCGACCATATCGACATACTGGTCAACAATGCAGGCACATCCTGGGGCGCCAAGACGGAGGAAATGCCTCTCGACGGCTGGAACAAGCTGATGGCCGTCAACCTGACCGGCCCGTTTCTCATGGCACAGGCAATCGCGCGCGATTATATGATCCCGGCGGCCTGGGGGCGCATCGTCAACATCGCCTCGGTCGAGGGGCTGCTCGGTCATCATCCTCGCATGATCGGTACCATCGCCTACAATGCCAGCAAGGGCGGACTCGTCAATTTTACGCGCGCGCTTGCCGCAGAATGGGGGGCGCTTGGTATCACCGTCAATGCGCTCGCGCCCGGCTATTTCCCGTCCAAGCTCACCGGCTATGTGATCGACACCCATGGCGCTGAACTGGTTGCCGACACACCGCGCGGCAAGCTTGGCTGCGACGACGACCTGAAGGGTGCGACATTGCTGCTGGCGTCGGACGCCGGCGCGCATATCACCGGGCAAATCCTGGCGGTGGACGGCGGCGCGTCGATCATCTGATTGTATGCGGCAGCGCGTCAGGCGGGGCCGAGTTTCTTGACCACGGCCGCAAAAAGGTCACCTGCGGGCGCGCAGTTATGACCCCAGCCGGGCCAATCCTTCCCCGACGCACGCCGCGACCGCCATGCCGCTACCGGCAGTCTGTAGCGCCAGCGCCCGCCCGATCCCCGACACGGCCCCGCTGATGACCGCCGTGCGGCCGCCAAGAGTCACGGGATCGCGCACGATGCTCATCGCTTGCCTACCCTGGCTTCAGCGAAAATGCGGGATGACGTGCGTGCCGATTTTGCGGATCGTCTCCAGTTGCGCCCATTGCGGCACGGTGCCCATGTTGGTCATGAACAGAATTTCGTCCGCCCCTGCGTCGGCGAGTTGACTGACATAGTCGATACAGTCGGCAACGTTGCCATAGGCGCTTTTCGCGCTCAGGATGCCCCCGCTCGGCCGACGACCGTCCTCGTCGGGCCGCAAGTCCATCGTGATCGTCTCCGACGCCAGCTTGGTCGTGATGATTGTATCGGTGCCCTCTTCCAGCAGCTTGTCGTCCCAGGTTTCGGGTTCGGGCTTGGGTCCACCGCCATACCAGTAATTGAGAGATTCGTAGAAGTATCGCTGGCCCTTGATGCCGATCTGGCGCGCCCGGTCGGCGTCGTCCAGGACAATGGTAGGGCAGAGCGCGGCCAGATGCTGGATCGGGCGATAGCCGACCTGATCTTCGGGCAGGCGCGATGCCCAGGCATCGCGATAGATTTTATTTTTCTTCGCCACTTCCTCCGGCCCGCCGAAACCGAGCACCAGCGCGCCCAACCCGCGCTGCCCGGCCCGCGCGAGCGTGTCGAGATTGGTGCACGCCATGTACATGGGCGGATGCGGGTCCTGATAAGGTTTGGGGTGAATTGGCCGCGCCGGGATCGTCAGGTGTGGGCCGTTATGCTCGACTTCCTCCTGCACAAACATTTTGGGGACCAGATACATGGCTTCGTCGATCAGTGGCTGCAGTTCCTTGAGGTCATAGCCATAGGCGCCCGCTTCCTGCTGGCTACCGCCCTTGCCGACGCCAAAATGCACCCGTCCCTTCGAAAGCAGGTCGAGCGTAGCGATGCGCTCGGCGACCTTGATCGGATGGTTCATCGCCGGCATCAAGCAGACGACGCCATGGCCGATGCCGATGCGTGAGGTCTTGCCGGCGATAAACGCCAGGAAGGTTTCGGGTGCGCTCATATGGGCATAGTGGGTGAGCGATGTGTGCTCTACGCTCCAAATGACGTCGAAGCCCAGTTGCTCGGCAAGCAGCGCCTGCTCGACAAGCTCGTCAAATACCTGTCGTTCGCCGCGCGGCGATGCGTCGGTGATCTGAGCCTCGAAAATCAGGGAAAAACGCATCACTATCTCTCAAAAAAATGGGTGTAGCTTGTCGTTTCGACAGTCCACGCCGCCGCCATTTGTTTCAAATGCCGTTTGAGCGGTGGAGTGTTAGCGTGCGAGCATCGCTCCCTTGCCGTCCCCGCTGCCCTATTCCGATCGCTCCGATCCGGCTTCGACACTCGACCACATTCGCGCGTGTCACATAGGGGACACGGGCGCGCACCCGCGTGCTTAAGCTCAAGGAGGTTGCGCTGTTTGACGGCCCGTTCATTGCCGCCCTGCCGATGTATAATCCGGACCGGGCCGAGCGCACCGATGCCGAGATCTGTTTCATAGATACGATACGCCAGTGCGATGGCGTGATCGTCGGGTCGCCCGGTTATCATGGCAGCCTGTCGGGGCCGATGAAGAACATCCTGGACCTGCTGGAGGATATGGCGCGCGACGACAGTCCCTATCTGGAGGGGCGGGCATTCGGATCGATCGTCACGGCTTTCGGCTGGCAGGCTTGCGGCGCCACATTGGTCGCGATGAGATCGATCGCCCATGCTTTGCGTGCCTAGCCCACGCCCTTCGGGCTCGCCGTCAACGCGTCGGCGCCGCTGTTTGACGGTGACGGCATCTGCCTAGATCCAAAGGTCGCCGCGCGGGCCCAATTGATGGCGCAGCAAGTCGTGGACTTCGCACGCTGGCGTAAGGCGGGCCTCGCCGCCTGACCTGCCCCATTCATCGCCAGGGATGGTGATGCTGGCTTGTGACGGTGCTGATCGCCCAATGGCAATGGCAGGGGGCGGGGCGGCGGCGCTAGACGCTGGCGAAGCTGCGGCAATCCTGCCGCCATTACAGGATACATCATGCGCGAAGCTGTCATCGTCTCTACCGCCCGCACTCCGATCGGCAAGGCCTATCGCGGCGCTTTCAATGACAGCGAAGCGCCGTTGCTGTCAGGTCATGCCGTGGCGGAGGCGATCCGCCGCGCTGGGATCGATCCGGCGCGGGTCGAGGATGTGGTGATGGGCTGCGCAGCGCAGCAGGGCACGCAGGGATACAATATCGGGCGGTTGACCGCAGCGGCAGCGGGCCTGCCGGAGAGCGTCGCTGGCATGTCGCTTGATCGCCAGTGCGCGTCGGGTTTGATGGCCATCGCAACCGCCGCGAAGCAGATTATCCATGACGGCATGGAAGTCGCCGTCGGCGGAGGCGTCGAATCGATCAGCCTCACCCAGAATGCGCACAAGAATGACTATCGCGCGGTGTCGCAGGCCGTGCTGGCGAATAGCCCCCATATGTATGTGCCAATGATCGAAACTGCCGAGCTTGTCGCGCAACGCTATGGTGTGAGCCGGGAGGCTCAGGACGCCTATGCGCTGCAAAGCCAGCAGCGCACCGCCGCCGCCTACGCCGCTGGGCGCTATGATGCCGAGCTCGCGCCGTTAACGACGCGGATGCTGGTGACGGACAAGGCGACGGGCACGGTCAGCGAGCGCGAAATCACATTGGATCGCGACGAGGGGCCGCGAGCGGACACCGCTATCGAGGGGCTTTCTGCGCTGAAACCAGTCTGGTCGGGTGGCGATCTTGTTACGCAGGGCCAATATGTTACCGCGGGCAATGCCAGCCAGTTGTCCGACGGCGCGGCCGCCTGTGTGCTTCTGGAAGCCGGTGTCGCGGCGCGCGAAGGGCTGTCTCCGCTGGGCGTCTATCGCGGAATGGCCGTGGTCGGATGCCCCCCCGAAGAAATGGGGATCGGACCGCTCTATGCGATCCCCCGCCTGCTCGAACGGCAGGGGCTGAAGATCAGCGACATCGGCCTATGGGAACTCAACGAAGCCTTTGCCGCACAGGTTCTGCCATGCCGCGACCGGCTAGGCATTCCGGACGAACTGCTCAATGTCGATGGCGGCGCGATCGCGATCGGCCACCCGTTCGGCATGTCGGGCGCGCGTATGGTGGGTCACGCGTTGATAGAGGGCAAGCGGCGCGGTGTGCGCCATGTGGTCGTGACGATGTGCATCGGCGGCGGCATGGGCGCGGCCGGCCTGTTCGAGGTGCTGTGATGGGCGCGTTGCCAGCGGCCCTACCGCACTCCTTCCTCGCCAGTCCGCAGGAGATCATCGACGAGGCACGGAATGGCCGCATGTTCATCCTGGTCGATGACGAAGATCGTGAGAATGAAGGCGATCTGGTCATCCCGGCGCAGATGGCGACGCCCGATGCAATCAATTTCATGGCGACGCACGGACGCGGACTGATCTGCCTGGCGCTGGCGCAGGAGCGGGTTGAACAACTGGGCCTTGGCCTGATGAGTCCGGCCAACGAGACGCGACACGAAACCGCGTTCACCTTATCGATAGAGGCCCGCGAAGGCGTGACCACTGGAATCAGCGCCGCCGATCGCGCCCGTACCATCTCCGTTGCGATCGATGCGTCGAAAGGGCCGGACTGCATCGTGACGCCGGGCCATGTGTTCCCCCTGGTTGCGCGTAATGGTGGCGTACTGGTGCGCACCGGGCATACCGAGGCGGCGGTCGATGTTGCGCGCCTCGCCGGACTCAACCCGTCCGGGGTGATCTGCGAGATCATGAAAAACGACGGCGCGATGGCCCGTCTCGACGACCTTATTCCGTTTGCGCAGAAGCATCTTATGAAGATCGGCACTATCCGTGACCTGATCGCCTACCGCCGCCGCAACGACCATCTGGTCGCACGGGGGGAAGAGATGACATTTTCCAGCCGCTGGGGCGGGGAATGGCGCGTCATCAGCTATCGCAACAAAGTGACGGGCGGCGAGATCGCCGTGCTGGTGAAGGGCGCGATCGATCCCGCTGGCCCGACCCTGGTGCGCATGCATGTCCATTCCCCGATGGGCGACCTGTTCGCCGAGCAGGATGCCCGCGGCGGCATGCTGGATCGCGCGATGGCTGCGATTGCTGAGGAAGGCAGCGGGGTCATCGTGATCCTCAGTTCGCCAGCGCCCGACATCGTCGCCTGCGTCATTCGCGCGCGCCAGCAGGGCCGCGAAGAAAGTGGCGGACGGACGGTCGCCTTGCGCGAATTTGGTATCGGTGCCCAGATCCTCAACGACCTCGATATCCACCGCATTGTGCTGTTGACCAACAGCGACACGAATTTCGTCGGACTGGAAGGGCATGGCATCGAGATCGAGCGAGTCCGGAACTTGCCAAACATCTAACATTGTAATCTTATAAATAATGTGGACTATTCGCATCATCAGGAGATAGGAGAGCTCATGACAAATATTCTCATTCGCAACGGCACCGTAGTTGATGGCACAGGCGCGCCGTCCTACGCGGCCGATGTCCGTGTACGCGATGGATTGATCGCCGAAATTGGCCAGAACCTGGACCCTGCCGGCGAGCGGATCGTCGACGCGACCGATTGCATCGTGACGCCCGGCTTTATCGAAGCCCATACCCATATGGACGCGGTGATGTGGTGGCAGCCCAGTCTTGATCCGCTGCCTGGCTTCGGCGTTACCACTGCGGTTATCGGCAATTGTGGTTTCACCGCCGCCCCAGTGTCGGATGATCCCGATGTGCGGATGGAGATGGTCAAGATCTTCACCTTTTTCGAAGAAGTGCCGATCAAGCCGTTCCTCGACCGGTTGCCCTGGGACTGGCGCACCTGGTCGGAATATAAGGATTCGCTGGATCGCAATGCCAGGACTGCGTGTAATATCGCCGGTTATGTCGGTCATATCGCGATCCGGCTGGCCGTGATGGGGATGGCCGCCTGGGATCGCGCAGCGACGCCGGATGAGATCAAGCAGATGTGCGCTCATTTAGAGGACGCGCTGCAGGCTGGTGCGCTCGGCATGTCCTCCAACTTGCTCGACGACGACAGCGAGGGGCGACCGATCCCCAGCAAGATGGCCGACGATGCCGAATGGACCGCGCTGTTCGGCGTGCTCGCTCGCTATAAGGGCACGCAGCTCCAGGTCATTCTTGATACCTTCTTCCATCTGGAAGCGCCCGAGCAGATGGAACGGCTGGGCCGCCTTGCGCGCGGCACCGGCGTCCGGGTGCAGATGGCCGGCGCTGGCGCACTGCTGCGCTTTCAGGACGATATCCGTGAAAAGACCTGGGCGATCACCCAGCGCCAGAAAACCGAGGACTTGGATTTCTGGCCCAGCTTCGGCCATGTGCCCCCCACGACCGCGCTCAATTTCTTCTCCTCCTCATCCTTCGCGCAGGCGAACGAATATGTCTGGCACGAAGTCGTTCAGGCCCCGACCGTGGACGCGAAGCTCGCTCTGCTCAACGATTCCGATTTCCGCGCCCGCGCCCGCGACAGCTGGGACAACAAGGCCTATAAGCAGTCGCTGGTCGCCAATCCGGGCATGATGCTGCTCAACGACAGCGAAACTGGTGCGGGGCCGACCGGGCTCAGCCTCGGGGATTTGGCTACCCAGCGCGGCGTCCATCCGGCCGATGCGCTGGCCGACTGGGTGATCGCCAACGGCGTCCAGTCGATTGTCAGCCGTACGCCGCACCCAATGATGCATGAAAAGACGGTCGAGATGCTGAAGGACCCCAAGACCGTCGGCGGCATTTCCGATGCTGGCGCACATGGCCAGATGCTGTGTGGCGGTGGCGAAAATATTCTGCTGTTTACGCAATTCTACAAGAATAAGGAGCTGACGCTGGAGGAAGCGGTGGCGGTGATGACCGGCAAGGTCGCCGATCATTTCAACTTCGCTGATCGAGGCGTCTTGAAGACCGGGTATCGCGCCGACATCGCTGTGTTCAATCTCGATGAGATCAGTGAACAGCCGTTGAAGCGCGTGTTCGACGTGCCCGATGGCGAGGGCGGTAATACTTGGCGCTTTACCCGCGACGCCGCACCGATGCGGCTGACGCTAGTGAACGGGGTGCCGACCTTTGAAAACGGCGCGTTCACCGGCGCATTGCCGGGCGCGATGGTCGGCCCCGTTGTCCAGCGGCAGGCGGTCGAGGCAGCCTGATCGTCGCCGTGCACTACAATGACAGGAGAGACGCCATGAAGGACGAGGATCTTCCATATCTGCAGCGCGGCCGACAAATAATCGAGACGCCGAGTAGCATTCTCATCAGCTCGTCGAAATATCTGAACGACTATCGCATCCGCGAGTGGGTCACGAACCAGTGCCTCAAACGCAACGGCCGCGATTGTCCTAACACCTATGGCATCCCGCCTCTGATCGAGGCGGTGCGCGAGGTGCAGGACCACACGCGCATCGAAGCCCTGTTCGACGAGGCCCGCCGCGACTGGCCTGAATTCGATCGCTGGCTCGATGACCGCTGGCTGTCGCGCATAACGCGCGACGACATGAAATCCTGTCCCGAAGGCTCGGTGGGCGGGATCTGGTATGCGTGGCTGTCCAGCGGCAACATGCAGGTCGACATCATACCGACCTTTGAGCCACGCTCCAGCTTCGAGTATTTCTTCCTTCGCGGTGTGCAGATCCACGACATCATGCACATATTGAGTGGCGGCGGTTTCGACGGAATAGGGGAGGTCATGCCCGCATTCCTTAAATATGGGAATCTCTTCCGCCACTTCACGCCCGAGCTGGCCGGGCTACTCAACGTGCAGAACACGCTGCTCACCATTCCGATGTTCATGCGCGGACCGCTCCATTATCCCGAGCTGTTCACGACCATGTGGGATCTGGCGAATTATGCGATGAATGTCGGTCGCGATTCTGACGCGCTGTTTCTGCCGCGCTACGAGGAATTTATGGATCTGCCGCTGGAGGAAGCGCGCCGCAAGTTCGGGGTGCGCGGTGCGCGGTCGATCGATACGGGCCGCGAGTCGGCCTATTGGGACGAACGATCGGCTACGCTGGAACCGCCTCCCGTGCAGCCCGACGCAGTCGCCGCTGAATAGCGCTGCGCGTCGGTTACGCCGGACTGCAAGAAAAACGTCACCAGCCTTCGATCTCGGCCAGGCCGATCTCCACCACCACCGTCAGCGCGTTGGTCAGTGCCTCGGGTTCGGACGGCAGGCGTGGCGAGCGGGGATAGCCACCGGCGAGTCCCTGATGCTCCAGCACTGCCTTGGTCACGCGGATGCCGCCATTCCCGTATAGCGCCATGAACAGTCGCATCAGCTTCCCCCACCGCTCCAGGAAGAGCGCATTGTCGCCGGCATGCGCCGCGTCGATCACACTGCGGCACAAGCGCGGCGCCAGATTACCCTCCGACGTCAGGAACCCATGCCCGCCCAGCGCCAGCGCCAGCGGCGCGAGATGCGGCCCGCCTACGCAGATGTCGGCCCGCTCGCCCAGCGCGTCGATCAGCGTGCGTAGATAGCCCGGATCCTGATGGCTGATGTTGAGGCCGATCAGCTGGTCGTAACGATTGAACAGATCAATGATCGCCGACGCAGGAATCGTATAGCCAACCGACTGGTGGGTCGAAAGGATTGCGGGAATGTCGCTGTTCGACAGCACTTCGTCGAAATAGGCGTCAAGCTCGCGCGGTGTCGGCACATGCCCATGGCCGACGTCGAGCGAATAGACCTGCGCCGCGTCGACCCCTGCGTGCTTCGCCAGATCGAGAAAGTCGATCATCTGGCGTGCCGTCCGCGGCTCCACACCCATTGCGCGGATCGACGTCCTACCCTTCAGTTCCTCGACTGCAATTGCGAGCAGCCGCGCTGTCTCGTCGCGCGAGAGTGTATACCCTTCCCCGCTGCCCCCGCCGCCGACATAGACCCCGACGCCCGACCCGGCGAATTTCGCCAGATGCCGTCGCAGCGCCACCTCATCGATCGACCCATCCTGAGCAAAGGGCGTGATGCTAATCGTGAAGACCTGATAGCGGTCCGTGTCGGCGGTCATATGTCTCTCCTGACTGGTTTTTGGGTCTTGGGCGCTTGAACTTGCAAAGATTGCAGTAGGGCCTATTGCAAAGGGGTGAGCCTACAGGGAATTTTCATGCTTTTTCGATTGGTATCGATGGACGTTATGCACGCAGCCGATGGGGGGCAGCGGTATGAAGGCCCCCAAGAAAAGACTGCGCCAGCCGCGCGTGGCCGAAATTGTGGCGTCCAGCCTGCGCGCGCGTATCCTGTCGGGCGCCCTGGCGGACGGCGACATGCTGCCCAAGCAGGAAGAGCTGCTGACCGAATTTGGCGTCAGCCCGCCCGCCATCCGCGAAGCCTTCCGCATACTGGAGACTGAGGGGCTCATCACCGTGTTGCGCGGCAATGTAGGCGGCGCGATCATCCATGTCCCCCATCCGGGCACCGCCGCCTACATGCTCGGACTCGTGCTTCAGGCGCGCTCGGTCAGCCTGATGGACCTGTCCGATGGCATGCGTCAGCTCGAACCCGCCTGCGCGGCCCAGGCGGCGTTGCGTCCTGATCGAGAGACGACGGTGCTGCCGCAGCTGCGCGCCAATATCGACGCCTGCATGGCTGCTATTGACGATCCCAACACCTTCATCGGTCTGGCACGCGCCTTCCATACCGAGCTGGTCAGCAATTGCGGCAATGAGACGATGAGCCTCGTCGTCGGCGCGCTCGAAAATCTCTGGTCGGCTCAGGTCGATGTGCTTGCCCGCAGCAAGTTGGTGCATGGCTCGTTCGCAGACCGCTCCGTGCGGCTGTCCCTCGCGCGCGAACATGAACGCATCTATCGCGCGATCGAAGAGGGCGACGCACAAAGCGTCGAGCGCGCGATCCGTGAGCATTATACCGCAGGTGGCGACGAGCGTCGGCACGGTTTTGACACGGCGGCCACTGTCATGGCGGACGCCCTGCGGCATTGACGGGACCATGCCGGAGATCCGCATGGTCAGATGTCCAGCCAGCGGGCCACGCTATCTGCGCTTGCGCGTTGGCGTTCGGGCGCGGCCTCGGCGATCGTGCCGATCAGGATGACGCCGGCAACTTTCTGCCCCTCGTCCAGCCCCAGCATGGACGTCGCCTGCGGGTCATAGGCATGCCAGCCGGTTAGCCACTGCCCGCCATAGCCCATTGCATGCGCGCCATTGAGGATGTTCATGCAGACCGCGCCCGCCGAAAGCCATTGCTCCCATTCGGGCACTTTATGCCCCGCGATAGCCGCCGACACCACCACGACCGCCAGCGGCGCGGACGAGAGCTTGCGCGTGCTGACGCGGACCTTGGCCGTGTCCTCACGCGCCTCAGCAAGCGTCATCAGCCGGTCGACCCAACGCTTCTTGGCGTCTCCCGCGATCAAAATCAGTCGCCAGGGTCCCAGTCGGCCATGGTCGGGCACGCGCAAGGCTATTTCGACTAGGCTGTCTATCTCTGCGCGGCCAGGGCCGGGCGCGACCAGCGCATCGGGCATGGGCGAACGTCGCGCCGCAAGACTGGCGGCGAAACTCTGTGCATTGGTGGACGAAGGTTCGTTCAATGTTGCCATGCGAAATCTCCTGATAGGCCGCCTCTCTGCTATAACTATCTTTAATAGTAAAGAGCGGCTTTTTTTAGGGAGGTATGAGCCCCCCTAACGCAAAAATCGGCCATTAGGTTGACAGCAGAAGTTGTCTGATAACCACGCGATTGACTCTGGCGTTGCCTTGCTCTTATGATATAAAAGATAGATATAAAATGGAGACATGGATGTCGTTGGCCCAGACCCGCTTTGCCCATAATATTGAGGCGCGCTCGCACGTCCGATTTTCCGATATCCGTCTTGGCCAGCCCGTCAGCCTGACGCAATCAGTCGATGGTGCCGGTGCGATCGGCGATTGCATGTGCGATCTTGTCCGCCAATGGTCGGGTTCGCCCCGGGCATCGCTCGTCTCGCTGCACCAGCCCGCCGGCGGGCTCACGCCGGACACCGTTGCCGGGCATGTTCTTGCTCGGCATCTGGACGGCAGCAACCAAGCTGATGTCGAGATATTGGGGCGCGCTCAGGACATCATCTGCCTGCGCGCCGTTGTGCGCGTTGCGCTGGCGTAACGTGTGATGATCTGTGAAATTGATGCGACGCTGACCGGCTGCCCGCAAGCAAAGCTGAACCGCGCCATGTCCACCCCGTCTGAGCCTGCCGTCCCTCGCGAAGTCGCCACGCTCCGAACGCTACGAATTGCTAAGCACTTCCCCTATTTCCTGGCGGTAGCCGAGGAGCAAAATCTCCACCGTGCCGCCGACAGGCTGAATATCGCGCAGTCCGCGCTATCGCGACGGATTGCCGACCTTGAACGCGAACTGGGGAATGTCGAACTGTTCGAACGGCAGGCACGCGGCGTCGCGATCACCGCCGCCGGCCGGGCGCTGGCCGAAGACGTGCGGCGCATCCTGCTCTCGATTGAGGATGCCGGCCGTCACGTCCGGCGCGTGGCACGGGGCGACCTCGGCACGTTGCGCGTCGCCTTTTCCGAAGCCATGTTGCGGCGGCCCGTGCTGCCAATCGTTCTTCGCGAATTCCGCGCGCTCTATCCTGAGGTAGAACTACGTGCCTTTCCGCTCCCCTCCGACACCCAACGCACGCGAATGGTGGCGGATGAGATCGACGTCGCCTTCGTTATCGACGAGGCGACCGACAGCGAGCATTTCTCCTCACTGTATATTGGCCATGACAAGTTTGTCGTAGCTTTACCGGATACGCATCCGCTTGCCGCAAAGTCGGTGCTGACGTTGCGGGACATCGGCGGCGAACCCTTGCTGTGGCCCGCGCGCCATATATCGCCGCGCCTGTATGATCGGCTGATCGCCGCGTTCGACGCACAGGGGGTTTCGCCCGACATAGCGGTAGAGGTGATGGCGGTCGACATCGCTTATGAATTGGCGGCAGCCGGCATCGGTCTCGGCATCATCACTGCAGCCGATCCACGACGCACACCGCCGGGTATTGTGCTGCGCGACCTCGTCGATCTCGACCTGCCGCTGCTGATCAGCATGTTGTGGCCAAAGCAGCGAAGTTCACCGTTGATCGATCATTTCGTCTCGCTCGTGACCGATCGGATCAACGCGCCTCCGGCTGAATGACGGCTGTGCTGGCGAACTGAGTCCTGATTAGCGTACCGACCGCCGAGACTTCTTCGTCCGCACGCTTGAGCAGTCCGACCAACGTGAAGAAGCCGTGGGCCATGTCAGCATGATCGCGCAGCGTGACTGTGACCCCGGCTTCGTCCAGCGCCCGCGCATAGGCTTCGCCTTCGTCGTGCAGGGGGTCGCATCCGGCAAGCACCATGATCGCCGGCGGCAGGTTCTGTAACCCGGCCGCCGCAAGCGGCGCGGCATAGGGGTTCGTGCGCTGATCGCCGGGCACATAATGGTCCCAGAACCAAGCGAGGTCTGCGCGTGAGATAAAATGGTCGCCCGCGCCGTAGCGCGTCACCGACTCGCGCTCGAAATCAGGCGACAACGCCGGATAAAGCAATATCTGCAGGTCAATGCTCAGCCCGCCCGTGTCGCGTGCGCGCAGGGCGAGCGCCGCGGCGATGTTGCCGCCCGCGCTGTCACCCATCACCGCCAGCGGACGCACATCGCTGTACGCCAACAGAGCGGCCCAGCCATCGTCGATCGCTGCGGGAAAGCGATGCTCGGGCGCGAGGCGGTAATCCACGCTGATGATTTCGGCACCTGTGGCGTGGGCCAGATCGCGGCAGACCGCATCGAACCCATCGAGCGTGCCGAACACCCATCCACCTCCGTGGAAATAGAGGATGCGGCCCCGCACTGCCCCCGGTCGAGCGATATAGCGCCGCCCTGCTATCGTCCCATGCGACGCGGGAATCGCGATATCCTCGACCAGCGCTATGCGCGCGCCCCGGTCGGGCGGCAACGCTGCCTGCGACTGAGCGAAGGTGCGTCGCGCGTCATCGGGCGACCCGGCGGCAAAACCGGGCAGGCCGAGCGCCGCGCGCCGGTCGAGCATTGCCTGCATATCGGGGTGAAGCATCCCTCCGCCCTTGTCGGCCATCGTCGTTAATCCTCCTGTGTCGGTGACAGGCTGTGGGGGAACGTGCGCGTATCGCAAATGCCGTTTTTCGATGCCTTCGATATGGCTTTGATATTCGACGGCATTGCCCCCACTTCTTATTGCCGCATGATTGGAAGACACCGTGGAGTGCGTTTAGCGCGGCCGTTGGGAGAATGATGAGCGACATACTGATATCGCGCGACGAACTGAATTTCCTGCTGTGGGACTGGCTCAGGCTTGACGATATGTTCGAAGGGACGTGCGAAGGGATCGACCGCGTCATGGCGGAGGAGATACTCGACCTGTCGGAACGGCTCGCAGCGGAAGCCTTCCTTTCTCATTACAAGGAGTCCGACAGGCAGGAACCCTATATGGACGCCGACGGCGCGCATGCGCTGCCCGCCATCGGCGCGGCCTTGCGGCGCTATGCCGAACTTGGCCTCTTCTCAGCGAGCTTTTCCCCCGATTTCGGAGGCATGGGACTGCCAAGATTGCTCGCAAACGCCTCCTTCGCGCAATTCCTCGCGGCCAATGTCGCTACGGCCGCTTATCCGATGCTGACCACCGCCAACGCGCGGCTGATCGCAACATTCGGTAGCGCGGCGCAGATCGAAACTTTCGCACTGCCGCAGATCGCCGGCCGCTGGTTCGGCACCATGTGTCTGTCCGAACCGCAGGCCGGATCCAACCTTGCCGACATTGCTACCCGGGCGGTCCCTGATGGTAGTGAGGAACTTGGTGCGCGCTATCGCCTGACTGGTCACAAAATGTGGATATCGGGCGGTGATCACGACCTCGCCGACAATATCGTCCATCTCGTCCTCGCCAAGGTGCCCGACGCGCAGGGGCGGCCGGTGCCCGGCACGAAGGGGATATCGCTGTTTATCGTCCCGCGCGCCCTGCCCAATGGCGACCGTAACGACATCGTCATCGCTGGCCTCAATCACAAGATGGGCTATCGCGGTACCACCAACTGCTTGATGAATTTGGGCGAGGGCGTCCACCGGCCCGGCGGCGCGGCAGGCGCGATCGGCTGGATGGTTGGCGAGCCGGGGCAGGGCCTTCCGCAGATGTTCCGGATGATGAACGAAGCGCGGATCGGCGTCGGTCTCGGCGCGGCGGCGCTCGGCTACCGCGGATACCGGCTTGCGGTGCGCTATGCGCAGGAGCGCGTGCAGGGCCGCCCGCCCGGCGCAACCGACCCCGCCGCGCCGATCATGGAACATCCTGACGTCAAGGATATGCTGCTTGCCGCCAAATGCTATGCCGAAGGCGCGCTCGCACTGGTGCTGTATTGCGCGCGGCTGAGCGACGAGGCGGCGCGCGGGGACGAGGATGCTGAAGCGCTACTGGGCCTGCTCACGCCGATCGCCAAGACCTGGGCGTCGGAATGGGGGCTGGCGGCGAATGACATCGCGATTCAGGTCCATGGCGGATACGGCTATACCCGCGACTTCGACGTTGAGCAGCTGTGGCGCGACAATCGGCTCAATCCGATCCACGAGGGCACGACCGGCATACAGAGCCTCGATTTTGTGGGTCGCAAATTGCTGCGCGACCATGGCGCAGCGCTGGCGCTGCTGCGCGCCCGCGTCGCCGATACTTGCTGTCGGGCGCAAAGCTCCTTGCCTGAACAGGCCGTCATGCTCGCCGCCTGGTGGGACCGTCTTAGCGACGCCTATGACGTTCTCGCGGCCTACGGCCCAGAAGCGGCCGCAGTCCACGCGACGTCAGTATTACGCGCCTTCGGCCACGGCGTGTCGGGCTGGCTCTGGCTGGATCGAGCACTGCTATGCACCGGCACCCCGGACGATCCCTTTCGCGGCGGCAAGCTATGGGCCAGCCGCTATTTCATGGAGCGCGAATTGCCCCGGATCGACGCTTGGTTGCGGCCAGTCGAATCCGGCAGCGATCTTCTCGCTACCCTTCCTTCCTCCTTCATCTGACCATCGGAGCAGACAGCATGACAATAGACTTGACGGGCCGTGTGGCGATCGTGACCGGCGCGGGCGGTGGTCTCGGCCGCGCCCACGCGCTGCTTCTGGCGAAGCGCGGTGCGAAGGTGCTGGTCAATGACCTTGGTGCAGCGCGCGACGGCAGCGGTGGCAGCAGCGCAATGGCCGAAGCGGTCGTGGAGGATATACGCGCGGCAGGTGGGGAAGCGTTGTCCAACGGCGCCAGTGTTACCGACGCAGAACAGGCGATGGCGATGGTCACCCAGGCAATCGACCAGTGGGGCCGGGTCGACATACTGATCAACAATGCCGGCATCCTGCGTGACCGCAGCTTCGCCAAAATGGACCTTGCCGACTTCCGCACGGTGATCGACGTGCATCTGATGGGATCGGTCAATTGCACCAAGGCGGCATGGGAACCGATGCGTGCGCAGGGCCATGGCCGCATCCTGATGACGACGTCCTCATCGGGTCTTTACGGCAATTTTGGCCAGTCCAACTATGGCGCAGCCAAGCTGGCATTGGTCGGCTTCATGAAGACGCTGTCGCAGGAGGGGGCGAAATATGGCGTCCATGTCAATTGCCTCGCGCCGTCGGCAGCGACGCGCATGACCGCGGAGGTTATGAGCGAGGCAGATCTGGCCGCGCTCGATCCCGCCTTCGTCGCACCGGCGATGCTGGCACTCGTATGCGACGATGCGCCCAACGGTATGATCATGTGCGCGGGTGCGGGCAGTTTCGAATGTGCCCATATCACGCTGACGCAGGGGCTCTATGTCGGCGGCGGCGATTATGCGGCGGAGCAAGTGCTCGCTGGCCTTGACCGCATCAGGGACCGCACCGGCGAAATTGTCCCAGCCACCGGGCTCGAACAGCCGCACTTCGAGATGTCGCGCGCCTTCGATAAGGACAGGGTCGCCGCGCATGGTTGACGCTGCGCTTGCTCCGGTCCGCGCAGCGCATCGCTTCGACGAGGCGGCGCTGGCCAACTGGATGGCGGACACCGTACCGGGCTTTGCCGGGCCGCTCGACGTGCAACAATTTTCGGGCGGACAGTCCAATCCCACCTATCGGCTCGGCACGCCGGGGCGCAATTATGTGCTGCGCCGCAAGCCTCCCGGTGTGCTGCTGAAGGGCGCGCATGCAGTCGATCGCGAGTATCGGGTGATCTCGGCGCTGCACGGCGCGGGCTTTCCCGTCCCCGCGACCTTTGGCCTGTGCATGGATGACAGCATCATCGGTACCGCCTTCTACGTCATGGAACTGGTCGAAGGCCGCAATTTCTGGGACACCGCTTTTCCCGAAGTGCCTGACGCCGACCGGCCCGCTTATTTCGACGCGATGAACGACACGATCGCGCGTCTGCATAATTTAGACCCTGCCGCCATCGGGCTGGACGACTATGGCCGTCCGGGCAATTATTTCGAGCGGCAGATCGGCCGTTGGTCCGGGCAATATCGGGACGACGCCGACGCGGGCCGCCTCCCTGCGATGGATGCACTGATAGAATGGCTGCCCGCCAATATCCCGCCCGGCGAGGAAGCGAGCATCGTCCATGGCGACTTCCGCTGTGACAATATGCTGTTCCATCCCACTGAGCCACGTGTGATCGCGGTGCTCGACTGGGAATTGTCGACACTCGGCCATCCCCTCGCCGATTTCGGCTATCATCTGATGGTCTATCGTATGCCGCCGGGATATTCGACCGGCCTTGCCGGGCTTGATCTGCGGGCCTGCAATATTCCGAGCGAGGGCGATTATATCGCTGCCTATTGCCGTCGCACCGGTCGCGACGGGATCGATGGCCTCAATTTCTATGTCGCGTTCAGCCTGTTCCGGCTGGCGGCGATCATCCACGGCATCAAGGGGCGGCTTATCCGCGGCACGGCCTCCTCGCCGCAGGCGGCTCAGGCAGTTGAGCAAATGGAGCGCATTGCCGCGCTCGCCCTCGCACAGACAAGGAGCTGATCGGCCCATGGATTTCTCCTTTTCGGACACACAGACCCATTGGTCCGGCCGCGTCCGCGCCTTCATGACCGAGCATGTCGCCCCCGCGCAGGCGCGCTACCGTGCTGAGATTGACGAGGGGCCGACCCGTTGGCGCGTGCTGCCTGTGATCGAGGAGCTGAAGGAGAAAGCAAAAGCGGAAGGGCTATGGAATCTGTTCCTGCCCCCGTCGACGCATGACAGCGACGACTATCATGGCGCTGGCTTGAGCAATCTCGACTACGCGCCTTGCGCCGAGGAAATGGGCCGCATTCCCTGGGCGTCGGAGATATTCAACTGTTCGGCGCCCGATACCGGCAATATGGAGGTACTGCACCGTTACGGTACGCCCGAACAAAAGGCGCGCTGGCTGCGCCCGCTGATGGACGGTACGATCCGCTCCGCCTTTGCGATGACCGAACCCGCGGTCGCCAGTTCTGACGCAACCAACATCGCGACCCGGATTGAGCGGCAGCGCGACGATTATGTGATCAACGGCAGGAAATGGTGGATTTCGGGCGTGGGAGACCCACGCTGCCAATTGCTGATCGTACTTGGTGTCAGCGATCCTGACGCCCCGCGCCATGCGCGACACAGCCAGATTTTCGTCCCTGTCGACACGCCGGGCGTCACGATCGGCCGGGCGCTGACGGTGATGGGCTATGACGACGCGCCGCATGGCCATTGTGAAGTGACGTTCGACAATACACGCGTCCCCGCGGCCAATATCGTGCTGGGCGAGGGGCGGGGGTTCGAAGTCGCGCAAGGTCGGCTCGGCCCAGGGCGCATCCACCATTGTATGCGCGCGATAGGCCTTGCCGAAATGGCTCTCGACGCGATGGTGGCGCGGTTGCTCGCGCGCGAGGCGTTCGGTAAGCGGATCGCCGACCAATCGATCTGGGAACAGCGCGTCGCCGAGGCGCGCACCGATATCGAGATGACCCGGCTGCTCTGCCTGAAGGCCGCCGACATGATGGACAAGGTCGGCAACAAAGTGGCGCAGGCCGAGATCGCGATGATCAAGGTCGCTGGTCCCCGGTTGGCGCTCAAGATCATCGATGATGCAATTCAGGCACACGGCGGCGGTGGCGTGTGCCAGGATTTCCCGCTTGCCGCGGCCTACGCGCTCGCGCGTTCGCTGCGCCTCGCAGATGGGCCGGACGAGGTGCATAACCGCGCTATCGCCCGAATCGAATATCGCCGCATGGCAAACGGTGGCGCGCATGCCTGAGATCATCCGCTTGCAGAGCAATCCGCGCACGAGCGGTGCGGTCGTCCATGGCGGCGTCGTAAACTTGTCCGGTCAGGTCGCGATCGACCATCGCAGCAGTCCCGTGTGCGATCAGGTGCGCGAGATACTCGAACGGATCGACGCGCTGCTGGCCGAGGCGGGCACCGACCGGTCGCGCCTGCTCACTGCCAACCTGTATCTTGCCGATATCGCCTCTCTGGGCGACGTCAACGCGGTCTGGGACCGCTGGATCGTGCCGGGCTGCGCGCCTACGCGCACGACGATCCAGACTGTCCTCGCCAACCCCGCCTATGCGCTGGAGATCGCGGTCAGCGCGGCGTTGCCTGCATAACCCCGGGTGCGCGGGAGCATCGTCATTGCGAGTGCCAATTGCCCCGGCCGTGCAATGCCTTTGCTGCGCGTTCGGTCTGGCGCAGGATGGCGCCCCGCAATCCTGCATCCGGCGGATGGTACGCGCCCTGCTGGCCGCCTGACCGTTGAGATATGCCGCGACGCGACCGCTGATCTACTGCAACGGCAATGGTCGTCAGCCCGGCACAATGCATAGCGCAAGCAGGCTATGGAGGAGAATTTATGGTCAGCGCACTCACGGCAGAGGAACGGCAAGGCTTGGCTACCGCGTTGCCGCTTTGGACAGCAACACCCGACCGCGACGCTCTAACGCGCACATTGCTGTTCGCCAATTTCCCGGAAGCCTTCGGTTTCATGGCCACCGTCGCCCTGATCGCTGAAAAGGCTGATCATCATCCTGAGTGGTCGAATGTCTATAATCGGGTAGAGATCGTGCTGACCACACATGACGCCAACGGCCTCTCACATCGCGACGTAGCTCTCGCCCAGGCGATCGACGCGGTTGCGCCATGGTCCATTACTGAGGGGCATCTCATATGACCCAGTCACCCATGTCGCTGGACGCTTTCAAGGCAATGGCTGGGGAGGCGTCTCACTTGTCGCGTTGGTTCATCGTGGATCAAACGCGGATTGACGCCTTTGCCGATGTGACCGAGGATCGTCAGTTCATCCATGTCGATCCGCAGCAAGCGGTCGCTACGCCTTTCGGCGGCACGATCTCGCACGGCTTCCTCAGCCTGTCGCTACTTTCGGCAATGTTCTACGATGCCGTCCCGCCTGTCGAAGGCGAAGGCATGAGCCTCAACTATGGCTTCGACAAAATCCGTTTTCTGTCACCGGTTCCTTCGGGCGACCGCGTACGGGGGCGGTTCGCGCTAAACCTGCTCGAAGAAAAGGCCCCCGGACAGTGGCAGGCGTATTGGGATGTTGTAGTGGAAATCGAACATGGCGCCAAGCCAGCGCTGATCGCCAAGTGGATAACCCGCAAAAGCATATCCGAACCTGTAGTGCACTGGGGGGCAGATGCTGGTGCGGCCGGGGAGGATTGAACTCCCGACTTACCTTACCAAGCTTGAGCGAGTGTTTCGAATAGTCGCTGCGAATCTAAGTCGATCGCTGGCGAGGCTTGGTGGCCAACCACCCTTTGTCCGAGGACCTGTGATCCTAGGGGCGGGGGACGGATACAGGGTGAAAAGCGTTGGCCGTCCAGAGCGGTTCTGCGGGCATCGTCAAGGAAGCGCAGCCCTTTCCGCATCTCCTTGCTCGATAGGTACATCCGGCGCCCGGGAGATATAGCCAGATGGCTCGCCTCATTGCTCTATATGCTGGGACTGATCGACAAACCAACCCCGGGTCAACTGCTGTACGACGATACGAACGTCGTCGGCCTACGCTTGTGCACGGTTGCGACTGGCGAACATCGCGCCAATTCCGGCATTGTTGACCAATATGTCGATCGGGCCGAGATCCCGGGTGACAGCAGCTACGCCCGCGGCGCAGGCGTCGTGGTCGGCGACCGAGAAGGAATAGGTTTTGATTCCGGTTCGCGTGGTAAAGGCTGCGGTGCGTTCGGCATTTCCGGCATATGTGGCCGCCACTCGGGAGCCCATTGCCTGAAGCGCTTCGCATATGGCCGCCCCGATGCCAGTCGTTACGCAATGATCCGGAGAGGCGCACAAGACAGGATGCTTGCATTCGCACGCCGGTTCGCGTGAAGGGCGCCCCAGATGGCTTGAGATCGAGATCGATGGTCAGCCGGCAATCGGAGGTCCGACAATGGGCGCTTCATCGTCAGGCGCGCGACGCAGTTCGGCGCGGAACGCATCGAGCCGTGTCCTATAGCCCTGCGCATCGCCAAATTCGAGAAACTCATAATAGCGCTGATGGGGATCGGAGATGCGGATGGCATGTTTGATTGGGCACCAATATTGCTCGGTCCGGCTGGAAATCTCGCGGGCATAGGCGATGACCCCGTTGCCATAACCGCAATAGAGGCAATTCAGCGCTTCGATCCGGTTCAGATAGGCAAGCCGGCCACGATCGAACGCCAGATAATCCGCCCTGCGCACCGGGACGATTCCATAAGCCCGAAAGCAGATCGCCTTATAGGCGCTCACCCAAAGATCGAGAAGCACCAACGGAACGATCATCGAATAGATGACGGGCGCGGTGAGGATGGTTGTGAAGGACGAGCGTGCAAGAAAAGTCGCGACACCCGTCCGCAAGCGGCGCTGTTCGGCCACGATACCCTGCTCAAAATGGACAAGGTGCTCCTTTAATGACCAGCCTAGCGCCTTGCGCTTGCGCTCTATCTCCCTGTCCAGTTCCGTCTGCAGGCGAACGATCTCGCGGGCAATCTCTTCCATGCGCGCCGTCATGGGGTGATGAGCACCTTGAGCGCATGTGTTTCCGCGGCGCGGCCGAAGGTGTCATAAGCCGCAAGGGTGTCGGCCAGCGAGAAGCGGTGCGTGATCAATTGGGTTGGATCGATCTTTTTCGCGGTCACGGTCTTGAGGAGCATCGGGGTCGATACCGTGTCCACCAGACGCGTCGTGATTGCTATGTTCTGCGACCATAAGCGCTCGAGATGCAGATCGGCCTTGACCCCGTGCACACCGACATTGGCGATGATCCCCCCGGGCGCCACAAGGTCCTGGCAAAGCTCGAAGGTAGCTGGCAGGCCGACAGCCTCCACCGCGGTATCGACGCCGCGTCCTTCCGTCAGCGCCTTGACGGCCGCGACGGGGTCGCCAGCCGTGCTGTTAATCACATCGGTCGCCCCGAAGCGCCTGGCGACATCCAGCCGGTTGTCGTCGAGATCGACCATGATGATCTGCGCCGGCGAATAGAATTGCGCCGTCAGCAGGCAGGCAAGGCCGATCGGCCCGGCGCCGACGATGGCCACGGTGCCGCCGGGCGACACCTTGCCGTTAAGCACGCCGCATTCAAAGCCCGTGGGGAGGATGTCGCTGAGCATAACCAGCGCTTCCTCGTCGGCACCGGGCGGAATCGGGTACAAGCTGGTGTCCGCATGGGGAATTCGGACATATTCCGCCTGCGTCCCGTCGATCATATTGCCCAGGAGCCATCCGCCGGTCGCACAATGGGAATACATTCCGCGCCGACAATAGGTGCAGCGACCGCAGGATGTGATGCAGGATATCAAAACATGGTCGCCCGGCTTGAAAGCGGTGACCCCTACGCCCACGCTTTCGATCACGCCCACGCCCTCATGGCCGAGGATTCGACCGGGCGTGCAGCTGGGCAAGTCCCCCTTGAGGATGTGAAGATCGGTACCGCAAATGGTGGTGTGGGTGATCCGTACGACTGCGTCGCCGGCATCGATGACGCAGGGTTTGGCATGGTCTTCGAGCGCCTTGGCCCCCGGTCCCTGATAGACAAGCGCTTTCATAATGAATGTCTGCCTCTGTCGATCGCGGCTCAGGAGAATTCCCCGCCGCTCGATCGCCTGATCGGCCAAAGAGGCTTGACGGAAAATCAGTAGATTCACGGACAGCGGCAGGCGAGCCGCGATCAGGCAGAGTTCACCGGTGCCACCCTCGATGGCGGCTATGCGACCCATGCCATCGCCCATGCCCATTTTTGCTTCGTCCTGCCTGAGCGCTTCTCCGACGTGGAGGCCGCGCCCCTGCTGTGTGCAGGTCTTATCGGCTGGTGCGCGCTACGCTATGCTGGAGACGCACGGAAGATCGTGCTCTACGGCTTCGGCGGCACTGCGCATATTCTGGCGCAGGTTGCCTTTTGGCAGGGCCGTGAGGTCTCTGCCTTCACGCGTGACGGCGACTTTGCCGGGCAGGCTTTTGCCCGGTAGTTCGGCTGCATCTGGGCGGGCGGCTCCAGCGATGCAGCGCCCGTTCCTCTCGATGCGGCTCTCATCTTTGCCCCGGTCGGGGCGCTCGTGCTCGTTGCGTTCCAGGCTGTCGACAAGGGCGGGACGGTGGCCTGCGCCGGCATCCACATGAGCGACATTTCGGCCTTTCCCTACGCGACTCTGTGGGGCGAACGTCGAATCGTCTCGGTCGCCAATCTCACGCGCGACGACGGCACATCGTTTCTCGAGGTCGCTGACCGGTCGGGCCTGAAACCAAGCGTCAGCTTTATCCACTGGACCAAGCGAACGACGCGCTCAAGGCGCTTCGCGCCGGTCAGATCGAGGGTGCAGCGGTTCTTGTGCCTAGCCTGCGCGCTCCTTAAGTATCACTACCAATATTGCTGCGCAAAGGTGGGCCATAATGTGGTCATGCTCGGCAGGAGGCGATAATGACTACCCAGCCAACCCCGAAGAACACGCTCCCCGAAACGCTCTGGCGCGAAGCCGAAGAATTGCTCGAGGCGCCCTTTCTCCTCGCCTCGGAGTGGTGGCTGACAGCCGCTCAGGCGCTCGTACATGCCCCCAAGCCGCACGAACATTGCGACGAACACAACCAACTAGTCGTGCCGGAGCCGTTCGACGCAGCCGATCAACCTGGGCTCTTCGCCTGACCTGCCGAGTTCACACCAAGAATGGAGCTAGCCATGAATGAGAGGATCCCCGTGAAGACCCGCACGCCCTCAGCCGGCAACTTGCCCGCGGATGGTGGGCCCATGCAATGGATCCGCAGCGAAATCGACCGCCTTTTCGAGGATTTTGGCCGTCCTGCGCCGAGCATCTTCAACTTCGGTCCCAGATCGACCGGCCTTGTTCCCGCGCTTGAAATGACCGTCGGGGAGAAGGAGTATCGCCTGTCCGTCGAACTGCCCGGGCTTACTGCCGACGACGTCCACCTCGAAGTGGTCGACGGCGTCTTGATTCTCTCCGGCGAAAAGAAGGAGCAGTCCGAACGCAAGGATGGTGGCTATTATATGAGCGAGCGTCGTTACGGCACGTTCACACGCCAGATTGCGCTTCCAACTGACGTCGATGCCAATGCGATCGGGGCAAAGTTCGAAAATGGTGTGCTGCAGGTCATTTTGGCCAAGGACGAAAAGGCAGCCGCCCGGTCACACAAGATCATGATCGAACATTGATGCCTGCGGCATCGGCCCCTGTTGAGCAACGCCATGGGGCCGATGTCTCGACTTGGCTGGCCTGCGGGGCGGCGTTCGCCGCTCTGGGGCCAGTCGAGCGTATCGATACCCATGCGGCAAGCATCTTTCTCCACGGCGACCGCGCCTGGAAAATCAAGCGTCCGGTCAACCTTGGCTATCTCGACTTCTCGACGCCTGAGAAACGCAAGGCCGCACTGGACGCCGAGCTTCGGCTAAATCGCAGGACAGCGCCCGATCTATACGTTGCTGTCCATCCAATCCAGGATGACGGGCAAGGCGGCCTCACGCTTGGCGGCGAGGGGCCGGCCAGGGACTGGGTATTGGAAATGCGCCGGTTCCCTGACGATGCCCTCCTTTCGCATGCATTGGCAAGAGATGCCGTCGATGACGGGGCTCTGGGCGATCTCGCCGATGCGCTGGTGGATTTCCACCGCAGGGCAGCCATTGCCGACGTGCCATGCGGATCGACGCGGTTGCGCACGGTCATCGACGGCAATGCCGGGGCGATGGCGCGCTTTTCGCAGCTGCTGCCACCCGACCGTGTCGCCGGTGTCAACCGGACGCTCTATGCGTCCCTCGACGACCATTCCCAACTCCTCAACGTACGTCGTCGCGAGGGTAAGGTCCGCCATTGTCATGGCGATCTGCATCTTGCCAACATCGCTGTGATCGATGGCCGACTGGTGCCGTTCGATTGCCTCGAATTCGATGATGAGCTGGCAACATGCGATGTTCTCTACGATCTCGCCTTCCTGTTGATGGATCTTTGGGAACAGGGGTATGCGGGTGCCGCAAACCTCATTTACAATCGCTACCTTGACCTTTCGGCCTTCGATGAGGCCGCTGTCGGGCTCATGCCCTTGTTCCTGGCCGTGCGCGCGTGCGTGCGCGCGCATGTCGAGGCGGCGCAGGCAAGGGAAGAGGGCGATGCTGGCGATGCGGCCAAGCGCGCGCTGCGCTACCTTGATTTTGCCGAGTGTGTGATGGCGGCCCCCGATCCGCGTCTCGTCGCGATCGGAGGCCTGTCGGGAACGGGCAAGTCTACGCTGGCCCGCGCACTGGGCTGCCATATCGGGCGCGCGCCAGGGGCCCGCATCTTGCGCAGCGATGTCCTACGCAAGCGGATCGCTGGCGTGGCGCCGGAGGTGCGGCTACCGCCCCGCAGTTACACGGCAGGCACCGCGCAAACCGTCTATCGCGAAATAGAGCGACTAGCCACGCAGGCACTCGCTGCCGGGCAGAGCGTGATCGCAGACGCTACGTTCAGACGGGATGACGAACGTGATCGAATTGCAGAGGTCGCGCGGCAAGCGGGCGTCGCTTTTCATGGGCTTTGGCTGCGGCTCGATGATCGCGAGCGGTTCGCGCGCGTCGAAGCGCGGCCGCCCGAAGCATCCGATGCGGATCTTACCGTGGCCCGGTCACAGACCGACGCCCCCGTCCCGCTTTCCGACCCCTGGACTTGCCTCGATACGGTCGGGACTGTCGCCAGCTTGCGGGCAAACGGTGCCGCCGCTCTGGGGCTTTCGCTGCGTCCACAGCATTCCGCAATCCCATGTGCGTGTGATCGCACCTCATTTCCGGTCGAGTGAAGGTAGGAGCAAAGCCGCCGCTGCCTCGCGGGCTTCTTCCTCAACGTCGAACAGACATTCGTCGATATAGCTCTTCTTGCTGTTCTCGACGATGTTCGGGAAATGTACGTGGCGTGCACTCGCGAGTGAAAATGCATGGCGTATATAGGTATCGAAGACGGTGCGTAGCGACTCGTAAGCGCCCTGCTCCTCAAGCCAGGCGCGGCTCGATCCCGACGAGGTGAAGCTGAGTAGAGCTTTCCCGGTCATCAGCGGATGCATCATCTGCTCGCGCACCGCGCGATGCGAGAAGCCAGCGCCGAACACGCGATCGACATAGCCCTTGAGCATTGCAGGCGGCAGGCCGAACCAGATCGGATAAATCAGAACGAAGATGTCCGAACCGGCAAGAAGAGAGAGCTCTTTTTCCACATCGTCCGCGAGCACTGAACCATTAGTGGACGGCCGTTCGGCGTCCTTGAGGACCGGATCGAAACCTATGGCGTAGAGGTCGCGCAAAACGACTTCATGGCGGGCGCGCTGTACCGCGAGCGCATAACGGTTCGCCACGGTGCAGGTAAAGCTGTCCCGGGAGGGATGGCAAACGATTATGCTATGCTTGGGTGTTTTGTGCGCGCTCATGGTTTTCCTCCTGTTCGCATCTAACGGGAACTTATGTGCGTCGCGCGGGATAAGATTTTGGGAGTGTTACGTAGAGGCTGCGCGCAGACCCCTACGCGAGAATCACAATAGAGTTGCGCAGGGTATGCCCCGCTGGCGTTGTTAATTGGGTTCCAGACCAAGACGATTCATCTGTCTCGGCCAGCTTCGACACCATGCGGCGCAGGCAAACCATCAGATACCGCCCGACTGAAGATTGGGCGGGGATTGCTTAGCTGCGTCCTCACCTCCAGCTGGCCATGGGTGAGCTGCATTTCATGTTAACGGGCAGCCTTCGTGGCCGACATCCGGAACATCACGTACCGACACCGAGAGACGGACCCGGCAATAGGGGGCGCTCGGCGCAAAACTTCATATCATCACGCTTAGGAATGGATGGATTGGATTGTACATGAGTGAACTTGGTAACGATCTCCACGCGTTGTTTCCCGCGCAAATTGCAGTGCTGCACAGCCTCAAGCTCAAAAGCGAACATTACCGCTCCCTTGCACGTCAACACCATGAGCTTGTTCAGGCGATCGGACAGATCGAAAGCGGGAACCAAGCTTGTTCTGACGACCGTCTCGAGGGTCTTAAAAAGCAGCGACTGCATCTGCTGGATGAGATAGCCGAGATGATTGCCGAGCATCAGGTCGCCTGACGATGGACGTTGTCAGCATCCGTGATCGCCTTGCCTCGCGGCTGGGCGCACTCGACATAGAGGTCGAGCGTCTCGAAGCGGAGCGGCGCGAACTTCTAGACGATGACTTTGAGGAGCAGGCGGTCGCGATGGAAGGCCACGAAACGCTCACGGCGATTGAGCGGGCCGCTCTGGGAGAGGCTGCGCAGATCAAGGCAGCGCTCGCGCGCCTACAGGCCGGAACCTATGGGCTTTGCGGAGTCTGCGGTGAACCCATAGCCTCCGCTCGGCTGGAGGCGCTGCCAGCTGCCTCGCGATGCATCGCATGCGCGGAGTAGCTAGTCATCTGGAACTGAAGTAAGCATCATTGTATATGCTCTTGTCAGACAGGTGGGAGCGTTGATGGTGGCGGGTAGACAGGCAGATTTGGTCGTATTGAGTGGCGAGGACCGGACGTTTCTCGAAGCC